>NZ_CP189880.1:0-146952 GCF_052050035.1 Symbiopectobacterium purcellii
CACCAGATAAACCCAAACGTCAGGTGAAGCTTCGTAAAAACAGAAGCACCTCCCGCCATAAAACGGCGGGCATTAAGTATTAGTTACAACATACATAAAAGTGCAACCGATGAAACACCGCTTCTGGAACCTCAGCGCCAAACCCCACCACTGCAAAAGCCGCGCCGCCCCCCGGCCAAAGGCCGGGGAACGGTGCCGCTTTTATAATGGATGTTGTAACTACCTTCAGCGTGGCTTCTGAAATCTATAGCGGGAAGACTCGAGTACACGCTCGTAAGCGCCTACGGCGCATAACGCGGAGATACGCCCCGGCTACGGCCAAAGGCCTTGCCGTGACCACTCCGGCCGCGCACATAAACCTTATAGTAATAGTAAACAAATTTAGCTTTGCAGGGCGAAGGTATCGATAGGTGATTTCTATCAAGCCGTAACCGGCTACGCCGGGCGTTCCGGCGGGAGTGGCTACAACATCCTATGTGACATTCTTTCCGCCGGCATGCGTCGCTAGCGACGCATCTGAAGTCACGCTGCGCACTGCTCGCGCGCCTGAATGAAATGTAAAAAACCTTATATTACATTCAGTTAAGTTTCACATTCCGCTATAATTAAACAATATTGGTAGACACAATTAGGGTGACCACATGGCAGACAAGGTGCCTGCGCGCACAGCGTCATCAGACCCGTCGGCGACGGTGCCGCAACGGGTAAGCCTGCATCAGTCGCTTTCCAGTATATGCAGCATATGGCCCCATTCCCAGTCGAAACGCAACAAAACGGTAGGGGCTTATGCCACCAGTAAGTGCGTTAAAAATACCTCATTGGGGGAATGATAGCCCAGCGATTTTCTGCCCCTTGTATTGAGTATGTGTTCGAGTTCGGCCATCTTACGATGGCTGACCTGACTGAAGTCTGTTCCCTTTGGGTAAAAACGTCGTATCAGCCCGTTGGTGTGCTCATTCAAGCCCCTCTCCTAGGAATGATAAGGACGGGCAAAGTAGACCTGCGCCCCTGTGATTTGAGTCATTTGCTCGTGCAGAGCGAATTCAGGGCCGTTATCAGCTGTTAGGGTCTTAAACTTGCAAAAGGTATTGGCTTCAATGTCCCTGAAAGCAGCAACCACAGTTTCCGCGCGCTTATTAGGCAGTTTGCGAATGATGAAGTTTTTCAATGCTTTATCTACGATGGTTAACAGGAATGACTTCTGGTCTTTGCCAAAAATAGTGTCAATTTCGAAGTGGCCAGGCTCCTGTTTAAGCTCGGCTTGAGCTGGGCGATGCTCAATGCCAACACGGTTGTGAATAGAGCCTGGTTTGAGGTTTTCGGTATGGTACCTGTAACGTTTTCCCCGATGAGGAAGTTGCTGATATAGCTCCCCGCCAGCCTGTCTCTCCTGCAGGATATAGCGATAGAGCGTATTTTTTCTGACAGATATACCGAATTCTAGGGGCAAACGGCCACTGATGATTTCAGGTGAAGAGTGAGTGGAAAGCTTCTACCTAATGAAGTCCTGAATGTGTGGCTCCAGCTGGTGAAAAGCATTTTCTGGCAGAGGCTTATGACGGCGTCTCCGGGCCAGAGTGTCCTCCCTTCTACAGCAGTAGACACCATTGAAAGTGGTGTCGGTATTGCGTCTGAGTTCCCTACTGATGGTCGAGGGAGGCAGAGCAAGCTCTCTGGCGATGGTAGCCTGGTTGACACCTTCACCACGCCGCTTTTCGATGTAGAACCGTTCTTTCTGAGTCAGATGTTTTCCCTGCATGCAACAGGCTCTCCAGTATGGCCAGAACGGTGATTTTACCCGGGTCTGGCCAGTGGGTCACTTTGTTGCGTTTCGACTGGGAATGGGGCAACTACCTATAACTGACCGTGTAGAAACCGTTGTAACAGGCAGTGTAAGAGCGAGCAGCGGTGTTCTCTCTCCATTTATGGAGAAACGCATGGGCGCTTTTATCGATAAAGCAATCATGGTTCTAAAAGTGTTAATCGCACTTTTAGAACTGATCCGCATCTTCTTCTGATGGTGACGGAAACGTAGCTAAAGCCGGAGGCTAACCACCTTCGGCTTTTAACAAAACATACTTTAGTTACAACATTCATATAAATGTTTTATCAGCCACCACCTCAGCCAAAGAGTTGCTGACAAGCCCTCAGAAATCGGTACGGGTAAGATACAATATGTTAAATTGCCGACTTTTGATAATTTTATAGCAGCCAAACCATATATCTACTACGAAACCTTCAAAAACCAAGCTCAATCCGGCGATTTCATTCTTTTTTGGCATACATAACTGATCATCAAATTTTAGCTTAACCGACCAACCATTAACATATTTGCAACACACCTGTTTTCGCCTTGAATTTATGTCCTAAGCTCCATTTTCGCCAGTTTCCCATTTTTTGTTACGTTGTAACCGATAAACATCATAAAGACATACAATTAACATTGTAAAGACACATCAATCATTACATTGTAAATCACACGTAAAGACATTTCGTGATTTACTATTGCTTTACTATGTAAATACTATAAAGTCTTTATAACGTCTTTACATAGTAAAGCGCTCGGTGTATAAAGATGCTGTAAAGACAGATATATCTTTATACCATCTTTACAACGTAAATAATATGAGGCCTCAAATGGGTAAAATTTTACTGGTAGTATCAGACAAAGGCGGTGTTGGGAAAAGCACCTACGTAGCTAATACGGCCTCTATGCTTGTAAACAAAGGCAAGTCGGTTATCGTTCTGAAAACAGACAAAAACAAAGACATGTTCAGTTGGAGTGAAAAGCGTCAGGCAAATGGCCTGTTACCCGTCCCTGTGCATGAGGCATACGGGAATGTAACCAAGGAGATAAGCCGCCTAAGCAAACTCTGTGAAGTACTGATCGTGGATTGTCCAGGGCATGATAGCCATGAGTTCCGTAGCGCTCTGACCGTATCAGACATCATGGTTACACTGGTAAAACCTTCATCTGACTTTGAAAGTGAAACCCTAACAAGCGTAACGGAAAAAGTCAGAATAGCTCAAAAGACTAATGGAAATCTTCAACCGTGGGTATTAATGACGCGCATTAATCCAAGCAAACCACGTCACACACAGAAAGCCATAGAACTAGACAAAATACTCCGTTCAGACAGCATCTGGATTCAACCATTAAAGACAAGAATAGCCGAGTTGGATGTATTCGAAAACGCATGTAACGAAGGGGCAGGGGTGCATGATGTAGCTCGTGCTTCCAGCCTTAACAATGCAAAAGCACAGCTCGAATTAGTTGGTATGGAATTAGGAATTGTTTAATAAATTCAGTAAATTAACAATAAATATTTACATTGTAAATACACTATAAAGACATTCGTTATAGTGTCCTGATTAAAGAGATCAAAAAATGGCTTTAAAACTGAATACCCCAAAACTTCCTGAATCAAACGAACCAGCGACTAACGCAGAAACTGCGCGTTTCATTGCCGGAGCCAGTAAAAATCCAGTAACAGCTAAAGCCAAGCTGCTTAATTTCCGCTTGAATGAAAATTTCGAAGGTATACTCAAATCCGAGGCAATGAGGACAGGGCAAAGTAAAACAACCGTGTTGAAAGCTGCACTTGCAGCATGGGACAACATGGATGAAAACCAACGAAATCACTGGTTATTAGAATCAGCTAAAATAGGGTGATTTGGATATTATGGGTGGTTGATTACAGAGCATAATTAATTGATAGAGGGAATTAAATGTCATCATTAATATTTTATACCGACGAAATACAATCGGTAGTAGCGACAGATACTCTTGCTGTTGATAATGGGAAGCCTATTGTTTTTTTTAGGCTGTGTCCCTTAATTCATTTTCACTGATTGAAAATAAGAAATACACATCAACTCTGTTCGTTTTTTGGACTAACCCGTGTGTTTTTACAATCAAAAACTGCCTGTGTTGTACGATTTTTCATCTACTAGGCAATTAAGGGACACAGCCTAGTAAGTCTGGCTTTATACCTCACTTAAAAACCATCGTAGCTGGCACTGGAGCAGGTGGCTTTGCAAATAAGTGGTTACTTGAAGCATCAACAAGGATGGTTGTGCGGGGCATCCAAAATTTGGATTTTCACACTCCAAAAGCACTTAATAGACTTTGGTTAGACTATAAACGGCTTTGTTGAATAAATCGAACTTTCAGGGGATCGCCGGATCAGAGCACTATCATCGCTCCCGATAGCAGCTCCCCATGGCAAAGCAAAAGTTTAAAATCACCAACTGGCCCACCTACAACAAAGCACTCAGACAACGCGGCTCCCTGACGGTCTGGCTTGATGAGTCGGCCATCGCTGCATGGACTGACAGTTCTTCGCCTGAAGGTCGTGGTCGGCCGCTTTACTACACCGATATGGCTGTTACCACGGTTTTGATGATAAAGCGCGTGTTTAACCTGTCGCTCCGGGCATTACAGGGCTTTGTCGACTCGGTTTTTACACTGATGAGCCTGCCACTGCGCTGCCCGCACTACTCGCTGGTCAGTCGGCGGGCAAAAACCGTCAGTATCAGCATAAAAACGCCAACGCGTGGTGAAATCTCGCATCTGGTCATCGATAGTACCGGTCTGAAGGTCTTTGGCGAAGGTGAATGGAAAGTCAGGCAGCATGGGGCTGACAGACGAAGAGTGTGGCGCAAGCTTCATCTGGCAGCAGACAGTGCGACGCATGAGATTATCTGTGCCGGCTTATCGCTCAGCGGAACGACAGATGCGCAGGCACTGCCGGGCCTGATTAACCAAACCCACCGGAAAATCAGGGAAGTGTCAGCAGACGGTGCTTATGACGCCCGTTACTGCCACGATGCGTTGCTGAGAAAGAAAATCAGGCCCCTTATCCCGCCGCGAAGCGGAGCCAAATACTGGCCGGACAAGTACCATGAACGTAACCATGCGGTGGCGAATCAGCGTCTGAGCGGGAGTAATGATATCTGGAAAAAGAAAGTGGGTTATCACCGGCGTTCAGTGGCAGAAACAGCGATGTTCCGCATAAAAACTTTGCTGGGTGGCCATCTGAGCCTGCGTGACTATGAGGCTCAAGTAGGTGAAGCCATGGCGATGGTCAAAGCGCTGAACCGTATGACGTTGTTGGGTATGCCGGACAGCGTCAGGATAGGATAACAGGTGTAGCAGAGGGAGTCATCCTGTCGGCTAATTCTGATTTATTCAACAAAGCCACTATAAACAAGAATTTTCTCTGCCTGATTAATTTACAACAACAGTCTATCAATTTGGTATTTGTGAAGAAACTGGTAAAACCGTATCGTATGCATATCGTTCAACTAACGATTTTAAATCTGAATCATTAGAATATGGGACAGGAGTAAAACCAGATTGCACAATACTTGAAGGTAACTTAGTTGACATAATACCAACAATGATGAATGAGCAGAGATACCTAGAATCAAAAAAACCAGTACATGAAAGAATATATATTGGAGGGGAAATAATATTTTATCATTTAACAGAAAAAGGATGTAATTGTTTTAAAATGGCACTGTTGCAAAGTTTGTGATGAGGCAGCCTTTAGTGTTATTGAAAGGACTTACATTTCAAAGACTCTGAGACTGTAAAATAATCTGTGTAAATGGCATTTTGAGGAAAACCTTCAAAGGATAACAAAATGCCTATCAGCAACGAACTTATTGACCAACTGCTTCAAGATTGTCACTCCCCTCAGGATCTGCTGGGTGAATCAGGCCTACTCAAGGTGCTGACTAAAAGACTGGCGGAACGGGTTCTTGAAGCTGAGATGGAGATGCACCTTGGGTATGCTAAGCATGACCCGGCTGGTAATCATTCAGGCAACTCACGCAATGGCAAGACATCCAAGAGCGTACGTAGCCAAAATGGGGAGATCGAGCTCGATATTCCGCGCGACCGCAACAGTACCTTCGAGCCGACACTGATCGGTAAGCACGAAAAACAGCTTAACGGCTTCGATGACCGCATTATTTCTCTCTATTCCAGAGGGTTATCAACCCGTGATATTCAGGCACACTTTAAAGAAGTCTACGGGGTCGATGTTTCCGCTGGCTTCATTTCTCAAGTGACCAATGCTGTGATGGATGAAGTTAAGCGCTGGCAGCAACGGCCGCTGGATGCGCTTTATCCCATTGTTTACCTTGACTGTATTGTTGTCAAAAGCCAGGACGGCGGAGCCGTGGCCAACAAGTCTGTTTATCTGGCCCTCGGCGTCAACGGCCAGGGCGAAAAAGAGCTGCTGGGGCTATGGATAGCCAAAACTGAGGGGGCCAAGTTCTGGTTATCTGTGATGACAGAACTGAAAAATCGTGGGCTAAAGGACATCTTCGTCGCCTGCTGCGATGGCCTGAAAGGCTTTCCTGATGCCATTGAAGCTGTTTACCCGCATACGCGGGTACAGCTCTGCATTGTGCATCAGGTGCGGAACTCGCTGCGCTACGTCGGCTGGAAAGAGCGTAAGGCCGTTGCTGCTGACCTGCGCACCATCTATAGTTCCGCAACGCTAGAGGGCGCTGAAGAGGCCCTGGATGCCTTCGCGGCCAAATGGGATGAACAGTTCCCGACGATCAGCCCGTCGTGGAGAAATAATTGGGAACGTCTCATCGTCATTTTTGACTTTCCGCCGGAGATCCGCAAGGTTATCTACACCACCAACGCGATAGAGTCGTTAAATGCTTCATTGCGCAAGATAACGAAAACGCGACGAATATTTCCAACGGATGACTCGGTGATAAAATTACTCTATCTAGCCTTGCATAATATCTCTGCTAAATGGACCTTGCCAATCAGAGACTGGAAACCTGCTATGAGCCAATTCATGTTGATGTATGGAGAACGAATCTCCGGTTAAGCAATGGAGCCATTTACACAAAATTCTTTACAGACTCAAGACTCTGCTCACCAGACGCATCTCACCCAGAGGATGCCCAAAATAAAATGATTCGGCCTGACCTTTCCGTAGCGCACGCATCACCTCGATGCCTTTGATTGTGGCGTAGGCTGTCTTCTATTATTCTTTTCAGCTTACCGTGATCGCATTCAATGACGTTATTCAGGTACTTAATTTGCCGGTGCTCAACATCGGGCGGACACCGGCCCTCCCGTTTCAGCAACGCCAGCGCACGGCCATAAGTGGGAGCCTTGTCTGTGTTGATGAGGCGGGGGACCTGCCAGCCTTTCACGTTGTTCAAAATCTTTCCCAGAAACCGATATGCTGCTTTGCTGTTACGGCGTGGAGAGAGATAAAAATCGATGGTTAGGCCTTTGCTGTCAACAGTCCGGTACAGGTAAGCCCATCTGCCATTAACTCTGATATAAGTTTCATCGATATGCCATGAACAGAAGCCGGAAGGCTGACGCCAGTACCATCGCAGTCTTTTCTCCATTTCAGGTGCGTAGTGCTGGACCCAGCGATAAACAGTGGTGTGATCGACATTCACGCCGCGTTCGGCCAGCATCTCCTGCAGCTCAGGATAGCTGATGCCGTATTTGCAGTACCAGCGTACTGCCCCGAGGATGATGTCTTGCTGAAAATGCCGACCTTTAAATACGTTCATAAGCAACAGTACTCGTGAAAATGGAAGCAAAGTCTATCCGCGAAGCAATTTTTGCAACAGAGCCGATTCTCATGGGAATAAGGAATATAAATATCCAGAATTTCCGGTCATGTATTCAATGAGTTGATTTAGCATCAAGCGTAATACTCGCGTTCGATGTAAGTGCCGATGATCCTATCGTGCATTTCGGATGATTTTGAATATCCCAGCGTCTTGCGATTGAGCCGTTTCAATCGGTTACGCAGCGTCAGATTTTCACGCTCAATACGCTGTGTATACCGCTTGCCAACAATGTGCACTGCTTTTGGAAGTGCGTCGTTGTCAGTCCTGTAGCCATCAGTGCACCAAAACGCCACTCTGAACCTCGAGAGCAGTTTCAGCAACTTATGCAGCGTTTTCTTGCTTCGAGAGCCAAATGCATGAGCCATAATCCGCTTCAAACGCGGCTCCCATGCATACCACAGCCAGCGCTGTCGTTTTTTGTTGCCAACAAATGACCACATCTCATCCACCTCGCAAATCAGTTGAATTTGCAGGTTATCCAGTGGCAATGTTGTTACATTCCTCGGCGAGAGTTTTGTAAAGTGCGCACGACGGCATTGATACTAATATGTAGTGCCCGCGCAGTGTCACGAATACCCGCATTATTCATTGCCAAGTCAATGATTTGGTGTGACATTCCCGGTTGGCAGGCACGATAGGCATAATCAATCTGGAAGGTTCGTTTGCATGACTGACAACGGTAACGCTGATGGCCACTTTTGCCATAACCGTGTTTTTTCACAGGGTCTGTCTGTTCACAAAACGGGCATCTTACATCAACTTTAGCCACTGTATTCCACATCCAAAACCGGAGATTTTACACTACAATCAACAGATTGAATACACGACCAACTCAGTCAGTTAACAATATCCCGAACGTTAACTTAAAATAAGGTGCAGAAAATCTCTGGCGTCAGGCCAATGAGCTGGCGCTTTTGAAAGATAATATCGACTGGACGGCACACCGTGCGCACGTTTGTGAAGCCCGGCTGCGTCTGGCGGCTAAAGCTGCCCGCGTGAGAAACGGGGCTTGCATGTCTTACCGAACCAGCAGCGTTATTTAGCCGCTCTTTTTTCTAGTTCTTGCTTCTTCTCTTGATGCCAGTTTGGTTTGAATAAACGCGAATACTCGACTGCTCGTCGTAAATCTGGCATCTCCAGATGTAACGCAGGATCGTACTCTTTCAGCGCCTTTTCATACTGGTAAAGTATCTCTGTATTCTTCTGCATCCATTCACCCTCAGCGTGTGATCCTGTTTTTACGTGTGGGCGTTTGGCTAGACGAGGACGCTTTGGTTTATTGATAGATGCTTTTTCTTCAACACATCCGAAGCGAAGTGCTACTACTGAACGTCCTTCTTTTACTGTTTTGCAATGTACTGAAAGATTAGAATAAGTGTTGATATCTTGTATTGCAGGATCAATGGATTTTTTCTTTAAATCAAAAAATCTGGCACAGTTTGTGGAAAATAGATTTTTGAAATCATCAATTAAAATTGACACTTCAAAAAAAACATTCCGCTTACATAAAGGATGATTTTTGCAGCTAATTAAGTACATGTATAGTCTAAAGCTAGTGACTGAACGAATATTTTGAATAAATTCAAAATTTGTCCACGTAAAGTTTGTAGCCATATTAAAAAGAAAAGGATCTAGTTTAGGGTTAAGTGTAATTTCTATAACAATATGTTTTCCATCTTCTTTTATGTAAGTCTGATCTGTAATCCAGCGTGAGATTCTTAATGCCTTCATACGTTCTTTCTGTACGTAAATTTCAATACTTCCTTCCCATAGGGCGCTTATGGCATTGTTTATACAGCGATAAACATTTTTGTTTGGTATGCCGAAAACTTCTTGAAATTCACGTATGGTAATTTTTATTAGGCCAGGATTATCCCCTCGTTGGTTCACTTTTGATAACAAAAGCAATAACAAGCGTAGACCATCGATACCAAGAATGTATCTTGCAGTTATAAGATCATTGTGCTGGACAATAACCTGCTGTTTGCTCTCTTTTTCATGTAACGCTAAGGGGCGATGTGACATTGGTTGTCCTTTGTAACATCAGAGTCTCCGACTCTGTTATTCTTTAGCTTTGAGATCTTTACTTCTTTGCTTTGTGTTATTATCCAAATAAAACAATGAATTATATTTAACTCAAGCGACCAAAAAGCGGTATTTAGACGACTAAAAAGCGGTATTGCGACGACCAAAAAGCGGTGTATAACTTTTCAGGTGATTATCAGCATATGCAGGTCTATTTTTTTGCAAAAAACAGAAAAATCGTTGAATAAGTACAACTTTCATACTCCTAGAGTGCTGATCATATCTCGGATATGACGACCAAAAAGCGGTAACTAATATTTTTATTTTTAATAAAAACAACAAATTACTCTCCCCATGAGATAAATTCACTGACCTTAACGCCCCAGGCCGAGCATAGTTTTTCAACCGTTTTGAATGTAGCAGTGCCACGCTTAATCGCTGCGAATGCACTGGGGTTAATCTTGGCTCTAGCGTAAAGATCCTTGTCTGTTTGCATGCCAGCTCTAGCTTTAAGATGAAGAATGGAGTTTTTCCAATTCATAATGTGCCCTTCGTCGTTTTTATTTATGGAGTAAACTAATTTTTAGGTTGACGTTTGTCAAACGACATTTTATCGTCTGAGCATAAATTATGTGTTTTTTTGAGTAAAGAAAGCGCTAGCCACGAGAGTCATTACCTCACGCAGCCAGCTAACCCAAAACCTAACTGATCTAGGAGTTGAGCTATGCGGAATAGTACGCATATTGCACGGCTGTTGAAAGCGTGCGGCATTTCAAATGAGCAATTCGCGAGCTTCGTGCTCATGTCCAGCCACCTTACCCCACGCCAGCGTGCGTACCTCTTAAGCGGAGGTGCGGCATGAAATACTTCACCGTGACCTACATATCCCAGAAGACGCTGCACCCGGAGGGTTACAAGACCTTCACTGAGTTTCTGTCTGCCGAGACCAAACACGCCGCCAAACTCAAAGCCCTTGAGGTGCTGTCCGAAAAAGACCCTGACTGCTGCATGATGTACAAGGTACCGCGTCTGAATGAAATCAGTGAAGAGGTTTACCTCAGCAAGACGGAACAGCAGCTCGACATCGTGGATGATATGGCCGTACAGCGCTACTGCGCGTTACTGGCCCTGTTCGGTGAGCAGGAGTGTTACGACGAGGACGAGGTGCGGGATGCGGATGACTTTCTGGCCTGCCCTGATGACGAGCCTGAAATCTACGCCCGCTATTCAGCATTACAGCAAAAGGTTAGCGAATACAGGGCGGTCATGCCAAAAGATGCCCATCTGGACGATATCAGGGCAGTCGCATTACGGGTATATCGTGCGGGGGATGTTGTGCATAAATCAGCGTCTATCTCGCTGATTGCAAATAATAATAACGAGTTACCCCCTGAAGTTGTGGAAAATTCTGTGGAAAGGGAGGGTGAGTCAGCCGAAACCGTTGCGGTGACTGAGAGTGAGATATCGGTCATAAATTCTCCAGATATTGATGCCTGGTCATCGGAATCCGACGAGGCCAACGCGCGAGACTGTGCTGACCTTGAACTGGATATCGCCTGTGCCTTGTTGCCGGTAGAGGTGGATTTCAATGACATTCCGGCTCACCTTCTGGAGATTTCCCAGCACCGACTCGCTCGTGGCGATAGCGAAATAACACGCTGGTATCAGGCATTGCAACGCTTCCCCGATATTCTCGCCGGTTCCCGTCCCGCTCTTTTTGCGTTGATTTTCGCTGCCGGTCATCAAAAGCTCACCATGACTTCTGAAGAGATAGATGCGTACCTGGTGGAATCACTGGGGTTCGATGATGAAAAAGACGTACCGCGGCTGCCTGACTACGAGGACTACGTTGCCGCAGCGCCGATGATGCCTGGGGAAGGGGCGGAGGCTTTTCCTGATGCTGACCCCGAAACCACGATAGCAGACGCAGCTGAAGATGAGCCAGCCGTCGTTGCTGAATCTGATATTCCCCCCTCACCTGAAACGGAGGTGCCTGAATTCCTGCGCGACCTCCCGTTGGTTAACGGTTCGGTGGAAGACGGCAGACCGTTTACCTCTGAGAATCCACTGAATGCGCGGTTGGCGGATATCCCGGTGGGTGGCTCACTGGTGCTGTGGGGTCTCAGCAACGCGCTCTATCATGCGGTTGACGGTTATTCCAGTACCCATCTCCGACTGGCCCATCGTGGCGGTATCGCGGCACTGGACTGGTACAAAAACGCACCTCGTAAGTCAGAGGGGAGTCCTGCATTGCTTCTGGGTACTGCGTTGCACACGGCCATTCTGGAGCCGGAACGTTTTGCGACGCAATACGCCTGTGCGCCGTCGGTCAATCTGCGCACCAATGAGGGCAAGCAGACACTGGCGGCGTTTGAAGCCGGGTGTGCTGAACATGGCATGACGCCGATAAAGCGCGACGATTTCGATACCGTCTGCCTGATGCGTGATTCAGCGCTGGCCTATCCGACGGTGGCGGCGTTGCTGGAAAACGGCGTCGCCGAGCTGTCGCTGTTCTGGCGCATGGAAAACGGTCTGCTGCTCAAGGTGCGCCCGGACTGGCTGGGTGAATTCGCGGGCGCGCCGTTCCTGCTGGATATCAAGACCACCGATGATGTGCTGGATTTTGGCCAGTCGGTGGAGAAGTTTGGCTATCACATGCAGGCGGCTTTCTATCGTCTCGTGGTTGAGAAGGTGTTCGGTGTTGCCGTGGATTTTGCTTTCTGTGCGGTGGGCAAGCGCCCGGACTGTGGTCGCTATCCGGTATTACTGGGCATGCTGGACGAAGAGGACGAAGCTGAAGCGGCGTTTCAGGTTAACACCACCCTCGCCATCATGGTCAAAGGCGCAAACACCCCGGTTCAGGTACTGGCAACGCTCTCCCGCCCGTGGTGGGCGAAACAGGCGGACAGAAAACGACAGCGCTGGCTGTGGTATGCATGGGAGCCGCGTTTGAAGCGGATTATGGCTCATGCATTTGGCTCTCGAAGCAAGAAAAAGCTGCATAAGTTGCTGAAACTGCTCTCGAGGTTCAGAGTGGCGTTTTGGTGCACTGATGGCTACAGGGCTTACAACGACGCACTTCCAAAAGCAAAGCACATTGTTGGTAAGCTGTATACACAGCGTATTGAGCGTGAAAATCTGACGCTGCGTAACCGATTGAAACGGCCCCATTCCCACTCGAAACGCAACAAAACGGTAGAGGCTTATGCCACCAGTAAGTGCGTTAAAAATACCTCATTGGGAGAACGATAGCCCAGCGATTTTCTGCCCCTTGTGAGTCTGTAAAGAATTTTGTGTAAATGGCTCCATTGCTTAACCGGAGATTCGTTCTCCATACATCAACATGAATTGGCTCATAGCAGGTTTCCAGTCTCTGATTGGCAAGGTCCATTTAGCAGAGATATTATGCAAGGCTAGATAGAGTAATTTTATCACCGAGTCATCCGTTGGAAATATTCGTCGCGTTTTCGTTATCTTGCGCAATGAAGCATTTAACGACTCTATCGCGTTGGTGGTGTAGATAACCTTGCGGATCTCCGGCGGAAAGTCAAAAATGACGATGAGACGTTCCCAATTATTTCTCCACGACGGGCTGATCGTCGGGAACTGTTCATCCCATTTGGCCGCGAAGGCATCCAGGGCCTCTTCAGCGCCCTCTAGCGTTGCGGAACTATAGATGGTGCGCAGGTCAGCAGCAACGGCCTTACGCTCTTTCCAGCCGACGTAGCGCAGCGAGTTCCGCACCTGATGCACAATGCAGAGCTGTACCCGCGTATGCGGGTAAACAGCTTCAATGGCATCAGGAAAGCCTTTCAGGCCATCGCAGCAGGCGACGAAGATGTCCTTTAGCCCACGATTTTTCAGTTCTGTCATCACAGATAACCAGAACTTGGCCCCCTCAGTTTTGGCTATCCATAGCCCCAGCAGCTCTTTTTCGCCCTGGCCGTTGACGCCGAGGGCCAGATAAACAGACTTGTTGGCCACGGCTCCGCCGTCCTGGCTTTTGACAACAATACAGTCAAGGTAAACAATGGGATAAAGCGCATCCAGCGGCCGTTGCTGCCAGCGCTTAACTTCATCCATCACAGCATTGGTCACTTGAGAAATGAAGCCAGCGGAAACATCGACCCCGTAGACTTCTTTAAAGTGTGCCTGAATATCACGGGTTGATAACCCTCTGGAATAGAGAGAAATAATGCGGTCATCGAAGCCGTTAAGCTGTTTTTCGTGCTTACCGATCAGTGTCGGCTCGAAGGTACTGTTGCGGTCGCGCGGAATATCGAGCTCGATCTCCCCATTTTGGCTACGTACGCTCTTGGATGTCTTGCCATTGCGTGAGTTGCCTGAATGATTACCAGCCGGGTCATGCTTAGCATACCCAAGGTGCATCTCCATCTCAGCTTCAAGAACCCGTTCCGCCAGTCTTTTAGTCAGCACCTTGAGTAGGCCTGATTCACCCAGCAGATCCTGAGGGGAGTGACAATCTTGAAGCAGTTGGTCAATAAGTTCGTTGCTGATAGGCATTTTGTTATCCTTTGAAGGTTTTCCTCAAAATGCCATTTACACAGATTATTTTACAGTCCCCCCCTTGTAGGCTTTGTTGAATAATTTAAGATACTGATTTATATAAGCATTATAAAATTTCAACGACTAATTTTTCCTCTCGGAATGCTTTTTATTGTGCTAACTATTTGATTTGTCGTTCTAACAAAATACATTCTCTGTAAATGCATTCTAACTAAAGAAGATGTAAATCAAACGGTTAAATTATTCAACAAAGCCCCCCTTGTATTGAGTATAGCCAACCGACTTAAAAATGATTACATCCTATGCCCTGATACGCCGTTTTAACCTCTTTTTCTTCGCAAGCTCGAAAAATCGGAAAACTGGCTACAAAGAGGGTGGTCGCGCCACGTCGATAAATCGACTTAGCCTCGACGGTGTGCGGGGCTTTGCCCCCCACTGCGGGACGCGCTAGGACGCGCTAAAACGTGTGGGCACGTTTTCCCTTGCGGCTCCCCCCGGCTGCTGCAATTTTCACTCCGTGAAAATGTTTGCAGTGCGGCGATGGATACGGAAGCTTAACAATTTCTCCGAAATTGAACCTTCCGGCATCGCCTCACTTCTTATTTTAACGCTTAACAATTTCTGCGAAATTGAAGCTTAAAATAAGAAGCCTAAAACCCTCGCGTTTAGATCAGGATTTTTTCTGAACATTTTTCTGAAATAAAATGCTTTACTTATTTTAGCTAAAAGATTCAAAAATCATGTCCATAGAAAATCCTTTGTACTGAAGGTAGCGGATCTGTTTTGCTTTCTCTTTTTGCTCTGATGACGGTGTATCAGAAAATTTTTTTATCCTTGCTTCTTTAGCCAGCGAATACCAGTCTATGCCGGACGCCTCTATTTTTTGTTCAATCAATTCTTGCGGAAAGCCTTTTTGCCTGATTTCCTGCTTTATTCTCGTTGGGCCATGGAATTTTTTAATGTGTTTATCTATAAGGTTATTAATTAACTGTGTATCGTTGAGATAGTGGTTATCACTTAACCGCCGAACAACACGGTCAACGTCTTCTTCTTTTTCTGTCAATTTACTGAGTAGGCGATGTAAGCTACCCGAAGAATAGTCTTTTTTAGCTAACAGCGTTATAGCGTAATCATATAATTCGTTTTCACTCATGGTTAAAATCCAGCAGTCTATTTTTTATTTATTCATTTTATTTTTTAATCAAAAACTCGTCAAGGCTACGTCCAGCGCTCAGGGCTTCGGCAATGGGTTTCGGTTTACGCCCTTTTCCTGTCCATGTTTTGGTTTCGCCATTTTCGACAAATTCATATTTTGCTGGGGCTTTTCTGCGGGTCTTGCTAATGTTAACACCGTCACCTAACAGTTCTTCAGCAGTGAAGCCTTCTCCTTCAATGCCCCATTCCCAGTCGAAATGCAACAAAGTGACCCACTGGCCAGAGTCGGATAAAATCACCGTTCTGGCCCTACTGGAGATCCCGTTGCATGCAGGGAAAACATCTGACTCACAAAGAACGGTTCTACATCGAAAAGCGGCGTGGTGATGGGGTTAACCAGGCCACCATCGCCCGGGAACTGGAGCTTCCTCGTTCTACCATCAGCAGGGAACTCAGACGCAATACCGACGCCGCTTTCAACGGGGTCTATTCCTGCAGAAGGGCCGAAACGTTGGCCAGAGGGCGGCGGCAGAAAACACGGCCGGACAGCGTGATTAACCAGCTTGAACCGCACATTCAGGACTTTATCAGAACGGCGCTGTCTACCCACACCTCACCTGAGGTCATCAGTGGGCGCCTGGTCCTGGAATTTGGCCTGTCCGTCAGCAAGAACTCGCTCTATCGCTATATCCAGCAGGAGCGCCGGGCCGGCGGTGAGCTGTATCAGCAGCTCCCTCATCGGGGTAAACGGTATAACTATCAGACCGATGAGAACAAACGCGGTCCTATTCCCAACCGTGTTGGCATTGAGCAGCGGCCGGCCGTTGCTGACCTCAAGCAGGAACCCGGGCATTTCGAGATTGACACCATCTTTGGCAAAGATCAGAAATCATTCCTGCTGACGGTGGTCGATAAAGCCGTCAAGCTGGTCATCATTCGCAAACTGCCCAACAAGCGAGCAGAGACAGTGGTAGCGGCCTTCAGGGACATCGTTGCCAATACCTTCTGCGAGTTTAAAACCCTGACTGCTGACAACGGTTCTGAATTTTCCCAGCACGGGGAAATTACAAAAGTCACGGGGGCACCGGTCTACTTTGCCCGGCCATATCATTCCTGGGAACGCGGGTTGAATGAGCATACCAACGGGCTGATACGGCGTTTTTACGCGAAGGGAACGGACTTCAATTATGTCACCCATCGCAAGGTTGCAGCACTCGAACACCTGCTCAATACGCGAGGCCGAAAATCGCTGGGTTATCGTTCTCCAAATGAGGTATTTTTAACGCACTTACAGGCGGCATAATGCCCTACCGTTTTGTTGCGTTTCGACTGGGAATGGGGCCTTGTATTTTTTTCTCATCCTCTCATTTTCCCAAATTGTTTCATGATGTCGCTGACGATTGCCGGATCTGCCGAAGGGCAACCGGCCAGAAAATCACGTCGTTTCACAAATGTTTTCCACGGGTCAAAACCGTGTCTGCCAAATTTGCTGAGTGAGAAAAATTGACGCACTGCGCCGCTGCATTCGCTTTGATTATTGCCCTGCAATTTTCCGTACATGCACAGCACCACGGTACACGGGTCTCCTGAGTCAACTTTTTTATCCGCAAGAAGAGGGAAACTGGCAGCAAGTAATAGACATACTACTGTGAAGGTTATTTTGTTCATGATAGATTTCCTGTTGGATTATTTTTCATTACGCTGATTTATTCATTGAGAATGTTCACAAGGTTGAATCAACATGAAATTATGGAGAAACATCTATTTATTGATATCTTCACTGCTCTCTCTGTCTTGCAGCGTATCCCCGCCACAAGGGGTACAGGCAGTAGAAAACTTTTCCCTCGATCGCTATCTAGGGACTTGGTACGAAATTGCCAGACTGGATAATCGCTTTGAGCGTGGACTCGAACACATTACCGCCACTTACGTCCGTAATCCAGATGGTAGCGTAAAAGTGATTAATCAAGGGTTTTCGGCCACTCAACAACAATGGCGAAGAAGCATCGGTAAAGCGAAATTTATTGATTCACCTAACCGAGCAGCGCTTAAAGTTTCATTTTTTTGGCCGTTTTATGGTGGCTATCATGTGATAGCTCTGGATCCAGAATATCGTTATGCACTGGTTGCAGGGCCGAGTCGAAATTATCTATGGCTGCTTTCACGCACGACCAAGCTCGAGAACGAGGAAACGACGTCTTTGCTAAAAATCGCCAGAGAGCTAAATTTTCCAGTAGATAAATTGATATGGGTTAATCAGGGATGAAAATAATTTATTTTTATATCAATCAATTATTTACAGCATGTAATAACGTAGGCCGACTCTTCGCGTTGATGACCCACAAATTTGAGACCAGCGGCATACCAACCGACGGGGCAACGATATTCTCTGAAATCGCGGCCACCCCAGTTCCCCATCTGTTTGCATTCGCGTTGTTGCAGCGAGGCTCCTGACGTCCAGCGTCCATTCTGACACGACAGTAAAGCACCTTCGGGGGTTCGGCCTACCAACCCGTTAGGGCTGCATCCCCAACCGGGTTGTGCCGTGCCATCCAGTTGTAAAAATTCGCCGACAGACAGGCGGCCATCGGCCCTGACCGTGCCGCCTTTCAGTTGACCGCCGGTATAAATCCCCTTGTTGTTGACTGAGCGTATCCAGTCGTTATCGTTCATGTAGAAGCCGCCGCCGTGCGCTTCATTTAACCAGCCTTTTCCGTGCTGCGTTATCAGCCAGCCGCCTTGCGTTTTGATATTGCCCCCTGCATTGATTTCCTCCGAATAAATCCCCTTTTTCGCATTCACGGTATTGGCGTTATTAAGATTGTAACCGCCCATATCGATATGGGTGTGCATACGGTTTAACTCAGGCTTATGCTTCACCTGAAAGCGATACAGCCTGTCGCTTTCCTGCAATACGCTACCCAATATTTCTGGCGATAAGGCAATGGCAATATGCCCGTGGCGGCAGTCGAGGCCAAAATCCCTTGGCTGGCTTGTCCAGCCGCCATAAGCGCCGGTAGCGATATTTTTCTCATCGACAAATCCACCCATGCCGGTGATCTGGGCGGCGATTCGGCGCATCCCTTTTTCTGACAAAGCGTCACCCTGTACGCTACAGGTGAGCGCCTGTAGCGCGGGCTGGCCTTTGGCGCTATTTTTCACGACGCCGGTTACGTATTGCTGACCCAAGCCGTTTTTCTCGGCGAAACCCTGTTGCAGATAACCGTTTTTAATCAGTAACGACGGTGTAATACGGTAGGGTAGAGCTTGATTGAATAATTCATCACGATGGTCAGCAATGTACTGTTTTGCCGCTTCATTAAACTGGCTGGCATGACGGGCGGCGACAACCCACTCTTGCTCATCCAGATAGTCACTGTATTTTTCTGCGCCAAACAATCCTGCCATTGCTACAATCACCAGTGCGCCTAACACCTCCAGTGAGACAAAACCGCGATGGAGCGCCGCCCTGTTTGTGTTTACATGATTTTTCACGTTAATTTCCATTTGAAATTTAATGAATGAATGTTTTTTATCTGCTGATGTTGACTCCGTTCACAAAATTTTCAGATAACTTATCCAGCCTTGATAATAAATATCACGGCAATATTTTTGGGGCGCGTTTCATTGGTGGTTCTCACCACTCTGGAAGCATCAAAGCCAACCTGAAATGTCGCGGTTTCGTGCGTGCCAGAGTCACCCGGGCCAATGAAGCGATCATTCCTGAAGGCACCGCCAAAAGACGCATCACCGGCCAAATCCTGAGACCATGTCATGGAGGGGAATTTTCCGGTGATATTCTGCATCGCATCATGCTGCTGGCTTAAGAGTGATCGGGACGGTTCCGAATCAATGCCCGCGCCATGATCGAGTGCACGAACAAAACGCCCGCGAAAATCAGGCAGTTTTAATGAGGGATACAGCAAGGAAAGATCGGGATATTGGCGTTTATTAAAAGATTGCCCGTTTAATTCAAGCCAGTCCGTGGGTAAAACTGAACTCCCCCACATAACAATGGTTCCGATGGGGACGCCTGAACTCCTCGCCCATTTTCCCTTGACACAGGAAACGGATTCTCCGGTCTCTATTCGGGAGACGGTGCCATCGGGATAACAGGTAGCACCGGCGATAACCTGTGAACTGGGGTAAAAATAGTGTGCATTAATCACATTCGCGCGGGTTATGTCGTTATCGCCCATATCGATAGCGGTGTGCATCCGGTTTAGTTCTGGCCGATGCTTCACCTGAAAGCGATACAGTCGGTCGCTTTCCTGCAACACGCTACCAAGGATTTCTGACGATAACGCAATGGCAATATGCCCGTGACGGCAATCGAGGCCAAAATCCCTTGGCTGGCTTGTCCAGCCGCCATAAGAGCCGGTAGCGATATTTTTCTCATTGACATAACCGCCCATCCCGTTAATCATGGCAGCAATCCGGCGCATTCCTTTTTCTGACAGGATGCTACCCTGTACGCTACAGGTGAGCGCCTGTAATGCTGGCTGGCCTTTGGCACTATTTTTGACGATGCCGGTCACATACTGCTGACCAAAACCATTTTTCTCCGCGAAGCCACGTTGTAAATATCCCTTATTTATCAGCGAGGAAGGGGTAATACGTTTGGGGAGCGGCTGATTGAGTAGCTCATCACGATGGTCAGCAATATATTGCTTTGCAGCCTCATTAAACTGACTGACATGACGGGCAGAGACGGCCCACTCCTGTTCATCCAGATAGTCGCTGTATTTCTCTGCACCCCATAAAGCCGCTAATGCCACAACCACCAATGCCCCCATGATTTCCAGCGAGACAAATCCGCGATGGATATCGTGTTTATTTTTTTGTGTTATTTTTTTCAACGTATGATCTCCTTAACATAACTCCCCATCAGCCAAAGGTGGTCAATTGCCGCCACGCCACACAAAAACGGCGCAAACGGTGCTGAACGATGATTGACGTTTTCTTGCCACTGAATTGGATGGCGTGATCTTCTTGCCAGCAAAAAAAGACCCCCTGCAATAGCCGCACCACTGATAACCCAAAGTACCGCGGGGAAGGAAAACCACAGGCCCAATCCCGCCATTAGGTACACATCACCCAAACCAAATTGCGCGCGGTCATCGCGACGATAAGCGAGGGTTCGCAGTCCCCAAAGCACGCCAAAGACACTTAACGCGGTGAGCAGGGCGGTTAATCCGCTTTCCGGAGACAAGATAAAACGCCAGACGGCTCCTGTGAGACCAAACGCCAGCGTAAAACAGCGCGGTAAGCACCGACTGGCTGCATCCAGATAGATAAACAAGGCTAAAAACGCGAGGAAAAGCAGAGAAAACAGTCCCTGTAGCGGCGAGGGCGCTAATATTGTCGATAGAAAGGTTAATCCGGTAAAAATCACGCATGTTAACGTAATCATCCGACCGATGGCTGACAGCGGACGCTCCTGATGAACATCGAGAAAATGCCTTGCGACAATGACCACGCCGCTTTGCACGATGACAGCGCACAGTCCCAGCAACACCAGACTCACCGCGCTCACGGCTTCCTCCTGTCACCGCTGATAACCGGCCAGTAGCGCGCATAAATCTGTTGGGCATAGCGTAAGCGTTTCTGTTTATTGCGCGGATGAAAGCCCGCGTTATACGACCCTAGACAAGCCCAGTTAACGCCACACTCACGCAGATGTTGCGCCAGTATCCACGCGCCGATTTTGACGTTAAGGCAAGGCTGATTGAGCAAATCCTGCTGATCGCGAATGACCCCCATTTTTTTGAGTTTAGGGATGTGCGTCGAATTGATCTGCATCAGCCCATAATCGGTACTCAACACCCGCCCCTGTTTATCCCGATTGATATTGACCGCTCTCGCAGAGAGGCTGCTTTCCTGCTGGGCGATGGCTTTGAGCAGTTTCGGGTCAATCTGGTATATCGCCCCCGCTTCATTAAAACAAAATGCCTGTGCCGCCGTGGTCATGCTCATGGCAAGCCAAAAGGGGATAATTTTCATGTTAGCGCGCCTTAAATGCAGAAAAAGCAACACCCGCCTTTCCTGCATGGAAAGGATGAGAAAAATTAAAAAAGAAAGGGAAGATCAGGTATTGGATTTAAAGATGAGGGTATTCACGCCGACCGAGCCATTATTCGCTTTACATTGCGTCCCGGCCTTTTCTGCGGTGACGGCCCCCACATTGTTGGTACCGGAAATAGAGACCTCGTGTATCATCGCGCTGCCGCTCAGTTTGGTTGCCATGATGACACAGGCGTCTTGCGGCACATTCTTATAGGTCACGGAAAAACCTTTGTTATTGGCTGACCCCTGAATTTTTTCCGGGGCAATAATCACATCACCGCCCCAGCCGTTGGCAATCTTGGCCGCGCCGCTCGCCTTGTCACCGTTAATGGTCATGCTACCCGGTACGCCGCCAAACTGCACCAGTGTACCGGTCATCTTCGCTCCACTGCTAAACGGGTATTCACCCTGCGTTTTTAACATGCCACGGGCTTGCGTCACCAAGGCCTGCACATTGGACATTTCATCGTTAAGGGTGCTTTTATTAAACAGGATAGAGACGGCGCTGACAGCCAGCACAATGGCGACCGCGATAATCGCCAATACCCCCATCGCTTCCAGACTTAAAAAAACCCGGTGCAACGTTGCCTTGTTTTTCATAACGTCCTCTTTTGTTTGTGAATAAAACGACATATTATCTTTCATTCCTTACCCCATTTGATTGACCATGGTATTTAAATCGCTGCTGGCTAATAGCAGCAGCAACATGTAGCCGAATACCAACAAGAAGCAGAAAGCCGTTAAATAGCGTGATGTTTTCTTGACCTGCGAAATGGTGATCTGCAACCAGCGGTCGGCATAGCGTTCAAGGCTGTTTTCGGCTCCTGCGCCTTCGGTTAACAGCATCATCTGATTGACACACTCCCGTGAGGGAAAGTGATAGCCGGTACTTTTTAAGGCCAGCCCCAGATGTTCGCCCTGTCGCATATAATGCAGGGTTTCATTAATGCGCCTTTCCAGCCACGGACTGGCGGTTTCACCGAGCATATTCACCGCCTGCATGACTGGGATATTGACCCGCAGCAAAGCGGCAATATTCAGCAAAAAGTAAACCCCCTGCACCGCGCGATACACTGACCATGGCGGCAGGTGGTCGGCGATTTTCCGGTTTGCCCAATTACCCATAGACCAGACGATAAGCGCACTGAGCGCCAGTAACACCAACAGCAGTAACCACTCGAAATGAACCATAAATTCAGAAATGCCGGTGAGCAGGCTAAGCGCGCCCTCCCATTTTTCGCGCGGTATCAGCCTGTCCAGCTTGGGGATAAATTTGTTACATACCATGTGCATCATCAGCACCACGATCCCGAGCAGAAAGCAGGGGTAGGCCAGTGCGCTAAACAGGGCGGAGACCATGGTTTTCTTGCCTTCCACAATCTGGCTGGCACGGCGTAGGGCATCAGAGAGCTTGCCGGACAGGAGACCAGAGCCAATCAGGGTGGCTTCCTGAACCGGCACCCATTCCAGTAGTACTTTTTCAAACGCCCCTTGCCCCTCATCCAGCGCAGACAGGCAATCGGTCAACAGCACGGCGTAGGGGTGATGATTACGACCAAAATCGGTGGCGACATTGCGCATATCCAGAAAGGCTTGCTGCAACGATTTATTGTTATCCAGCAAAAAGGCCAGCATGTCGTAGAAGGCAATGCGGTCTTTGGCGGAAAAGGTTTTTTGGTAAATCCATCTCAGTGTTGCGTCAATGCGAGGTTTGACGGCAACAAAGGTTGACGTTAATGAGGGCAACATTGGTTTTTCTCTCATGTTGATGGGGGAACCACTTGAAAACGTATCAACTGTCCCTAATATGAAGAATGTGAACGTAAAATTTCACTCAATACCTGTTAAAGGAGGATACTATGGCCTATCGTTCTTTCTCTCTCATTCCCGCACTCAGCAATCATCTGCTGTCTGACCGTTTTAACCAGATAGATAATCTGTTTAGCCGTTTGACCGGTGAAAGCCCGGTGGCGGATACGCCCGCCTATAATCTGCTGCAAAAAGATAAAGAGCATTATGAAATGACGGTGAGCGTACCCGGCTATACGCAGGATGAACTCGATATTTCAGTGCTGAATAACCAGTTAACCCTGAGCGGTAAACCGAAGGTTGAGGAAACAGAGGTTAACGAAGAAAAAGAGGGCATCAAATGGTTGCATAAAGGGATTAGAAAAAGTGCGTTTTCCTTAAGTTTCAACCTTGAGCATCGGATAACCATCCAGCAGGCGAATCTGGATAAGGGATTATTAACACTACAATTTACCTACGATATTCCTGAACAGGAAAAACCGCAGAAGATTGCCATTGGTGTGCAAAATAAATCCGGGTGTGTGCTTGAGCACAACGCCGCGTAACCATAGCGCCCCGACGATTTGGGGCGCTTTAATTTTCCAGCTGCAATAACGTATAACTGTCTTCATCAATCGGGCAAATGAAGTGCGTGGCCAGTGGATCAACTTCTCCGGCATGGATGTAGTGCAACACGTGCTAATTACGGGTAATGCCGCCCAGTTTTCGATGCCAGTAGGTTTTCGCTGCCGCCTTGCTTTTTGTCCGGTACAGTTCAAAGAACTGCGCATCCGGGGCGATCACTTCGGCCACCACGATCCGCCCGACAATGCCATGGAAACAGTGTTCGCAGCCTTCAACATGGCGCATAAACACCTTTTCAGGCTGGCAATACTGTTCAATCAGTAAGCGATCATCCTCCTCAAGCCGCTCTGCTACCCGGTGATAAGGGACTTTGCAGTGAGGACATAAGCGCTGAACCAGCCGTTGGCTTATCAACCCAATCAACAACTGCGGATCGGCCAGTAGTCTTGCGGATATCCCTTCTATTTCCAGTCGTTCAAGGATATTCAGGCCATCATTGGCGTGAAGTGTGGTCATCAGCAGATGCCCGGTCATGGCCGCTTTCAGGGCGGTGATGGCGGATTCCAAATCGCGGATTTCGCCGTTTAAAATCGCATCCGGATCACAACGCAAGGCATAGGCCATCGATAGCAGCCATGCGCGTTTGATTTCTTCGGTGTTTTTCTTATCAGCAATGATCGGCGTCTGGATTGCACCGTAAATACGGCCTTCGGGCGGATCTTCAATGGTTAACAGTCGTCGTACCGGTAATTTGTTGATATAGCCCCACAGCGCAAGATAGGCGGCAGACGCTGTGCGTAGTGTGGTGGATTTCCCTGAGCCGGTTGGCCCGGATAAAATCATCATCCCTTCGGGACGACGCAACAGGCGTTTCAGTACCCGGATTTGCTCAGGCAAAAAGCCCAGTTTTTCAAAATCCGGTACGGCATCGCCATCATCCTTAATTAAACGCATCACCACATATAGCCCGCCGACAGATGACATATGGGCATAACGTGCGCCAAATATCCCTAACGGTTTTAAAAACCGTTCGGCAATGCGGCCATCCTGATGAAGATTGGGGTAAAACTGTTTCTCGGTGACATCACACATCGACAGGATAATGGTGGACGCCAGCGCCATTCCTTCGTCCTTGTCGATGCAGTCCAGACTCTGCAACTCACCGTGCACCCGCACTTCAACATAGCAAAATTCGCTGCCATCGCGCCCGATAGTGAAATGTAGATCAGAGGCCGAGAGTGCAATGGCCTTGCGGAAGTAGCTTAATACCCGCTGCTGGTTAACGCTGTGGGCCGGAGCGTCGCTCGACAGGGGGAGGGCTACGTTGGCGATTTCATCCAGCGACAGGCTGGCCCAGCGGGTAAGACCCGGAAAGGCTTTTTGTACCCGGCTGACAAAATGTTGAACTTTAAAATCCTCGCGGTAATTGTCCGCGATAAAAATATCAATCATGCCGTCCTCGGCCTGTGTCACCCGCACAAAGCGGGCGATATCGGCATCGGGCTGCGGAAGGGTATTTAACATCACTCTTTTTCTCCTCATTAATAAAATGCCAGTGTGCGTTTGTCGTTGCCGTCAGCAACACGCACTTCGCGGGCGCTAATCGCCTCAACCCAAAAACGGGTGCCGGGGATCTGCTCGCCTTGCCGTAGTTCGGCCCGCTTGCCATCGGAAAGCACCAGACGCGCCATAAGCTGCTTGCCACTGCCGTAAATTTCTTCTACTGACGGTAAGCCTCCGGCGCGGGGCAAAATGGCCAACTCCCGGCCAGTAAGCGGTAAATTCGCTGTCCGGGCATCAATACCGCTCTCTTCCAGTTCGCGCTGAATGCGGGCGCGGGCGGCTTTGGCTTCCAGCAGGACGGTTTCGGCCTGTATCTGCTCTAGCCGTTGCAGGGTGTATTCTTCCATTACCGGCGGTGTTTCGGCATAAGCTGCTGTGCTTACCCACGCCGCAATAAACAGAGCACGTTTATGATTTTGCATATAATTTTCCTTCCATCCGGTAACTTAAACGCCCCTGATTGAGCGTGATCGTGATGACGTGAAGGCGTAAACCCAGATCGTCCAGTTCATCAAACAGCAGGGTTGGGGGGATGGTGGTTTCCAGTGAAAAACTAAAACTGCGCCACGGCAAAATCCGCTCTTCGCCGTTAGCGCTCACCTGACGGTTATCCTCTTCCTGTAGGTTAATCGGCAAGCGCATCCGTTGCGCAAAGGTGGTTAATCGCTGTATCTGGTTATCCGCCTCCGGCAGGGCGCGCGTATCCGGCGAGGGGGTGAAGGTCACGGGTTGGCTAAACCCGCCGGTATCACCCTGACCGGGTAAATTGAAATACGGCATCGTTTGCCCGGCGTAAACCTGCTTCACCCGGTAAGCGAAATCGCCCACGGTGGCCCCAACGGGTTTGCTGTACGCCAGTCGTAGTGTCCCTTCCTGTGCGCACTGCGCCTCTTTAAAGCGCCAGCCTGCCAGCGACAGCGGGATTTTTTGCCAGCGTTCGGCACAAGCGCTGATAAACGGCATCAATCGCGGTGTGTCATGCCACGGCGAGCGCAGAGCCGGGGAGGTTTGCACCTGTTGCTGTGCCAGCCATGCCGCCCGTATTGCGGCCTGACGTAACGTTTCCTGATGGGTTTGAACCCCGTTCCAGCCGACGTAACCGGCCAACATCAGGCCGCCCAGGGTGAACAGGCCTAACAATCGCCGCGTGCGCGATGTCACCTGAAAGCGGGCACTGGCTGGAAAACGAAGCCCTGCCAGCAAGCCTTCCATATCAAACGGTTGGCTATCGGCGATGTTCCAGTCTGCCGGGGCGAAAATCTGCCAGCCGCCTTCCGGCTCGCGGTTAAACTGGCAAAAGTTTTTTTGCGCCTGTGCTATCGCGGCCTTGTCGCCCACCACATCGTTAATCAGCACCCCGTCGATGCTGCTAACAAAGCCGTAGCGCGCGTTATCCAGCGCGATAATGGCGTAGCCACTGCCTTTCAGTTGCCGGACGATGAGCAGTGCCAGCGCGTAACCGTCCTTGCAGCCTTTGGGCAACGTCAACGCCGCCCAATTGACCAGCCCCATCACCCACTGCGGGTTTTTCTGGCTGTCCCGATAGCGGTAACTGACCACGCGATCTGCCCCTAGCCGTCGCGCTTCGCTTTTGACGTTTTTCCCTGCCCGCAACGTCACGGGGAGCCAGTCTATGCCGAGCAGAAAAACACGGCGACCTCGCACAATCGGCGTCGCGGTAAACAGCGGTGTTGTCGTCATCATTACCCCTCCTGCGACAGAACCGGGGTAATAAGCACAACCAGCATCCGGTCACCGTCTTCTGCCTGTTGACCGCCACCTAACCCGAAGAACCCCGGTTGGCCGACGCCCTGTTTGCTGCCTTTACGGCTGGCCTGCTGAAAGCCGGATAACACCAGTGTCTGGCCGGTTTTCATTTTCACGCGCTGGGTAAAAGTTTTTAGTTGGGTATTGAGCAACTCGACCGAGCTTTCCCCAGAAGTAAAGGTACGGCGGGTAGGCGGTTCAGAGAGATTAATGGCGAATTGCAGCAACAGGTGCTGACCGTCCGGCATGATATTGGGCAGCAGATTGATATAAAAGCCGGTAGTAATAGTAGCGGGCTGAATTGACGTGGCCGTGCCGACATTCGCGGTGGATTGCGTTGTCACCTGTGCCACATAATCTTCCTGTTCAGCGACCTGCATGGCAACCGGCGAAAGATTGGTGGTGGTATTCGACTGTTGGGTGACAACACTGACTTTAGCCTGCTCTGCCAGCGCTTTGAGAAAGACTTTTGACCCCGCCAGCCGCCCGTCTACCACCGAGAATCCGCCATTCATGATATTGCCTGCCGCACCGCCAAAGGCTTGACTGAGCGACAACCCTAAACGACCATTGTTAAAAACGGCGTTCCAGTCCAGTCCTAACTGGTCTTTTTGCCGTTTTTCCACGCTCAACACTTCAATATTGAGCACCACTTGCCTGTCTAATGTCTGGTTGCGCTCGTCAACAAAGCGCTCAACCGTATCCAGCACCCGTGGCACATCGGTGACGGTTAGATTACCGGCAGACAGGAACATACGCCCCAGCCCCGGCGTCAGCATCGATTTTACCGCCCCCTGTAAATCGGCATACAGGGAGGATTTTATGGTGGTTGAGGTGGATTGTGACGTGGTGGCATCACCACTCAGTGCATTGCCGCTTTGCCCGCCGCTGTTACCGGCTTTGGAGGTGGTGCCGCTGACCACACGGGATTGGTAATCGGTCTGTGAATCCATAAAATTCAGCGTAAATGACCGGGTTTCCAGCGCGTAGATAACTATCTGCCCCGATTCATAGCGCCACGACACGCCAAGGCGACTGGCGATAGTGTCAAGCAGCCCGGAAAGCGGGCCGTTCCAGTAAAGTCCGTTCAGATTCGCGCCGGTGTTAACCGCAGCAGGCGCAGAGGATGAGGCCATCCCGATGGCAGCCAGCGGCACCATGCCATTGACATCCGGCGGCGGGATATCGCCTTTCATCTGCTGGGTCTGGCCGCCAGAGACGCCGCCCAATAGCGTTAATGCATCTGGCGTGACGGAAACGGGAATGCGGCACACACGGGTAATGCGCTCAGAGACGTCATGCAGGCTCAGTGAGCCTTGCCGGTTAAGGGTAATGGTACAAGGTGGGGTGGCTTTTTTTATCGCCGTTCGGTCAATCATCGGCGTGGGATTCACCCACTGCCGGGGCGCTTCGCGTAATACTGGCGATGGCGAGGTCAGCGTTTGCATCTGCTGCCTAGCCTTTGCGTCTGTCGCTTCACTGCTTTTCATGTTTTGATTAATGCGCTCAATACTGGTACAGCCAGACAATGCCAGCACCACCAGTAAAGGCGCAGCAGAAAAAATCGCTCGCATGATGTATCCTTTGATAAATAGAGTGCGTTATCTACGAGAAGAAGAAAATAAGGAGGAATAAGATGACATCACATGTTGCGATTTGCGCAATCTCGATCCCTCCATAGACTGAAATCGAGAATTTCCTTGCTGGGGAACGATGAAGCGGAATTCTATTATTTCGTTGTGTAGAGATGTTAATACGATTTTTTGGTGACTAACAATGAGCGTTAAAAACAACATTCTAATTACATTCATTATGATAATTATGTTTTTATCAAAAAGCCATGCTCAAATCGCCATTGAGGACTATAAAAATATTTTTATTCCCATGTATAATTTAAAGGGGGAATTAAAAATAGCGATTCGTAGTTATTTTTCCAATAACGATATGAATTATTTGCTAGTTGATCCGGTAACGCTTGTCACTGAAACGGATAAAGCGGTAAATTTAAGCCATAACAACCCCTTAAAAGATAATCAATCGAGTTACTTCACCACTAAAGAATTAGAGAGTACCAACTATTTTAAAGCGTTAAAAACTTACTCATTTCCTCCATATCTTTTGCAGAATTATGGGTTGACACATTCTGATAGTATTAATGGTATGTTTCTTAGTGTTGACTTATGCCCATCAAAAAGATTTTTTGAAAGAGATTTCTTTAGGCGCTTGTTATCAATTGCTGATGAACATCATAAAAAATTCCCTATCGCCATCGCCATAAGTGGTTTATGGATACGTAATCATCAGAAAGAATTTAATTGGCTAATTAAAAATGAAAAAACTTTAGATATAACTTGGGTGAATCATTCGTTTAGTCACCCATACTTTAAAGGTAAACCAGCTAATGAAAACTTTTTGTTGTTTCCGGGGGTAGACATGAAAAACGAAGTGTTAATGACGGAGAAACTTTTATTGCAACATAATCAGGTTCCTTCAATATTTTTTCGATTTCCAGGGTTAGTTTCAAATGAAATGACAGTGAAAGAATTGAATAAGCTAGGTTTAATCCCTGTCGGCAGTAATGCTTGGTTAGCGAAAGGTGAACTTCCTAAATCAGGAAGTATTGTTTTGATTCATGGTAATGGAAACGAACCGCTAGGTATAAAGATAGCATTGAAATTAATTAACCACGACATCAATTGGTTGCCATTGAATTACGCTTTATCAGAGAATGAGCAATAAAAATATGAAATACAAAAACTTTCATTTCCTTGCCTAATTAAGATAAACAATCGCCTCATCTGCGATACGTGCCGGTAAGACAATTTGCATATCACGCCCACTATTATCAAAAAGGCGGTGATTTTTTACGCTGCCCAATAGCGCAGAATCGCGGGTTTGGGTTTTGAGTTCCGCCATTAATCCCGGTGAAAAAGGTTGCCAGACAAAAACACGCTGGCTGGCAATGACATGCTGGATGGGCGAATGCGGCGTGATACCGATTTGCGCCGCTGTTAGCACAATCTCATTGGGATTCTTCGTTACATCAGGGTGGAGATAGAGATAATCATTAATTGCGTTGATATAGTGAACCGTCTCTATCGCCTGTTGCGTCGTGGTGGTTGTCATTTCGGTGTTATTGAGATTGTCCGCCTGTTGATGCTGATAAAATCCAGCCAGCGATAACGACACCAGTAGAAAAGAAAGGATTAAATAGCCCATTATCCCCCCGGTGGTTTATCGGTGATGCGTATCAGGCATTGCGCACTATTGGTTTCAGCATAAAGCGGCTTTTTGGCCGACTGGTATAATTCCAAAACATTTCTCAGTGCGGATTTAAAATCCCCACTGAATTTTAGTGGCGCGTCAATCTGATAATTCACCGACGTTTGCCATAAAACCGACCAATTTTTCACTCCCTGCGCGACACAAGACTCCTTTATTGCCCATGCCATAACCCCCTCTTTTAACGTTCCGCCTTTTTCTATCTGCCACGTTTGCACAGGTTTTTGGGGCGGCGTGACTTTCATCGATGTAAGGGGCTTATCCGTAAGCAACGCCGTTGTTTTTGGCGGCACTATCGCTTTTTGCGATTGAATGAGGGATTTATTTCCCTGCGTGGGTGACAAGTGATTTTTAACGCTGATAATTTGCGGAGGTTTCGTCACCGTCAGCGGTTTACTTGTCATCGGCTGATTATCATTTGCAATATTTTTCGCTGCCAACAGGCGTTCAGGCTGTTTCTTTACCGGGAGAGGATGAATATCAACCGGTTTATCGATGCGATAGAAATAAATATCGGTTTCACCGCATCCGAGACATCCCTGCTTGACCTGATAGTCAATCACCCCTTTTGCGCCATGCGTCCTGAGCCAGCGCTTGGCATTAAAATAGCCTGCTGATGTTTGAGTTAACACCACAATCTGATTGGCATGGGTGACGGCAAAGTAATCATCGGGAAGATAGTTTCCTTTTTCTCCATCAAAATCATAAATCGCTTTTGCCCAGTGACCCGCGATAACGGGCGACGGTATGACCACATTGTTTTCTTTCCAGTCAGGCATTACGCTATTGATTTCAATAGCAGAGCCTGACCAGTTTACCTGCGGAGGGGGCGGTGGTGAAGAACAACCTGTTAAAAAAAACATCGGAGAAAGACAAATAGTCGATAAAATCTTTATCATACCTTTAAGTCCTCGTAATACGATTTACGATGTAATGGGCGAAAGTAAATATCATTCATACGCCGAATATTTCCATCGAGATCGATACTGACAATAACATCCAGACTGTCTAAAACCTTACGCAACATAAACGTGTAGGGGAGTTGGCTACATTGTGGATTCTCGTAACAACGCGTAATAAAACCATCGATAGCTTCCTTTGCTGAACCCGCGTGAATCGAAGTCATGCTTCCTTCATGTCCAGAGCCAGTGATCTTTAAAAAATCCCACGCTTCCGCGCCACGAACTTCCGTTAATAGAATGCGGTCAGGGTTCATACGGTAATTCCAACGCAGGAGACTCGCTGGCGTCACGATAGCACCGCCTTTTTCATCTGATGATTCAGACGGATAAAACAAATGAACGTAATTTTTGTGGATAAAGAAGGTGATCTCCGGGTTGGCTTTGTTGAATAATTTAACCGTTTGATTTACATCTTCTTTAGGTAGAATGCATGTACAGAGACTGTATTTTGTTAGAACGACAAATCAAGTAGTTAGCACAATAAAAAGCATTACGGCTGGAAAACTTAGTTGTTGAAGTGTTATAATAATTATGTAAATCAGCATGTTAAATTATTCAACAAAGCCCTCCGGGTTGTCCTCAATCGTCGATATGGAGTCTGTAAAGAATTTTGTGTAAATGGCTCCATTGCTTAACCGGAGATTCGTTCTCCATACATCAACATGAATTGGCTCATAGCAGGTTTCCAGTCTCTGATTGGCAAGGTCCATTTAGCAGAGATATTATGCAAGGCTAGATAGAGTAATTTTATCACCGAGTCATCCGTTGGAAATATTCGTCGCGTTTTCGTTATCTTGCGCAATGAAGCATTTAACGACTCTATCGCGTTGGTGGTGTAGATAACCTTGCGGATCTCCGGCGGAAAGTCAAAAATGACGATGAGACGTTCCCAATTATTTCTCCACGACGGGCTGATCGTCGGGAACTGTTCATCCCATTTGGCCGCGAAGGCATCCAGGGCCTCTTCAGCGCCCTCTAGCGTTGCGGAACTATAGATGGTGCGCAGGTCAGCAGCAACGGCCTTACGCTCTTTCCAGCCGACGTAGCGCAGCGAGTTCCGCACCTGATGCACAATGCAGAGCTGTACCCGCGTATGCGGGTAAACAGCTTCAATGGCATCAGGAAAGCCTTTCAGGCCATCGCAGCAGGCGACGAAGATGTCCTTTAGCCCACGATTTTTCAGTTCTGTCATCACAGATAACCAGAACTTGGCCCCCTCAGTTTTGGCTATCCATAGCCCCAGCAGCTCTTTTTCGCCCTGGCCGTTGACGGGCTTTGTTGAATAATTTAACATGCTGATTTACATAATTATTATAACACTTCAACAACTAAGTTTTCCAGCCGTAATGCTTTTTATTGTGCTAACTACTTGATTTGTCGTTCTAACAAAATACAGTCTCTGTACATGCATTCTACCTAAAGAAGATGTAAATCAAACGGTTAAATTATTCAACAAAGCCCCGTTGACGCCGAGGGCCAGATAAACAGACTTGTTGGCCACGGCTCCGCCGTCCTGGCTTTTGACAACAATACAGTCAAGGTAAACAATGGGATAAAGCGCATCCAGCGGCCGTTGCTGCCAGCGCTTAACTTCATCCATCACAGCATTGGTCACTTGAGAAATGAAGCCAGCGGAAACATCGACCCCGTAGACTTCTTTAAAGTGTGCCTGAATATCACGGGTTGATAACCCTCTGGAATAGAGAGAAATAATGCGGTCATCGAAGCCGTTAAGCTGTTTTTCGTGCTTACCGATCAGTGTCGGCTCGAAGGTACTGTTGCGGTCGCGCGGAATATCGAGCTCGATCTCCCCATTTTGGCTACGTACGCTCTTGGATGTCTTGCCATTGCGTGAGTTGCCTGAATGATTACCAGCCGGGTCATGCTTAGCATACCCAAGGTGCATCTCCATCTCAGCTTCAAGAACCCGTTCCGCCAGTCTTTTAGTCAGCACCTTGAGTAGGCCTGATTCACCCAGCAGATCCTGAGGGGAGTGACAATCTTGAAGCAGTTGGTCAATAAGTTCGTTGCTGATAGGCATTTTGTTATCCTTTGAAGGTTTTCCTCAAAATGCCATTTACACAGATTATTTTACAGTCTCAAACAGGGGTTTGAAAAAACACTATAGTTTTTTATTTAATTATTGGCATTTCTAAAATCAAGTGATGCATTATAAAACTTAAAATAAAATAAGGCTCTTAAATCACCATAAGTATCTCTTTCATATTTATGCTTTGCATTACATAAATGCACATTTACAGTCCCTGTAGATATATTTAATTCCAGTGCAATTTCATTAACACTAAACCCAAAACTTGAAAGCACAAGAACCTCTATTTCTCTTTTAGAAAGTTTCGGTAGTAATGAATAATACGGAGTAAAATTAAAAAGATTTTTCATTATTTCCATCTCCTGTCGAGTTAGCGTAACCGTCAGAGCACATCGCTCTGACGACGAGTCTTAAACGCTAATGACCGGACTACCAGAAGGCAGAAAGTCAGGAGGAAGGTATCTATTTATACCGTTGGTGCGGCAATAATTTCTAAATTGGCTGCCATTATGCACACCCGATTTTTGATAAATTGATTGCAAGTTGTTTTCTATCGTCCGATGGGACAAATTAAGTTTCTTGCCAACTTCTTTGCTGCTTAATCGCTGTAGCGTACAAAAGATAATCTGGCGCTCTCTCTGGCTAAAGCTGTTATCTGAATGGATAAAATTAATGGTATAAGGGGTCTCACCCTCGATATATTCAAGCAGCGATAAAAACAGGAAGGGCTGAGCATAAAAAAATGCCCCTTCGTAAACATCTTTCTCATCGAAGCGCGGAAAAAAATCAAACCGCCACGGTTGGGGCGATTGTTTGTAACCACCGGGCAGCGTACTGAGCAACGATAATGGCAATTTATTATGGCGAACAAACTCCTCGTGCGCATGAAAAACGTCCAGCACCTGAGAAGATTCCACCGTCATCCCCAGAATATCGGTCATCGCGGCATTGGTATAATCCTGAGATTCGGCATCGGTAAAGCCACAGGGGATCGTTAAACTTTGGCAAAATTGCTTGATGGCGCTGTTCATGCGACACCCCCTATTTTCAGAAGGGATGCACGTTGACGCGGCGTCAAATGACGTGAAATACGCGCAAATTTAGCGATTATCGCCGGTCTTGTGCTATAGACACGCTTGCAGAAAATGGGATGCAGATTTTTAGGGCAAGTTCTAAGGGTGGTAGTAGCCATGATAGCAACCTCAGTAAGTGGCTGGTTTTCGCTACCACAGAGTTTCGACTCTCATGGGTGGTAGCCCAGACGGGGGTCGAAAACCGGCCTTACTGATACCGGCCACCCTTACGGATGCCCCGCCTGAGCCACCATTGTTTTACAGGTATGCTTAGGCGTTTCGCGACATAAAAAAAGACGCATGGCGCGTCATCTGTCGCCAGTAAGATACACGGGTTTCGACTCCCGATTAACCATTGTGGGTTAATATCTCAATTATAGCGGCTGCGCAGAAAAGCGGCAAGGATATCTTAATGAATGTGGGTGCATATTGCTGGTAACACTTAACAGTGTTTACATTGACTTAAAACGCCATAATTTGTCAGTACCAATTTTTATGCCTATTCTTGGCGTAGCCATATATTTTGGTTTAGCCGTCGAATCGTAAACACAAAAATCATGACATTGCGTCAAATCAATCTGGTTATTATTTTTCGTTATATTTAATTTTTTGCAGAGTTTACCCGGCCCATCCAAAGTAATAACTGTGGGTTTGTATAAATCGATTCCCCGAATTAAAACCGCCGCAGGAAAACCTTCACGCTCAGTCACAATATTCAGGCAATGATACATACCGTAGATAAGATAAACATAGGAAAACCCGGCAGCACCAAACATGATTGCTGTTCGTGGCGTACAGCCTCTCGCGGCATGGCAGGCCGGATCATCTTGCCCTATATAGGCTTCAACTTCGTTGATAACCCCATGATAGTCTGCAAACTTTAAAACTTTTCCCAGCAAATCTTTTGCCACACAAAGCGTATCACGCTCATAAAATGAGCGAGCTAAAATAATGTTACTCGACATCGATTAATCCATCAGTGCATTAATCTCAGCATCAGACAGCCCAGTAGACATCTTGACAATCGCCCGATCAACGCCGTTGGCCAGGAACTGCCTTGCCATGTCTATTTTGGCTTCATGGCGGCCTTTTTCAATGCCTTTTTCTATGCCCCGCTGTTCGCCTAGATGAATGCCTTTTTCTATACCTTGTTTCTCGCCCTCTTGCCGTAACTGCTCTGCAATGGTCATCACCACCTCCCGATAATCAGTTGCTTTCTCCGCAATCTGATGCAAAAATTGCTTTGCATCAGAAGTATTTCCTCGTTCTACAATATAACATATTAATCCGCGAAATAACTCAGGCTGCAATACCCACTGATTGAGCAAGGATGCTATCTCATGACTTAACTCTAGCATATCGCGGGTACGGATATGCTTCATCACCAGCTCCATCAGGGCAACGTGCCGATGCGTGAAAATCTCCTCATCGGGGATAGTCGTGACATCAACCAGTGGAAAAGCCTGCGTATAGACAGACGTTGCCAGTTCCGGATCAGCAAAACAATCCAGCCAATGAGTACTGTATGGATAAGGCGATATTTTACCCTGATAAAACAGCAGTGGTATCACTACCGGCAAGGTGTCGTTACTCTGCTCAAGATGGCGCTGCATGGCGGCAACCGCATATCTTAGAAGCCTGAACGCCATCAGCTTTTCCGGGCGGCTCTGGTGCTCGATGAGAGTATAGATATACCCAACTCCCGTAGTCGTCTGCACCGAATAGAGCATATCAGAGCACTGGCTACGAAGGTCTGGCTCAATAAAACTACCGGATTTCATCGCCAACGTACTAAAATCACATAATTGGCGAATTTTTTCCGGTAAATGAATTTGCAGAAAATCCTGTGCAATCTTGATGTCACCAAGGAATATCTTAAACAAAGCATCGTGGTGGAGACTGTAAAATAATCTGTGTAAATGGCATTTTGAGGAAAACCTTCAAAGGATAACAAAATGCCTATCAGCAACGAACTTATTGACCAACTGCTTCAAGATTGTCACTCCCCTCAGGATCTGCTGGGTGAATCAGGCCTACTCAAGGTGCTGACTAAAAGACTGGCGGAACGGGTTCTTGAAGCTGAGATGGAGATGCACCTTGGGTATGCTAAGCATGACCCGGCTGGTAATCATTCAGGCAACTCACGCAATGGCAAGACATCCAAGAGCGTACGTAGCCAAAATGGGGAGATCGAGCTCGATATTCCGCGCGACCGCAACAGTACCTTCGAGCCGACACTGATCGGTAAGCACGAAAAACAGCTTAACGGCTTCGATGACCGCATTATTTCTCTCTATTCCAGAGGGTTATCAACCCGTGATATTCAGGCACACTTTAAAGAAGTCTACGGGGTCGATGTTTCCGCTGGCTTCATTTCTCAAGTGACCAATGCTGTGATGGATGAAGTTAAGCGCTGGCAGCAACGGCCGCTGGATGCGCTTTATCCCATTGTTTACCTTGACTGTATTGTTGTCAAAAGCCAGGACGGCGGAGCCGTGGCCAACAAGTCTGTTTATCTGGCCCTCGGCGTCAACGGCCAGGGCGAAAAAGAGCTGCTGGGGCTATGGATAGCCAAAACTGAGGGGGCCAAGTTCTGGTTATCTGTGATGACAGAACTGAAAAATCGTGGGCTAAAGGACATCTTCGTCGCCTGCTGCGATGGCCTGAAAGGCTTTCCTGATGCCATTGAAGCTGTTTACCCGCATACGCGGGTACAGCTCTGCATTGTGCATCAGGTGCGGAACTCGCTGCGCTACGTCGGCTGGAAAGAGCGTAAGGCCGTTGCTGCTGACCTGCGCACCATCTATAGTTCCGCAACGCTAGAGGGCGCTGAAGAGGCCCTGGATGCCTTCGCGGCCAAATGGGATGAACAGTTCCCGACGATCAGCCCGTCGTGGAGAAATAATTGGGAACGTCTCATCGTCATTTTTGACTTTCCGCCGGAGATCCGCAAGGTTATCTACACCACCAACGCGATAGAGTCGTTAAATGCTTCATTGCGCAAGATAACGAAAACGCGACGAATATTTCCAACGGATGACTCGGTGATAAAATTACTCTATCTAGCCTTGCATAATATCTCTGCTAAATGGACCTTGCCAATCAGAGACTGGAAACCTGCTATGAGCCAATTCATGTTGATGTATGGAGAACGAATCTCCGGTTAAGCAATGGAGCCATTTACACAAAATTCTTTACAGACTCTCGTGGTGGGATAGTTTACTCAATTTCTAGCCCTTTTTTCTACCAGTGAATTTTTTAACTTATAAATTTCCCGCTTACCTTTTTCCCTTTGCTGCTCTTTTCCTTCTTCTTCGTGTGTTAATTTTCGGTTATTGAAAACAACCACATCTCGCTCAACATCATAACGAATTTTATAATCAGGTAGATCGTTAACTTTTGCTAAGTTCTTTAACATTCTCTTAAACTCTGACTTATTCGCTGTACTTCCTGTTTTCAAATGCAGTTTTTCAAGAGAAATCGTAAACTCGCCATGATTACCACAGTGCTTACGCACAATTTCGTATATACGTCGATCTACCGCTTTTCTAATGCGAAAGTAATCGGGGCTTATTTTCAGCATTTTTTTCTTATGCAATGCCTGATACAACCATTCTGGCAATGTTACCTCAACCATACCAATATCAAGCTTGCCTTTTTTTTCTTCAATGATTCGCCAGCTATCAATAAGACCAAACCCAATACTTTCTTGTTTTTCTTCTGAATAAAAAATATTTGTCTTAATTGTTGTTCCTTTTAACCTATCTAAAGACTTCTCAAATTCTTGATATGCTCTACCACTTTTATTTCTATTTGTTGTGACAAAAAAATCATATGGAGTAAAACAAACTTTTCGGCTAATTGGTTCATTTTTATTAAACGACTCTTGTAATTTTGATATTGCATAAATCCATACATCTTTATCAAAGATAGTCGCTAGACCTATACCAACTGCGGGTCTGACCGTTACCTTTACATTTCCATTTTGATACTCTCTGATATTAGTATCTCCACCTTTTAAAGCGAAAAATGGATGTTCCATACTCGCCATTTCATCTCGGAAGCTAGAAAGCTCTACTTCATCAGCAATGAAAAACTCCAGCTCATGTTTACGGGGACGTAACGTTTTCAACTTGCTTGCTCTCACTTTGTCAGTATGATCGGTCATAGCCTCAATCCTATCTAGTGTCTAGGGTTGTTGGTTAGAGTGTGATCAGTGCTTCACCACTGATCACACTCGTTAATTCAATAACTTAATAAGTTTTAATTCGTCTTTTACACATAACCAATTCGTGTTTTACACATGACAAAAATGCAAAATTTTAATGCGCATTAAAGCTAAAGTTACGAAAGAAGGCTTAAAAAACGTGTTACACACATAAATATATCGTGTTTTACACATAAATCAAGTTTTAATTTGTGGAAAACTTAAATTACATTCGTGTTTTACACATAAATAATTCGTGTTTTACACATAAACTATCGTGTTTTACACATAAACTATCGTGTTTTACACATATCTAGGTAAAAAAAGTCTTATTTATTATATCTTTATGTCCGTTTTTTTTCCTTTAACTTCTTTTAACTTATACATAACTAATCTTTTAACCGGGTTTCACCCCATTGAGCCTGTGGATAACTTCAGTTCTGGCAAACCCGCCAAAAGGCAGATTTTGCTCCTTCCTGATAAAATTCCCTGTGCCCATCTCAAGCATCAGTGTGAACGTGGCTCAATCAGCATTTGGTGCTCTTCCGCTTCCTCGCTTTGGCTGTTCGTTCCTCGTCGCTCCGCTCCTGTGGTACGCCTCAGCCAAAGACTGCGGCGAGCGGTGGGATTTAAGGAGAGGGTTTTCTTTGGTTTTCAAACGCGCTGTAGCAGCTTAAAGGCAATTTTTGATGAAAGAGGTATGAAAAACCCTATTGGTAGGCTTAACAGCGCAAAGAGGCTTTTAGAATCGTTTATAGGGTGCTCTTCTGGCTTTACGCTCTTTATCGATGGCAAACAGCAGGGCAACCCCAGATAGAAGGTCTGGAACAACCTCTGTTTTTGTACCTTACCTGTCGTTGTACAACCCCCCCCAACGCCGAACAAGCAACCAGTCACCAAACAAATCACACAATAACTCAGCCTCATACCACCGGTTTTCAGATTCCCAGCGCCACGTAATCATAAATAATCGATCTATCAATCACATTTTCTTATGAGAGTATCAAATATTATAATATTTGATACTCGAAAAAACAAAGCCAAAATAGGTATCAGAAATCGTATTTAGTGCATTATGATACAATTCTGTATCAAAAACCATTTATGAGACTAAAAATGGCACTACTGGGCTATGCACGGGTATCAACCAGTCATCAGAAGCTAACGCATCAGGTAACGGAGTTAAAAAATGCAGGTGTACGCGAAGATCGTATTTTTACAGACATGATGACAGGAGCAACTGATGAGCGGGAAGGGTTACAGCGGCTGCTGGCCAGGGCAGAGAAAGACGACGTAATCATCTGCACAAAAATGGATCGCCTAGGGCGTAACACCGCTGACATGATCGGTATTGTTGACGGTTGCTACAAAAAGGGGATTGCCATCCGATTCCTAGAGAATAGCCTCAGTACAGAAGGTACGATTGGAAAGATGGTTATTCAAATTCTAGCAGCGGTAGCAGAAGCTGAGCGCGAACGTATTCTGGAGAGAACCAATGATGGCAGAATAGCCGCAATGGAATGCGGGGTTAAGTTTGGCAGGAAACCTCATTCGGGGACTACCTCTGCCCAGACGATGATCCGCGAGGGAAAAACACTTAAGATAGTAACTGAAAAAACAGGAATATCTAGGGCTACTTATTTTAGATTGAAAAAACACATTACCGAGATCACCAATAACTGACTTTCTACGCTGTTAAGCCTGTAGAAGTGATTTTTGGTAGAGAAGTCCTGGCTTTAAAGTAGAAAACGCCGTAGAGAGGCTCACAGGTGCCTTAAAATCGATTCCTGCGAGGTATCTCGAAGTGATATTGGGATATCAACAATTTCAGAGGTAGTTGACCTTGCAAAGCGAAGCGCGGAGGCCGGAGATGCCCGTTAGGGCATGAAAGGCGGCTCACTGAACTTGCATTGTGCACGGCTTTGTTGAATAATTTAAGATACTGATTTATATAAGCATTATAAAATTTCAACGACTAATTTTTCCTCTCGGAATGCTTTTTATTGTGCTAACTATTTGATTTGTCGTTCTAACAAAATACATTCTCTGTAAATGCATTCTAACTAAAGAAGATGTAAATCAAACGGTTAAATTATTCAACAAAGCCATTGTGCACTAGCAGTTATCCGCCGAGACGTGAGCGTAGCGAACTCTGAAGCTCCATATGCCGACGGACTGCCCTTCGCGCTGCTAAGCCGGTTTTTAACGGAGTTTCAGCCCTCACTGCTTCTACCGACATTTTCCAACTGACCGTATTAAACAAGTCAGAAAAGAACACTCGCCCCATTCCCACTCGAAACGCAACAAAACGGTAGAGGGTTATGCCACCAGTAAGTGCGTTAAAAATACCTCATTGGGGGAACGATAGCCCAGCGATTTTCTGCCCCTTGTATTGAGTATGTGTTCGAGTTCGGCAATCTTACGATGACTGACCTGACTGAAGTCTGTTCCCTTTGGGTAAAAACGTCGTATCAGCCCGTTGGTGTGCTCATTCAAGCCCCTCTCCCAGGAATGATAAGGGCGGGCAAAGTAGACCTGCGCCCCTGTGATTTGAGTAATTTGCTCGTGCAGGGCGAATTCAGGGCCGTTATCAGCTGTTAGGGTCTTAAACTTGCAAAAGGTATTAGCTTCAATGTCCCTGAAAGCAGCAACCACAGTCTCCGCACGCTTATTAGGCAGTTTGCGAATGATGATGGTTTTCAATGCGTTGTCTACGATGGTTAACAAAAATGAGGCTTTGTTGAATAATTTAAGATACTGATTTATATAAGCATTATAAAATTTCAACGACTAATTTTTCCTCTCGGAATGCTTTTTATTGTGCTAACTATTTGATTTGTCGTTCTAACAAAATACATTCTCTGTAAATGCATTCTAACTAAAGAAGATGTAAATCAAACGGTTAAATTATTCAACAAAGCCCAAAAATGACTTCTGGTTTTTGCCAAAAATAGTGTCAATTTCGAAGTGGCCAGGCTCCTGTTTAAGCTCGGCTTGAGCTGTGCGATACTCAATACCAACACGGTTGGGAATAGGGCCTGATTTGAGGTTTTCGACATTGTACCTGTAACGTTTTCCCCGATGAGGAAGTTGCTGATATAGCTCCCCGCCAGCCTGTCTCTCCTGCAGGATATAGCGATATAGCGTATTCTTGCTGACAGATATACCGAATTCCAGGTGCAAACGGCCACTGATAATTTCAGGTGAAGAGTGAGTGGAAAGCGCCTGCCTGATGAAGTTCTGAATGTGTGGCTCCAACGGGTAAAAAGCATTGTTTGGCAGAGGCTTATGACGGCGTTCCCGGGCCAGAGTGTCCGCCCTTCTACAGCAGTAGACACCATTGAAAGTAGGGTCGGTATTGCGTCTGAGTTCCCTGGTGATGGTCGAGCGAGGCAGAGCAAGCTCTCTGGCAATGGTAGCTTGGTTGACACCTTCACCACGCCGCTTTTCGATGTAGAACCGTTCTTTCTGAGTCAGAGGTTTTCCCTGCATGCAACAGGCTCTCCAGTATGGCCAGAACGGTGATTTTATCCGACTCTGGCAAGTGGGTCACTTTGTTGCGTTTCGAGTGGGAATGGGCCCTGAGAACAAACTCTCTGTATCGCAACCCATCTCTCTTTTTTTGCTTTTTGCTTGTGCCCATTTATGCTCAATTGGGTTAAGATCTGGCGAATATGTAGGCAAATACTCCACCATATAGCTAAACGACTTAATTTTGATTACATTATTTAAATGAGCTATTCAATTGATTTTAGACGTAAAGTGATATCTACACGGAAAAACGAAGGGTTGAGTATCCGAGAAACAGCGAAGCAATTTCGGATTGGCCCTGCCTCTGTATCGCGTTGGATTAATCAAATAGAGTCAAAAGCATCGACCACGCGTCAGCGAAAGATCGATAAATCCGAGTTGATAAAAGATGTTGAACAATATCCAGATGCTTACCAAAAAGAACGTGCAGAGCGTTTTGGCGTTTGTCAGAAGGCCATTTGGCAAGCGCTTAAAAAGCTGGGATTGACCTATAAAAAAACTCTACGTCATCCGAAAGCCGACGAAAACGCCCGGCAGGGATTTCAACAAAAAAAACAACAGTATGAAAAAGAAGGTAAACCTATTGTTTTTATTGATGAAAGTGGTTTTTCACACGATGCCCCACGGACTCACGGCTATTCCCCAAAAGGTCAACGGTGTTTTGGCCTGAAGAACTGGGGAGCTAGGGGAAGAACAAATGTTATCGGCGCTTTATTAGGCACAACGCTGTTTGCTATCGGATTATTTGATATCAATATTAACAGCGATGTTTTCTATGCCTGGGTCACACAAGTCCTTATCCCAGTACTCGGCTTTGTTGAATAATTTAACCGTTTGATTTACATCTTCTTTAGGTAGAATGCATGTACAGAGACTGTATTTTGTTAGAACGACAAATCAAGTAGTTAGCACAATAAAAAGCATTACGGCTGGAAAACTTAGTTGTTGAAGTGTTATAATAATTATGTAAATCAGCATGTTAAATTATTCAACAAAGCCCCAGTACTCCCTAAAAACAGTGTAATCATGATGGACAATGCCACTTTTCACAAAAAACATAATATTCAACAAGTCATCATCGATGCAGGGTATATGGTGGAGTATTTGCCTACATATTCGCCAGATCTTAACCCAATTGAGCATAAATGGGCACAAGCAAAAAGCAAAAAAAGAGAGATGGGTTGCGATACAGAGAGTTTGTTCTCAGTCCATATGGTGTAATCAAAATTAAGTCGCTTGGCTATATACCCTGCATCGATGATGACTTGTTGAATATTATGTTTTTTGTGAAAAGTGGCATTGTCCATCATGATTACACTGTTTTTAGGGAGTACTGGGATAAGGACTTGTGTGACCCAGGCATAGAAAACATCGCTGTTAATATTGATATCAAATAATCCGATAGCAAACAGCGTTGTGCCTAATAAAGCGCCGATAACATTTGTTCTTCCCCTAGCTCCCCAGTTCTTCAGGCCAAAACACCGTTGACCTTTTGGGGAATAGCCGTGAGTCCGTGGGGCATCGTGTGAAAAACCACTTTCATCAATAAAAACAATAGGTTTACCTTCTTTTTCATACTGTTGTTTTTTTTGTTGAAATCCCTGCCGGGCGTTTTCGTCGGCTTTCGGATGACGTAGAGTTTTTTTATAGGTCAATCCCAGCTTTTTAAGCGCTTGCCAAATGGCCTTCTGACAAACGCCAAAACGCTCTGCACGTTCTTTTTGGTAAGCATCTGGATATTGTTCAACATCTTTTATCAACTCGGATTTATCGATCTTTCGCTGACGCGTGGTCGATGCTTTTGACTCTATTTGATTAATCCAACGCGATACAGAGGCAGGGCCAATCCGAAATTGCTTCGCTGTTTCTCGGATACTCAACCCTTCGTTTTTCCGTGTAGATATCACTTTACGTCTAAAATCAATTGAATAGCTCATTTAAATAATGTAATCAAAATTAAGTCGTTTAGCTATACTTCGCCTGATGTTGAGCATCAGCCAGCGCATTATGTACCACGCCGTCAAATGGCATATTACGTTTCGGATCATACCCCAGAATAGAGCGCCCAAGTTCTACTACCGTGCGAACGTCTCGCTCATGCCAGAATTTCCACGGCACCGGAAGGGCTGTTGACTCAAAAGCATTGCGCAGTATCACACAGTCGAATCCCGAGCCGTTACCCCAAACCTGCGGAGTGTCCCGTTCGTGCTGCTGATGTTCTTCCAGCCATTCAGAAAAATCGACCAGTGCACGGGAGAGTGATACAACCTGCTCATCGGAGGAGAAAACCTGTCGTGTTGCTTCGGACTGTAAAATCCACCATTTCACCGTACCAGCATCCAATTCACCAAATTTAGCGGCATCTTCCAAATCAACGATACGGTAGAAATTACTGGAAATTATAACGGTATCAGGCTCAAACAGCACAGCACCGATAGCAACAATCGCGGCATGACTGCTCGTCGCCATTGTCTCCAGATCAAGCATAACATGCATATTTAACGGTCATCCGCTACATGATTACATGGTACTTTAAAATTCAGTGGTAAGGCCAAGCTTCACATTCAACCGTTCCGGCCCCCAGAAATTTACCCGCCCTCATCGGCAACGCGCTGTTTTTCTACTTCACGGCCTCTTTCAAGGTTTTCCCAGCGCGGAATGCGGGAACCCGTGATGCCGGAATTGTCATGGCCTCGCCGGTTTTGGGATTGCGGCCTGTTATCTCGGCGCGATTTTTGACTTCAAAGGTGCCGAATCCGACGAGGGAGACATCATTCCCCGCCACCAGTGCCTGCGTCACGGCATCGGTGATGGCATCAATGACGAGTCCGGCCTTGGTTTTGGAAATGTCGGCATTCTCGCTGATGGAGCGGATAAGTTCTTTTTTTCATAGTGTTCCTCGTAGGAGTTTAAATTGGATATCCCGGATATCGCACTCCTTCAGGCAGGTAAATTTCCTGAAGTAGACTCGAGGTTTTCGAGCCTTTTCTCGGTATGGACGGTGTTTACTTTCTATCCATCACACAAACTACATACGATACACTAAAGATAACGATGTTTTTGTATCAGTATTTTTTGGGGCACTTTTTGGCGGATTTTCATTCCATGTAACGTTATATGCAAGTTTCAACGATAAATGGTCGTTCATATCAACGTTTAATCCTGTTTCAGAACTTATAGTTGCGTCACCAGTAGCTAATATCGACAGCCCTTGAATAAATTTTGTATTATCAGTTAACTGATAAGCATATAATGCGGCACCGTAAGCCAATGCACTGGTCGACCTACCGCCTCCGTAATACTCATCGTGGCGAACACCGGGACCAGCTTCCAGCCGCAAGTTATGGATTGGTCCTTTAAAAACCTGACGCCCATATCCTCCAGTTAACGTATTGCGAGAATGGTAACCATTATATCTGTCGCTTAACCAATTACCTTGTGTAAAAATATAATTATCATCATTTAGATTATTCCTTGATCTGGCACCGGCTTGATATTTCTCTGAGTTTCTACGATCATCGGCTGAACTATTGTCAGCCTCTCCCCAAATGCTGTACGCGTTAGTTTTCTGAAACCACGTTAGCGTAGTGCTGCTAGACAGGTTGGATTTACGAGTATTTCCACTCTGAGCATTGTATCCGGCCAAAACATTACCTTCAAAATCACTCTTTGCTGTAGCAGGGTCATCCATCACAGTAAAAATATCTGTATCCGCGAAGGAATAGAGACTTGCTAAAGGAATCATAAAAGCCAAAGATTTAATCAGTTTTTTCGCCATGATTATCTCCAAATCATATGGATATATAAAATCATAAGAGTTTGATAATAGCAGTGGCAACACCAATTAGCCCCACCATGATACTCGCCATTTTGATGACGAGCCTGTTGGTGAGGCTTTCGATATCCTTACGTAGTAGCGCGACCTGTGCGTCTGTTCTCTCGAATTTTAGGTTCATCTCAGCCGATAAATCCTTGCGGACTTCGGCAATTTGCGCGTCAACCTTATCGAATCTGACCCCGATGTCTTTTTTGGCATCCTCAAGGTCACGCCGGGTTGCCACATCCGCCACCTCGTGAGACTTGCGAACGGCGATAGAAATCGCCCGCGCCTGCTCTTTTGGCAACCCGGCGTTCTCTAGCGTCTCGACGAACTCCTGTGTATCAAATGCGACTTGGCCCATGGGCGGATTCTCCTGTTTTGGGTAAGTTTACCTGAAGTTCTTCCCCGTCGGCAAAGATCGCCTTGCTGCCTGAGAGACTCAGCCCCATTCCCACTCGAAACGCAACAAAACGGTAGAGGCTTACGCCACCAGTAAGTGCGTTAAAAATACCTCATTGGGGGAACGATAGCCCAGCGATTTTCTGCCCCTTGTATTGAGTATGTGTTCGAGTTCGGCAATCTTACGATGACTGACCTGACTGAAGTCTGTTCCCTTTGGGTAAAAACGTCGTATCAGCCCGTTGGTGTGCTCATTCAAGCCCCTCTCCCAGGAATGATAAGGATGGGCAAAGTAGACCTGCGCCCCTGTGATTTGAGTAATTTGCTCGTGCAGAGCGAATTCAGGGCCGTTATAGCCAAGCGACTTAATTTTGATTACACCATATGGACTGAGAACAAACTCTCTGTATCGCAACCCATCTCTCTTTTTTTGCTTTTTGCTTGTGCCCATTTATGCTCAATTGGGTTAAGATCTGGCGAATATGTAGGCAAATACTCCACCATATACCCTGCATCGATGATGACTTGTTGAATATTATGTTTTTTGTGAAAAGTGGCATTCTCCATCATGATTACACTGTTTTTAGGGAGTACTGGGATAAGGACTTGTGTGACCCAGGCATAGAAAACATCGCTGTTAATATTGATATCAAATAATCCGATAGCAAACAGCGTTGTGCCTAATAAAGCGCCGATAACATTTGTTCTTCCCCTAGCTCCCCAGTTCTTCAGGCCAAAACACCGTTGACCTTTTGGGGAATAGCCGTGAGTCCGTGGGGCATCGTGTGAAAAACCACTTTCATCAATAAAAACAATAGGTTTACCTTCTTTTTCATACTGTTGTTTTTTTTGTTGAAATCCCTGCCGGGCGTTTTCGTCGGCTTTCGGATGACGTAGAGTTTTTTTTATAGGTCAATCCCAGCTTTTTAAGCGCTTGCCAAATGGCCTTCTGACAAACGCCAAAACGCTCTGCACGTTCTTTTTGGTAAGCATCTGGATATTGTTCAACATCTTTTATCAACTCGGATTTATCGATCTTTCGCTGACGCGTGGTCGATGCTTTTGACTCTATTTGATTAATCCAACGCGATACAGAGGCAGGGCCAATCCGAAATTGCTTCGCTGTTTCTCGGATACTCAACCCTTCGTTTTTCCGTGTAGATATCACTTTACGTCTAAAATCAATTGAATAGCTCATTTAAATAATGTAATCAAAATTAAGTCGTTTAGCTATATAGCTCCCCGCCAGCCTGTCTCTCCTGCAGGATATAGCGATATAGCGTATTCTTGCTGACAGATATACCGAATTCCAGGTGCAAACGGCCACTGATGATTTCAGGTGAAGAGTGAGTGGAAAGCGCCTGCCTGATGAAGTTCTGAATGTGTGGCTCCAACGGGTAAAAAGCATTGTTTGGCAGAGGCTTATGACGGCGTTCCCGGGCCAGAGTGTCCGCCCTTCTACAGCAGTAGACACCATTGAAAGTAGGGTCGGTATTGCGTCTGAGTTCCCTGCTGATGGTCGAGCGAGGCAGAGCAAGCTCTCTGGCGATGGTAGCTTGGTTGACACCTTCACCACGCCGCTTTTCGATGTAGAACCGTTCTTTCTGAGTCAGATGTTTTCCCTGCATGCAACAGGCTCTCCAGTATGGCCAGAACGGTGATTTTATCCGACTCTGGCAAGTGGGTCACTTTGTTGCGTTTCGAGTGGGAATGGGGCTATTATTTTTTATCCATATCCATCACCTGCTGTTTACTGTGGTTCACGCCAGATTGGATATAGAGGCGGAAAGCCCTTAATGCAAAGCGGCTGCCCTGCATCGCGATAACCAAATCGCCTGACCAGTGTTCGCGTGCTAAGCCTTGTACATTCGGCGTAGCATGGGTATTTATCCCTGTCAAGAATGGTATTCAGCTCACTGAATAATCTGTTGACAAGGCAGGTTCCGCGTCGCGCATGCTGTACTGCAACGAGGAACACATAGTAATGGGGAGGGTTAGCGGGATGATAATGGTCAAGTCCGTTCATAAACGCTGCTACGCTTGGATAATCCGAGCCGCATTGCTGGCGAAGCTGAGCATCAAGGGCCTCGTTTTCTTTATCGGTCATATCCGCCAGCTCCGGACGGAAATAGACTAATACACCGGCATCATTTTCATCAATAAGCGTTCCACCGTAATCTTTGGCAAGATTAACATAAATACGGAAAAACCGCCGCATGGTTTCCAGACGTGAACGCGGATCGGGACCAGCAAATGCAAATTTCAGTACCGGATCGTTAAAAAACTCGGATGCCAGAACATCACATACGTTGTCCATATCGGTATCTTCGGCATGCCTGATTTTCATTTTTAATTCCCTTTGAATTTATTAATTATTACATATTGGTCAGGAACAGTTCTGCTATTCGTCACTATGACTGATTCGGTCAGCTTGGACATCACCTTTTGACTTAGTTATGTCAAAAGCATCCAATTCATGTAACGAATGGACAAGATGATCGATCGCTGAGCGTGTAACGTGCGGCATAACCACAATATGCGCTAATTCACCCCTGCCACTGAGCTGAAACCTGTTAAATATACGGTTATTTGGGCGGGAAAACAGTACCATCAGCGATTGTGGCCCCTTTGCAATATGAAACTCAGGGTGGATAGCTCTAACCGTTGCCAGCTGTTCACAGGCATACACTGCCAGCTTCATACATTCTGCGGCGGTTTGCGCCTGTTTGGCGGGAGTGATGGCGGTGATGGCGTACCACAGCAACAAGGCAGATATGCCGTTGCGGCTTCCCCCTAACGTGGTATCAGGAGAATCTATATATTCAGGCAGCGTGGCGGGTTTCATACGGTATTTTTCTTTGCTCATATAGATGCCTGAAGCAAACGGCGCGCCAAACCATTTATGTGTGCTCATCACCACAGAATTCACCCAGGGCAGACGAAAGTCAAAGCAGGGCCCTTTTTCCCGGGTGAGTCCTTTTTCACAAGCCATTTCCAGGTAGGGTAAATAAGCGGCCCCAAGTGCGCCATCAATATGTATCCAGCAGTCCTGACGACTGAGTTCATTTGCCTGCTGACAGCAATTGTCACCCCGGGGAACGCGGGATAAGCTTTGCCAAACGGCCTGCGGGTCATCAAATGCTCCCTGAAATGTGCTTCCCAGATTGAGTACAATAACTGACGGATGCCCTTTTGCTGTGAAGAAGCCGACGAGTGCAGAAAGCATTTCAGGATTGACTGCGCCATGCTTATCCACCGGTACACCCTGTGGCCAGTGGCCATCTGATGTAATCGGGCACTGACCAGGATAATACTCGTTACCCATTTCCTGAAAAGTCGCAAGCCCGGTAATTTTTGCGCATTTTTCAATGGAATAATGAGCCTCCTGCGAGAAGTAAAGTACTGGCTGTTCTACCGATTTTCCGGGCCCTGTGCGGAAATATTCACGCGCACTCCAGAGCGCATACATATTGCCTTCGGTCGCCCCCATCCCTAGAACATAGCCCCAGAACGAGTCTGGTGTGAGTGACGTTCGGGGGCGGGCATGCCAGAGTCTGGCAAAATAGCCGAGGACTTCCTGTTCCAGGTCGTGCGTATGCAACAGCATTGAGCGGGCAGTATAAGGATCGCCGACATTATTCAGGTGTAAATTTAAAAAAGGGGTTAACACAGAATAATCGAATTTCTGATTAAGCGGATATCCCAAAGAGAATTCCTGCCGACTCTTTACTCTCAGGTATATTTCTTCAAGTCGGGAATTAACATCGTCTGTAAGATGTGAGGGCGGAACACTATACAAGTCAGAAAGCTGAAGTCCTTTCATAAATTATACCCATTTCAATAAAAATATTTTATATTCCGAGTGAATAGCGATTGTGGAGTTAAATCTTACTATTTAACAACTTACATTGTATACGACATATAAATTAATTACTTCAAATAAAAGATTTATGTTTGAATCGTATTTATCTTCCCTGCTGAGCCTGCTCTCAAACCCCAAAAATAACTGCTGGATGAAACGATATTTGACTAAATAGTGGCTTTGTTGAATAATTTAAGATACTGATTTATATAAGCATTATAAAATTTCAACGACTAATTTTTCCTCTCGGAATGCTTTTTATTGTGCTAACTATTTGATTTGTCGTTCTAACAAAATACATTCTCTGTAAATGCATTCTAACTAAAGAAGATGTAAATCAAACGGTTAAATTATTCAACAAAGCCCTAAATAGCTTAAACTAAGGGCTTGAGTCTGTAAAGAATTTCGTGTAAATGGCTCCATCGCTTAACCGGAAATCCGATCTCCATACATCAACATGAATTGGCTCATAGCCGGTTTCCAGTCTCTGATTGGTAGGGTCCATTTAGCCGAGATATTATGCAAGGCTAGATAGAATAATTTTAGCACCGAGTCATCCGTTGGAAATATTCGTCGCGTTTTCGTTATCTTGCGCAATGAAGCATTTAACGACTCTATCGCGTTGGTGGTGTAGATAACCTTGCGGATCTGCGGCGGAAAATCAAAAATGACGATGAGACGTTCCCAATTATTTCTCCACGATGGGCTGATCGTCGGGAACTGCTCATCCCATTTGGCCGCGAAGGCATCCAGGGCCTCTTCAGCGCCCTCTAGCGTTGCGGAACTATAGATAGTGCGGAGGTCAGCAGCAACGGGTTTACGCTCTTTCCAGCCGACGTAGCGCAGCGAGTTCCGCACCTGATGCACGATGCAGAGCTGTACCCGCGTATGCGGGTAAACAGCTTCAATGGCATCAGGAAAGCCCTTCAGGCCATCGCAGCAGGCGATGAAGATGTCCTGTAGCCCACGATTTTTCAGTTCTGTCATTACAGATAACCAGAACTTGGCCCCCTCGGTTTTGGCTATCCATAGCCCCAGCAGCTCTTTTTCGCCCTGGCCGTTGATGCCTAGAGCCAAGTAAACAGACTTGTTGGCCACGGCTCCGCCGTCCTGGCTTTTGACCACAATACAGTCAAGGTAAACAATGGGATAAAACGCATCCAGCGGCCGTTGCTGCCAGCGCTTAACGTCATCCATCACGGCATTGGTCACTTGAGAAATGAAGCCAGCGGAAACATCGACCCCGTAGACTTCTTTAAAGTGTGCCTGAATATCACGGGTTGATAGCCCTCTGGAATAGAGAGAAATAATGCGGTCATCGAAGCCGTTAAGCTGCTTTTCGTGCTTACCGATCAGTGTCGGCTCGAAGGTACTGTTGCGGTCGCGCGGAATATCGAGCTCGAGCGCCCCATTTTGGCTACGTACGCTCTTGGATGTCTTGCCATTGCGGGAGTTGCCTGAATTATTACCAGCCGGGTCATGCTTAGCATACCCAAGGTGGAGAGTGTAAAAAGATCTGTGTAAATGGCATTTTGAGGAAAACCTTCAGAGGACAAAAAATGCCTATCAGCAACGAACTTATTGACCAACTGCTTCAGGATTGCCACTCCCCTCAGGAGCTTTTGGGTGAATCAGGCCTACTCAAGGAGCTGACTAAAAGACTGGCGGAACGGGTTCTTCAAGCTGAGATGGATATACACCTTGGGTATGCTAAGCATGACCCGGCTGGTAATAATTCAGGCAACTCCCGCAATGGCAAGACATCCAAGAGCGTACGTAGCGAGTCTGTAAAGAATTTCGTGTAAATGGCTCCATCGCTTAACCGGAAATCCGATCTCCATACATCAACATGAATTGGCTCATAGCCGGTTTCCAGTCTCTGATTGGTAGGGTCCATTTAGCCGAGATATTATGCAAGGCTAGATAGAATAATTTTAGCACCGAGTCATCCGTTGGAAATATTCGTCGCGTTTTCGTTATCTTGCGCAATGAAGCATTTAACGACTCTATCGCGTTGGTGGTGTGAGTCTGTAAAGAATTTTGTGTAAATGACTCCATTGCTTAACCGGAGATTCGTTCTCCATACATCAACATGAATTGGCTCATAGCAGGTTTCCAGTCTCTGATTGGCAAGGTCCATTTAGCAGAGATATTATGCAAGGCTAGATAGAGTAATTTTATCACCGAGTCATCCGTTGGAAATATTCGTCGCGTTTTCGTTATCTTGCGCAATGAAGCATTTAACGACTCTATCGCGTTGGTGGTGTAGATAACCTTGCGGATCTCCGGCGGAAAGTCAAAAATGACGATGAGACGTTCCCAATTATTTCTCCACGACGGGCTGATCGTCGGGAACTGTTCATCCCATTTGGCCGCGAAGGCATCCAGGGCCTCTTCAGCGCCCTCTAGCGTTGCGGAACTCGCTGCGCTACGTCGGCTGGAAAGAGCGTAAAGCCGTTGCTGCTGACCCATTCCCAGTCGAAACGCAACAAAACGGTAGGGCATTATGCCGCCTGTAAGTGCGTTAAAAATACCTCATTTGGAGAACGATAACCCAGCGATTTTCGGCCTCGCGTATTGAGCAGGTGTTCGAGTGCTGCAACCTTGCGATGGGTGACATATAGCCAACCGACTTAAAAATGATTACATCCTATGCCCTGATATGCGGCAAAGAAGCATAGCTGGCTGTTATCAAAATAATGTCGCTTGGCTATATCAGCCCGTTGGTATGCTCATTCAACCCGCGTTCCCAGGAATGATATGGCCGGGCAAAGTAGACCGGTGCCCCCGTGACTTTTGTAATTTCCCCGTGCTGGGAAAATTCAGAACCGTTGTCAGCAGTCAGGGTTTTAAACTCGCAGAAGGTATTGGCAACGATGTCCCTGAAGGCCGCTACCACTGTCTCTGCTCGCTTGTTGGGCAGTTTGCGAATGATGACCAGCTTGACGGCTTTATCGACCACCGTCAGCAGGAATGATTTCTGATCTTTGCCAAAGATGGTGTCAATCTCGAAATGCCCGGGTTCCTGCTTGAGGTCAGCAACGGCCGGCCGCTGCTCAATGCCAACACGGTTGGGAATAGGACCGCGTTTGTTCTCATCGGTCTGATAGTTATACCGTTTACCCCGATGAGGGAGCTGCTGATACAGCTCACCGCCGGCCCGGCGCTCCTGCTGGATATAGCGATAGAGCGAGTTCTTGCTGACGGACAGGCCAAATTCCAGGACCAGGCGCCCACTGATGACCTCAGGTGAGGTGTGGGTAGACAGCGCCGTTCTGATAAAGTCCTGAATGTGCGGTTCAAGCTGGTTAATCACGCTGTCCGGCCGTGTTTTCTGCCGCCGCCCTCTGGCCAACGTTTCGGCCCTTCTGCAGGAATAGACCCCGTTGAAAGCGGCGTCGGTATTGCGTCTGAGTTCCCTGCTGATGGTAGAACGAGGAAGCTCCAGTTCCCGGGCGATGGTGGCCTGGTTAACCCCATCACCACGCCGCTTTTCGATGTAGAACCGTTCTTTGTGAGTCAGATGTTTTCCCTGCATGCAACGGGATCTCCAGTAGGGCCAGAACGGTGATTTTATCCGACTCTGGCCAGTGGGTCACTTTGTTGCGTTTCGAGTGGGAATGGGGCCCGAGTTGCACCATCCGTAGTTGTGTACTCGAATACCCGTCACAGGCGTGGTAAAGGTCATTGCTCAAATCGACGATCACCAGACTGCCGCCGTTGGGTATGGCAGACAGTTGGCTGTTCAGCATATCTACCGCATTGGCGGCACCATTAGCTATGGGGCGATCCTCGTCAAATTCAGTTACCCCATTAACAGGAGGGTAGTCCGACAGGAACGACCGTGATGATGATTCTGTCAGCGTTATTTCGCTATTTAGCTTATTAGCACCCGGTAATTCATCCTCAGTATTATCATGTGTTAAATCGCTATTTAGCGTATTAACGATAATATTTTCCTGTGCATCATCGCCTGTTCGTGAGGTGTACAACGCTCGGTACTGAGTGATAAAACTGGTGATGTGTGCTCCAATCGCCACAGCATCGAGGTAAATATCCCGGTTATCGACTTCACGTATCACATCGAAAATGAATGCCCTGCTGTAAGAAAAAATATCAGGGACTTTCCGCAAAGCGCACACCCAACCGATCAGGTCTTCTTCACGGCGGCTAATTTTTTTCTTCGCCCATTCCAGTATCTCGCGGGGTACAGCTGAGGCATCAACATCACCTGGCCATAGGGCACAGGCAATCTCAAGTTCCAGTGACTCCTGATTGTGCGGGTATTCCCTCCGATCATTAGTGGGTAATTCAGGTGACCGGGCATCGGTAATTGATGAAATATTGACCTCTGCGTTAACTACCTGAACCGTCTCACCCTCCGCAACTTCTACCGGGATATGCGGCTGGTTATACACAACTTCTGTTGACAAGTTAGTTTTATTGTCGCTATTTAGCGAATTATGAATTTCGCTTTTACTAATCCATTCACCATTGTACAGCTGTACTGCCAGCGCCTGAATCTCAGGCAGGCTGAGGTTGACAGGTGCACTGGTCAAGTAAATCAGGACACTTTTTTCTCAGCCATTTGTTCATAACGCACCGGAGACAGATCCCCGTTAGCGGCATGATGCCTGTCTAGGTTGTAGTAGCGGATATACTGTAGTGGTTGAATAATCAGGACACTAAACTTACATCCAAAACGGAGGTGTTTAGTGAACCATAAACGACAATTTACCCCTGAGTTTAAAAAGGAAGCCGTTGCCCTGGTAACAGAGCAGGGCTATACGATAGCCAGGGCAGCAGCATCGCTGGGCATAAGCAACAAAACCCTGCATACATGGGTCTCGCTGGCACGCGAGCAGAGCAACGGCGTACTCAGCGATGATGAACGTGCAGAGTTAAAACGGTTACAAAAGGAAAACAAAGAGTTACGTACAGAGAAGGAGATACTAAAAAAGGCGAGTGCCTTCTTCGCGAAACATATGTCGTGAGAGACCGGTTCATTCTCGACAATGCCACTGACTTCAGCGTTCGTACACTCTGTCGGGTCATGCGTGTGACGGCCTCTGCCTGGTATGCATGGCGAAAAAAGCCCGCCGAACCGCTGCAAAAAGACGTGGAGGTCCGGGTCAGGTTAAAGGCGCTGTTCGCCGCCAGCAGGCAGGGAGCAGGAAGCCGGACGCTGGTCAAAAGGCTTCGTGGAGAAGGCATCATAATCAGCCGCTGGCGGGTGAGGAAACTCATGCAGGAAGAGGGGCTGGTCTGCCGACAGCGCCGGACTTATAAGGTCACGACAAAACCCCGCCCGGGTGCAGAGGTGGCCCCAAACCTGCTGAACCAGAATTTTAACCCGCCGGGGCCAAATCAGGTGTGGGCGAGTGACATCACGTATCTGAAGACCGGTGAAGGCTGGCTGTATCTGGCGGCTATTATGGATTTGTACTCCCGGCAGATAGTGGGCTGGCAGGTGGACAGACGGATGACCTCATCGCTGGTCTGCGGGGCCCTGATGCAGGCATATAACCTGCGAACTCCCCCGCCGGGCCTGGTGGTGCATACGGACAGGGGGGCGCAGTACACGGGACAACGCTTTCAGGCGCTGCTGAGCAGCTACAGGCTGAGGAGCAGTATGGGAGACGTGGGTGCCTGCTGGGATAATGCGATGATGGAGCGCTTCTGGGGCAGTCTGAAACATGAATGGTTGCTGCTGGTACCCCAGCCAACACGGGCTTACATGGAGCAGGATGTGGCGACGTATATCCGCTACTACAACCTACACAGGCATCATGCGGCTAACGGGGATCTGTCTCCGGTGCGTTATGAACAAATGGCTGAGAAAAAAGTGTCCTGATTTACTTGACCAGTGCATACGTCGCCACATCCTGCTCCATGTAAGCCCGTGTTGGCTGGGGTACCAGCAGCAACCATTCATGTTTCAGACTGCCCCAGAAGCGCTCCATCATCGCATTATCCCAGCAGGCACCCACGTCTCCCATACTGCTCCTCAGCCTGTAGCTGCTCAGCAGCGCCTGAAAGCGTTGTCCCGTGTACTGCGCCCCCCTGTCCGTATGCACCACCAGGCCCGGCGGGGGAGTTCGCAGGTTATATGCCTGCATCAGGGCCCCGCAGACCAGCGATGAGGTCATCCGTCTGTCCACCTGCCAGCCCACTATCTGCCGGGAGTACAAATCCATAATAGCCGCCAGATACAGCCAGCCTTCACCGGTCTTCAGATACGTGATGTCACTCGCCCACACCTGATTTGGCCCCGGCGGGTTAAAATTCTGGTTCAGCAGGTTTGGGGCCACCTCTGCACCCGGGCGGGGTTTTGTCGTGACCTTATAAGTCCGGCGCTGTCGGCAGACCAGCCCCTCTTCCTGCATGAGTTTCCTCACCCGCCAGCGGCTGATTATGATGCCTTCTCCACGAAGCCTTTTGACCAGCGTCCGGCTTCCTGCTCCCTGCCTGCTGGCGGCGAACAGCGCCTTTAACCTGACCCGGACCTCCACGTCTTTTTGCAGCGGTTCGGCGAGCTTTTTTCGCCATGCATACCAGGCAGAGGCCGTCACACGCATGACCCGACAGAGTGTACGAACGCTGAAGTCAGTGGCATTGTCGAGAATGAACCGGTCTCTCACGACATATGTTTCGCGAAGAAGGCACTCGCCTTTTTTAGTATCTCCTTCTCTGTACGTAACTCTTTGTTTTCCTTTTGTAACCGTTTTAACTCTGCACGTTCATCATCGCTGAGTACGCCGTTGCTCTGCTCGCGTGCCAGCGAGACCCATGTATGCAGGGTTTTGTTGCTTATGCCCAGCGATGCTGCTGCCCTGGCTATCGTATAGCCCTGCTCTGTTACCAGGGCAACGGCTTCCTTTTTAAACTCAGGGGTAAATTGTCGTTTATGGTTCACTAAACACCTCCGTTTTGGATGTAAGTTTAGTGTCCTGATTATTCAACCACTACAGTACCGCAGACCGGCAATCCCCGGAATGAATAACCGGGATGACTTCCCGGCAAACAGACTCCGGTGGTGTGGTAACATATGCAGATTATTTTTCAGGGCCAGGACTGATGAAGAAGAAAAACACGACGCCCACGCCTCACGATGCCACGTTCCGGCAGTTCCTGACGCAGCCGGATATTGCCAGGGATTTCATGGAAATCCACCTGCCTGCGGAACTACGCGCGGTCTGCGATCTCAGCACGCTGAAACTGGAGTCCGGCTCGTTCGTTGAGGATGATCTGCGCCAGTATTTCAGCGACGTGCTCTACAGCCTGAAAACCTCTGCCGGCGATGGATACATTCACGTTCTTGTGGAGCACCAGTCGACGCCCGACAGGCATATGGCCTTTCGCCTTATCCGCTATGCGGTGGCCGCCATGCAGCGTCATCTCGACGCTGGCCATAAGACACTGCCACTGGTGATACCGGTACTGTTCTATACCGGTAAACGCAGCCCGTATCCGTACTCCACCCGCTGGCTGGATGAGTTTGACGATCCGGCTCTGGCTGGCAAACTCTACAGCAATGCTTTCCCGCTGGTTGATGTGACCGTCATTCCGGATGATGAAATCGCCGATCATCGCAGTATGGCTGCACTGACATTACTGCAGAAACATATTCATCAGCGGGATCTGGCAGAACTGGTCGATCGGCTGGCGCCCCTTTTACTGGCCGGATATCTGTCTTCATCGCAGGTGATATCACTGGTACACTATATTCTGCAGGCAGGCGAAACATCCGACGCCGAAGCCTTTGTACGCGAACTGGCACAGCGTGTGCCGCAACACGGAGACGCACTTATGACCATCGCACAACAGCTCGAACAGAAGGGCATCGAGAAGGGCATTCAGCTCGGTGAGCAACGTGGTATTGAAAAAGGCCGCAACGAAGGCAAGCTCGAAGGCAAGCTCGAAGGCAAGCTCGAAGGCAAGCTCGAAGGTAAACTCGAAGTCGCCCGTACCATGCTGCAGAATGGCCTCGACCACAACACAGTCATGAAAATGACCGGCCTGACTGAAGACGACCTGGCACAAATCCGCCATTAGTCATCCTTTCCTGACACGCCCTGCCTGGCCATCAGCGTATACTGATGGCCAGGGAAAATCTGTATGTTACGGCGAGTGGTATGTTCCTTCCTCATTTTTTGGACAGAGCTGTAGCGATAGTAGGTGAGGAGCGTATTCTTTTTTCTACTGATTATCCATTTCAATATTGCCCCGGTATTAGGCGTCAATTACTTTTGCCGGTCGTCAACTACCTTGACCGCCTTATGATTGTTGCTTAGTTGACTGCTGGGTTACCGCTTTTGACGTTTTCTTTCTGTAACTTTCTCCTTTTAACTCGAAGATATACGCGTGATGGAACAACCGATCTGCCGCCGCTACCGCCATCGTTTCATCCACGAAGATACTTCCCCATGTGCTGAACGGATGGTTGCTGGTGATGATCAGGCTCCCTCTTTCATACCGGTGCGCGATAAGCTCGAACAACACCCCCGTTTCTGCATTGTCACGTTTGACATAACCAATGTCATCTATCACTATCACCCGGTAGCGATCCAGCTTCAGCAACACTTCGTTAAGTCTCAGCAACGACCGCGCTTTTTGCAGCTCCTGCAGCAGTTCTCCCGCACTGAAAAACCGCGCCCTGTAGCCCTGACCTACCCCCTATGTCAGGGTAGTTGTCGCCTCTATAGCCAACCGACTTAAAAATGATTACAGCCGATGCCCTGATATGTGGCAAAGAAGCATAGCTGGCTGTTATCAAAATAATGTCGCTTAGCTATAACTGAAAAAAATCAGGGGGCAGGATACGACAATAATGAAGACTTATTCACCCGAGCGTAAAGCAGCTGTGATCGCCAGAATGATGCCAACGCATAACCAGTCAGTTGTTCAGATCGCCCGTTCTGAAGGGATCCCAACCAATACGCTTTATGCTTGGCGTTCTCAAGCCGGAATTCCTAACCAGGCTGCAGATGCGGGAGATAAACCGTCTCAAGAATGGTCGCAGGAAGCGCGCTTTGCCGTTCTCGTTGAAACGGCACCTCTGTCTGCACACGCTATTGCCGAATATTGTCGCCGTAAAGGCCTTTATCCTGAGCAGATATAGCCAACCGACTTAAAAATGATTACATCCTATGCCCTGATATGCGGCAAAGAAGCATAGCTGGCTGTTATCAAAATAATGTCGCTTGGCTATACAGCAGTGGAAGGAGCAATTTATGCAGACCAGCCAGCGGGAAGAAAAAGTGATCGTCAAAAAACAGCAAAACGAAATTCAAGCCCCATTCCCACTCGAAACGCAACAAAGTGACCCACTGGCCAGAGTCGGATAAAATCACCGTTCTGGCCAGTGGGTCACTTTGTTGCGTTTCGAGTGGGAATGGGGCAACAGCTTAACCGTGAAATAGCCCGCAAGGATAAGGCGCTGGCAGAAGCTGCTGCGCTGTTGATACTGGAAAAAAAGTTCAAAGCGTTGTTCGACCAGGAAAGCGGGGACGAATGACGCGTACCACTGACAGGCTACGGTTGATGGCGATAGTGCAGGAAGCCGTAAATGCCGGCGCCAGGGTGAGCAAAGCCTGCTGCAGTGTGGGGTTGAGCGAACGAACGCTACAGCGTTGGAAACAGGTGCCCGACGACCGACGAGCCATAACGCCACGGCCCGTGCCGAAAAATAAACTCAGTGCTGAAGAAGAACGGCAGATTCTGGCCATCTGCCATGAGCCGCGGTTCGCCAGCCTGCCTCCTGCGCAGATAGTTCCACATCTGGTAGATGAGGGCCGCTATATCGCCAGCGAGGCGACTTTCTATCGAGTGCTGCGGCGAGCCGGAGAAATGGCCCGTCGTGGCCGGCAACGAAAGCCGCGCCGTAAGGCGATATCAACCTGGAAGGCGACGGCAGCCAACCCGCTATGGGCGTGGGATATCACCTGGCTGAAGTCGCTGACGGCAGGCCATTGGTTTTACTTGTATCTGATAGAAGATGTGTTCAGCCGAAAAATCGTCGGTTACGAAGTGTATGCCGTTGAAAGCGGAGAAAATGCAGCAGAATTGCTGGGGCGCACGGTGCTGAGTGAGCGCTGCTGGCAGCAGCCGCTAGTGCTGCATGCGGATAACGGTGCGCCGATGAAATCCCAGGTGCTACAGGTAAAGCTTGCGGAACTGAAGATAACGCCATCGCACAGTCGGCCTCGCGTGAGCAATGATAACGCGTATGTTGAATCTTTTTTCAAAACGCTGAAATATGCACCAGCGTGGCCGGAAAAAGGCTTCGCTACGCTGGAAGAGGCTCGAACCTGGGTGGAAAGCTTCGTAGCCTGGTACAACGAAGAGCATCTCCATAGCGCCATTCGGTATGTGACGCCAGGTCAGCGCCACAGGGGCGAAGACCGCCTGCTGCTGGTAAAGCGAAAATCGGTGTATGAGGCAGCAAAAATGCAGAACCCGCATCGTTGGTCAGGGCCAACAAGAAACTGGGAGCGGCAGGACGAAGTGTGGCTAAATCCGGAGCGGGAAACGCTGGCCGTATGAATCAACTGGGGCGGCAACTACCTTAACATGCACCGTAATTAATTTGTATTAATTTTGAATCAATAGGGTAATATTCTGTTATGGAAAATTTATTTTTTTAACGAAAAAAATCAAAAGGTTAACTTAAGGAAAGTCATTGTAGACAGATTTTTCATTGTTGTTTCTTATAATAACCATTATAAAACAACGTCTTAATTTATTCAAAAACGCCGATGTATCGAGGAGTTATCAGCATGTTACTCCAAAACAGGCGTGTCATAACAGCGTTATTCCCTATTATTCAATAACGCCGTAAAATTCAGTTAATTGTTGTCGAAATATCTTATTAATGGTCATAAATATAAAAAAGTAAAAAAAACACATCTTCGGTTTTTTATTCTAAATTAAATTTAGATAAAAAATAAAACTCCAGAATTCAGCTTTTAATTGAGAAATAAAGTATAATATAAATCAAGTAAAATATTGTTAATGCATTGATTTTAAATTAATTTAACGAAAAGCATAAATTTCAGAAATTCCAAATCTTTCTGTTTATAGTCAATACTTACCTATAAGTAATTAATAGACGATTGAATCAGCCATGCGGATAAATTTTCTTGGGGAGCTTCGTGGTCCCGACGTCATTACTGCCTTTCCCTGAATCATACACTTTACGCCCGGAAAGCGCGCTTTCCGTAGAATGAGAAGACTACTTATATTTTTCCGCTAAGGCGGGAGTCAAAAAAGGCGCTGTTTGAAGCTCAGAATTAGTGAGCCAAACATTATAGACATGCAAAAAAAAAGCTCTGTCTTCACCTGTTATCCCATGCTTTAATAATGAGATGAGGATTTTATATGTATCTAATCGACGAAATACTTGGCAAGCTGAACGCCAGCCGGAATAATTATTCCCCAAATGAACAGATCACCCTGCCGCACATCATGATCCGCTCATTTTCCGAAGTAAAAGCGCTGGCCGGTGACGCGCTCAGCTGGGGCGAAAAGAACTTCCTCTATCAGCTGGCGCAGAAAGAACTGCAAGAAAACAAAATGGCGGAATCCCGCATTCTAAGTAGAGCTAATCCCCAGCTTGAGAGCGCCGTCCGGTTAGGCATCCAGCAGTCACCCATGCTGGGCGGCTATGACGACCTGTTTCCTGCGCGGTCCAGCAGCTTCGTAAAAACCGGCTCCGTGGCATCAATGTTCTCACCGGCAGCGTATCTAACTGAACTGTACCGGGAGGCCAGGGACCTGCACCCGGAAACATCACATTACCACCTCGACAATCGTCGTCCGGATCTGGCATCCCTTTCCCTGTCCCAGACCAACATGGATGATGAGCTGTCCACCCTGTCCCTGTCTAACGAACTGCTGTTGAATAATATTCAGAAGCAGGAAGATAAAGACTATGACGCCGTTATGAATATGCTCGCGACTTACAGACAGACCAGTGACACACCTTACAACCAGAGTTATGAAATGGTCCGCCAGTGCATCACCATGCAGGACCCTGAGTTTGCTTCGTTCCGTAATAATCCCACCGTCTCGTCGGAAATGGATACCGCCGCGCTGCTCAGTATTCAAGGGGACATTTCACCTGAGCTGCAGAAAATCCTGACCGAGGACATTACTGAAGATAATGTGGATGACCTGATCAAGGAAAATTTCGGGGATATTCCCATAACCCCTTTCCAGGATATCACTTATCTCTCCAACTGGTATGGGATAACCTTCGATGAAATGAGTTCGCTGCTGAGAATTTTAAGACCATTTGACATTATAATGCCGGGCGTAGAGTATTACCAGGATGATCATCTGATTTCATTACTGGAGTCAGATGGTCAGCTAAATGCGCTACTGATGACCCGCAAAAATGGCGACAACACAAACAATTTGAATTATGCTGAATTACTCCCTTTGGGAGGAGGACAGTTTCAGTTCAATTACAATTTTTCTCACGCCTTATCCTATACTGATTTCTCCATTGGTACAGAAAGTTTTTTATCTGATGACTTGCTCGCAACCGAAAAATTCATCCCCAAAATCAATACACCTTACTCCATCACCTTTTCATTAAGTGAAGCACAGTTAAGCAACCCTGTTGAAATAGGAATTAGCAGAACCACTAACTCCAGCGGTGCGTACAGCTCTTTTATTTTTCAGCAGACTACATATCCATTTAATTTTTTCCTGCTGAAACTGAACAAACTCATCCGGCTTTACAAAGCCATCGGCATTGACCCGTCAGATATCCGCAACATTGTTGAGAGCAGCAATAGTAATTTTAATCTTACTCCTGATGTTCTCAGACAGCTGTTCCAAGTGCATTATAATATGCAGCGCTACGGAATTGGTGTATCTGCCTCCATCGTGCTTTCCGGCGCGGCTATCGGGCAGACGGCGCACAGTAACCAGGCCAGCGCCTTTACGCGTCTATTTAACACGCCAATGCTGAATGGTACCGAGTTTTTTGCTAACGGCGTCACCATTACGCTAGATCCCGACGATCCGGACGAGTTCACCGATACTTTCCACACAGGTGTGATAAAGCGCGCTTTTGGTGTTAATGATACGGAACTGTACACGCTCTGGAAACTGGTTTCGGGCGACACAAGTCCGTCGGTTTTTACCTGTACGATTGAAAATTTGTCCGCCCTGTACCGCGTCAGCCTGCTGGCAGATATCCACGCTCTGAGCGTAACCGAACTGGCCATGTTGCTGTCCGTTTCGCCTTATGCTTCAACACCTGTTGGCAGCCTGTCTGGCGAAGCACTGTCACCACTGGTGGGCTTTATTGACCGGCACATGCAGTGGTTGAAAGTGATTAACTGGACGGTCAGCGACCTGTATCTGATGCTGACTGACCGCTTCAGCACGACTTTTTCACCGGACATTCAAAACCTGATTACCACACTGAAAAATGGGCTTGCCAGCCAAGACCTTAGCAATGACAGTGAGGCAGATTTAATAACCGCGGCAGCCCCCTTTATTGCCGCGGCCACACAGCTTGAGTCAGCCGAAACGGCTGCTGCCGTCCTTCAGTGGCTGAGTCAACTGCAGCCGCAGACGCTAACAGTGTCCGCGTTTCTGACGCTGTTAGACAAAGACACCCAGACCGACGCGCTGGTGTCATACTGTCAGGTGATGGGACAGCTGGTGCTGATTGTGCGCAATACCGGCATGAGTTCAGCAGAACTGTCATGGGTGGTGGCACACCCCAGCATTATTACCGAAAAAGCCACCGTACTGAACCATGACATCGGCACGCTGTATGATTTGACACAGCTGCACGCGTTGCTTTCCCTCTGCGGTACGTCTGCCTCTGAAATTCTCACCTCGTTGAGTGGTAATTTCGGGTCTGAAGAAAACAACCTTGCCGTAAGAACGGTGGCTGCAGCACTCAACCTAGATGAGCAGGCGCTTACCCAGGCGCTGGCGCAGTGCTCCTCGTACACGTATTTCTACAGCTGGATACAGCTGCGGGACGCCCTGCAGTGGCTGGATGTTGCTACCACCTTCCACATCAGCCCGGCGAACGTGGCCATGCTGGTGAAACTGACTCATACCTCGCCGGATGCCGACTGGGATGCCGCCAGTTACGCCCTGCAGGCCGGACTGAATACGAATCAGACCGCACAGCTGAGCGCCACTCTGGACGAAGCGATCAGCGCGGCCGCTAGCGGGTACGTTATCAAAAATATCGCACCGTCATGGGTGATCAGCCGTGACAAGCTATACAGCTGGCTGCTGATTGACAACCAAGTGTCGGCCCAGATTAAAACTACCCGGATTGCGGAGGCCATAACCAGTGTGCAGCTGTACATCAACCGTGCGCTTAGCCTTCAGGAAGAGGATGTGGTCTTCGAAGTGAAGTCGAAAACCTTCTTTGCCAGCGACTGGGACACTTACAACAAAAGTTACAGCACTTGGGCGGGGGTGTCGCAGCTGGCTTATTATCCCGAAAACTACATTGACCCGACGCTGCGTATCGGGCAGACCGGCATGATGGACGAGATGCTGCAGACGCTTAGCCAGAGCCAGCTGACCGATGATATTGTAGAAGACGCGTTTAAAACCTACATGACCCGCTTTGAGGAAGTATCCAACCTTGATGTTATCAGCGGCTACCATGACGGTGTCAATAAAAGTAGTGGTAAGACATACCTGATTGGCAAATCGGCTATCGGAGAGTACTACTGGCGTAGCGCGGTCATTGATGAAATGTCTGACGGCAAGCTCCCTGCCAACGCCTGGAGCGAGTGGAAAAAAATTACCGTCGGGCTGTCGCCCATAAATAGTATGGTGCGCCCTGTCATATTTCAGTCGCGACTGTATCTGACCTGGGTGGAAGGTAGGGTAAAGTTAATTACGGGCGACAGTACGCCCCAAGAATACACGGAATGCCAGCTAAAATATACGCATATCCTGCATGACGGCACTTGGAGTGCACCCATAACCATTGAACTCGACAGTACTAACCTGCCTACCTCCAGTACGGATATTGCTGGCTACAGCATGTACAGTGCAAAAGATGTGGAGCAGGAAAAACTCTACGTCTTCTTTTATAAAAAAGAAGACGATTATTCTAATTTACCATCCGGAACCAGCGGGTTGATTATATCTATCGATGGTCAGATTGAAATAGCTTCCGCTGATCTCGTCGCCAAAATGGCTGGTTATATCTATCTTCAGATGGACACCACATCCACTCTCAGGATTAATACGCCTTACACCGGCGGAAAGACAAAAGTAAATATCTTAGATGTTTCCGAAGTTGATCATGAATTGGGATATGGTAACTATACTAGTCTGAATAATGTTCAATGGGAAAACATCTCTTCTAGCATAGTGGGTACCGACGCAAATATTAAATTTAACGTCTCCGGAAATATAGGTTACAACCTAAAATCAGATGGGAGAAGCGGCACTCTGGTTAATATGATGAATTACCTATGGAATGAGGGTGATGTTTTTTATGTGCCGAACACTAAGCTTCGGAGCACAATCTCACAGCACTCTGGCAGGAACTTTGAATGTGTTATTAATAGCGTAACTTGCTTTATTAAGGTGCTAGATAATATAGAGCCGGCTCTTAATGATACTATTTATTGCTTTAATTATCCTAATACTAGTTATCTAAATTACTACTGCTATGGTGACCCGTATCCATTTAAAAAAAATGTGTACGACCGTAGAGAATGGACATCTAATAATATAAAAGCTGATAACTATGTATATGCCTTTATGTCGGAGGCATCACGTGTAAATAAAACCCCAGTCGAATTATGTTTTGGTGATTTTAAAAAAATTGATACAACAATAGACTTGAATAGTATAATACTTTCCGTTAGCGGTCCCGTAAGTGCAAGTTTTACGGCAGATAACTATCAGGCTTACTCCTTTGAACGAACAGGATTTTCTTTTTTAGAAAAAAATATCTCAATCCCTCTCAGTGCATTCAGCAACAATATCACTCGGCTTGAATTAAAGATAAACGCTACAGCCCCCCAAGGGGATCTTCGTTTTCTCGGTTCTGATACATTAGGTATTACCTTGATCCGGGTGGATGAAAACACCATGCCAATCATTTCCATTAACCGTACGGATACCTATGCGCAGTATCTGGAATACGGAGTTTATCGCGTGAGGGTGAATACGCTGTTTGCTAAAAAGCTTATTTCCAAGGCGAACAGAGGGCTGAATGCCGTACTATCAATGGATACCCAAGAACTGCAAGAACCGAAGCTGGGCATTGGATTTTATGTCGATTTTATTCTTCCTGCGTACAATCCGGCGGTTCATGGTGAAAGCCGTGAGTTTTCTCTCAATCTCAGACATGTTATTGATGATAATAACATATATAAAATATATTCAGGGATGTTTACTGATGAATATTTAAGCGTTAGGCTGTTTATTCCTTTAGCGAATAAAGACAATATTTTACATCCAACTTACATTGCCAAGGTGTTTCTGCTTACAAACAAAACAACCACCGATGCAGATAATGTGGGGGCTCATTTTAAATATACAGACGCCACTGATACCACTGTTGAACTGAACCCCGATATATCAGACATCACCATGTTTTCTAATGTTATTATATTAAACGACCAGACAACTGAACCGATGGACTTCAGCGGCGCCAATGCCCTCTACTTCTGGGAGATGTTCTACTATGTCCCGATGATGGTGTTTAAGCGCCTGCTGAACGAAAGTAAATTTACTGAAGCCATGCACTGGATTAAATACGTCTGGAACCCGTATGGCTATCTGGTGAATAACCAGCCTGCAAACTGGGTATGGAACGTGCGGCCGCTGGAGGAGGAAACCATCTGGAAATCTAGCCAGATAGATTCCAGCGACCCGGACGCGGTGGCGCAGGCGGACCCGATGCACTATAAGGTCGCCACCTTTATGTCGTACCTTGACTTGTTAATCGCCCGCGGCGACGCGGCATACCGCCAGCTTGAACGCGATACACTAAAAGAAGCCAAAATGTGGTACGTTCAGGCGATGGACATTCTTGGCGATGAGCCCTACATGAAAAACGCTACAGCCTGGAACTCCCCACGTCTGAGCGATGCGGCTGATAAGACCACGAAAACCCTGACCCAGCATTCGCTCATGATGGTGCGGCAGCAGCGTGCCTCCGGTAAGTTATCCAACAGCAACTCGCTGACTACCCTGTTCCTGCCGCAGAAAAACGGGAAGCTGGCTGGTTACTGGCAGACGCTAGCGCAACGCCTGTACAACCTACGTCATAACCTGTCCATTGACGGCAGTCCGCTATCACTACCCATTTATGCCACGCCGGCCGACCCTGCGGCGCTGCTTAGCGCGGCGGTGATAAGCTCTCAGGACAATAGTGACATGCCTGATGCAGTAATGCCGCTATACCGCTTCCCGGTGATACTGGAAAGCGCCCGAAGCATGACAACGCAACTGACCCAGTTCGGCAGAACGCTGCTCGATATCACTGAGCGCCAGGATGCAGAGGCCCTGTCGGAGCTGATGCAGGCACAAGGTGCCGAACTGATTCTGCAGAGCATTGCCCTGCAGAACAGAACTATCAAAGAGATTGATGCGGATAAGGTCGCGCTTGAAATCAACCTCCGCGGCGCGCAGGCGCGTCTTGAGAGTTACACCACTTTGTATGATGAGGATATTAGCGCCGTCGAAAAACAGGTGATGGATCTGGCACTTTACGCATCGGTAGTGTCCACCACGGCCAGCGCTTTTCAAACCGTCGCCGCAGGGTTAGACGCATTGCCCAATATCTACGGCATGGCATTTGGTGGCTCCCACTATGGCAGTATTTCCCGCGCGCTTGGTTATGGCATAGAGATTGCCGGAAATGTATCCCGCATCACCTCGGATCGTCTCAGCCAGTCTGAGATATATCGTAGGCGCCGTCAGGATTGGGCAATCCAGCGCGATGCGGCTCAGTCCGAGGTTAATCAAATCAATGCTCAGCTTGACACGATGGCGGTTCGACGTGAAGCAGCCCTGCTGCAGAAGGCGTATCTGGAGACCCAGCAGGCTCAAACGCATGTACAGATGACATTTCTGAAGAAGAAGTTCACCAGTAAGGTGCTATACAACTGGCTGCGTGGGAAACTGGTCTCCATCTACTATCAATTCTATGACCTGACCGTTTCCCGCTGTCTGATGGCGCAGAAAGCGTACCAGTGGGCGCGAGACACTGAGACTTCGTTTATCCGTTCCGGAGCCTGGCAGAGCACCTATGCCGGCCTAATGGCGGGCGAAACCCTTATGCTGAACCTGGCGCAAATGGAGCAGAATTATCTGGAGAAAGACCAGCGCGAGAAAGAGGTGACGCGTACCGTCTGCCTGTCGGAGGTTTACGCCGGACTCTCCTCCGACGCCTTCACGCTTGCTGACCAGATAGTCAATCTGGTGACTACCGGCAGCGGTAGCGTCGGCGCCGCTGGTAACGGCCTCTCCGTGACCAGTGATAAACAGCTGCAGGCCACCCTGACGCTCTCTGACCTGAACATTGGTAATGATTATCCTTCCTCACTGGGTAATACCCGGCGTATTAAGCAAATCAGCGTCACCTTGCCAACACTGGTTGGGCCGTACCAGGATGTACGGGCGGTGCTCAGCTATGGCGGCAGCGTGTCACTGCCCCGGGGTTGTACGGCGACAGCAGTGTCGAACGGCATCAACGACAGCGGCCAGTTCCAAATGGACTTTAATGACGGACGCTGGCTGCCGTTTGAGGGGATACCGGTCAATGATTCCGGCATGCTGACGCTGAGTTTTCCTGAGGCTGACGGGAGCCAGAAAGGGCTGCTACTGAGCATGACGGACATCATCCTGCATATCCGCTACACCATCGTCAGCTGATTATAACGGTATCAGACTCCCCGCGCGGGAGCCTGTGGAGAACCTGTTATGCAAAATACAGAACAACCGCGCCTGACTCCCCCCTCTCTGCCTTCAGGTGGTGGTGCAATAAGCGGCCTGAAGGGTAATATAGCTTCTGCGGGTCCGGACGGTGCTGCGATTCTGAGCATTCCTCTGCCGATCAGTGCCGGAAGAGGGTATGCCCCCTCTCTGGCGCTCAGCTACCACAGCCGTAGCGGCAACGGGCCGTTCGGTATGGGGTGGGGACTGAATCTGCTCGCCATTCGCCTGCGAACACTCAGGGGCGTGCCATCGTATGACGGTACCGATGAATATACTGGTGCGGACGGTGAGGTGCTGGTTCCTGTGTTGACCGCCAGCGGCGAACCAGAAACCCGCACGGCCACCACGCTTCTTGGTGTTGATTTAGGAGGAAATTTTTCAGTAAACGCCTATCGTTCCAGGACAGAAATCACCTTTAGCAGGATGGAGATCTGGATGCCTGTAGGTGATACAGGTACGAACTTCTGGGTGATATATGAGCCTGATGGCCAGGTACATTTACTGGGGCGTAACGCGCAGGCGCGCATCAGTCATCCTGCTGATGCGTCACAGACAGCGGTCTGGCTGGCAGAGTCCTCGGTGTCACAGAACGGTGAGCAGATTTACTGGCAGTACCGCGCTGAGAATGAATCCGGATGTGATGCAACAGAAACATCGGCGCACCCGGATGCTACGGCACAGCGCTACCCTGTGGCGGCCTGGTACGGCAACAAAAAGGCCGCCCGCACGCTACCCGGCCTTGTCACGGTGCCGGCAGCCACGGACTGGCTGTTCATCCTGGCGATGGATTATGGCGAACGTGATACAGCCACAGCTCCGGACTGGCTGATGCCCGGCAGCGGCAGCTGGTTATGCCGGCAGGACAGTTTTTCCGGTTATGAGTATGGATTTGAGGTGCGTACGCGTCGCCTCTGCCGTCAGGTGCTGATGTTTCACTGCATCAGCGCTCTGTCAGGAAAAGAAAAAGAGACTGATCTTCCGAAACTCGTGTCATGTCTGCGATTTGATTATAACGAAACCGCATCTGTCGCCACCCTGAAAGGAATACAGAAGGTGGCGTATGAGCCGGGCGGTACGATACGTAGCCTGCCGCCGCTGACGTTTGACTGGCAGAACTTCATTCCACCTCAAGCCGGTGTCGCCGAATGGCAGCAGCGTGATGACCTAGCAAACATGAACATGCTTCAGCCATACCAGCTGGTTGACCTGAACGGGGAAGGCATTGCCGGCATCCTGTATCAGGACGGTGGTGCATGGTGGTACCGTCCACCAGTAAGACCTGCTGGGGATGACACCGATGCGGTGACCTGGGAAAAAGCGGCGCCTCTTTTCGCCATCCCCACACTGAGGAAGGGCGGCATTCTGGCGGACTTGAACGGCGATGGTTATCTGGAGTGGGTGGTCATCGCGCCGGGCGTGGCGGGCTTTTATGCGCGCTCCCCTGATCGCGAGTGGCGCTATTTCACTCCTCTTTCCGCCCTGCCGGTAGAATACGCTCATCCGCGTGCACTGCTGGCCGATATCACCAGCGCAGGCCTGATAGATCTGGCGCTTATCGGACCCAAAAGCGTACGTTTCTACGGCGGTACCGGAGAGGGCTGGGCGAAAGCGAGGAATACCTTGCAGGCGGCAGGTATTACACTGCCCGTACCCGGAAAGGACGAACAAGTTCTGGTGGCTTTTAGCGATATGGCCGGTAGTGGCCAGCAGCACTTGGTGGAGGTTAGGCCATCGGGGGTATGCTATTGGCCTAACCTGGGCCATGGCCGCTTTGGTCTTCCGGTGAGTTTCTCCGGGTTCAGCCAGCCAGCCGCCACGTTTAACCCTGACCAGCTGTATCTGGCAGACATTGACGGCACTGGTACCACCGACCTGATTTATGCACTTACCGACCGGCTGGATGTATATATAAACCAGAGCGGTAACGGCTTTGCCGCACCGTTCAGCGTAAAATTGCCGGACGGCGTGCGTTATGACCGCACCTGCAGCCTGCAGCTGGCGGATATTCAGGGGTTGGGCGTGGCCAGCCTGATGCTGACGGTAACGCATCCGGTACCGCGCAGCTGGGTCTGCCACCTGTCAGTAAATAAGCCGTGGCTGCTGAACGGGATGAACAACGGAATGGGGATGAACCATGCGCTTTATTACCGCAGTTCAGCGCAGTTCTGGCTGGATGAGAAGGCGGATTCTGCGGCAGCAGGAAAATCCGTTCCAGCTAGTGAACTGCCGTTCGCCCTGCACACGCTATGCCGCACAGAAGTAACTGACGAAATCACCGGAAACCGTCTGGTAAGTACCGTACGCTACCGGCACGGTGCTTGGGACGGGCGGGAGCGGGAATTCCGCGGATTTGGTTTTGTGGAGGTGACAGATACCGACATCACGGACGGCCAGGGGACCTCAGGGGTCATCAGCTTCCCCGCGGTCAGGCGCAGCTGGTATGCCACCGGGTTACCCCCAATTGATAAACGTCTGGCGGACGAATACTGGCAGGAAGATGCGGCTGCCTTCACCGGCTTCACGCCACGCTTTACCACCGGCAGCGGCGATGATGAGCGGGCATACTCACCGGACGAAGAGAGGGTCTTCTGGCTGAATCGGGGGCTGAAAGGCCAGCTGCTGCGCAGCGAGCTGTATGGTGCAGATGAAAGCAACCAAGCAGATGTGCCTTACACCGTTACGGAAAACCGGCCGCAGGTGCGGATGATTGATGAGGTAGGAACGTATCCGGTCATCTGGTCGTGTGCTGCGGAAAGTCGGACGTACTCTTACGAGCGGGTCAGCAGTGACCCACAGTGCAGCCAGCAAGTATTGTTGTCCTGTGATGAGTACGGCCAGCCACTGAGGCAGGTAAGCATCAGCTATCCACGCCGCAGCCAGCCAGCCGCCAGCCCGTACCTCGATACGCTACCTGACGGACTGTTTGGCGCCAGCTTTGATGAACAGCAGCAGAGCCTTCGCCTGACACTGCAGCAGGCTCGATGGTATAATCTGAAGGATGTGGCTGCGGGTGTCTGGCTACCTGGGCTAGCTGATGCCTCGCGCAGCGATGCCATCACCCTTACAGGAAGTGACGTACCGGACGAAGGTCTGACGCTGGAGTCCCTTCTGGGCAGCGACAGTCCCGTTGGATCCGGGAAGGGATATACTTTCGCCGGACAGAAAAGAATCCGGTACCTAGACGCTCAGGGTGAAGTGACGGATGGGATTCCGGCTTTTCCACCGCTGCAGGCTTTTACGGAAACCGCCGTGCTGGATGGCGATACCGTCAGCGCCTTGGCAGATAATTTTCCCGCAGACACGCTAACGTCCGCAGGATACGGTCAGTCTGGATATCTTTTCCCCCGTGCGGGCGAATCAGACAGTGGCTTGTGGACGGTTCGGCAGGGGTACGCCACTTATGGAACTACTGAGCACTTCCAGCTGTTGGTCGCTTTTCGGGAAAGCCCGCTTACCTGCGCCGTGCTGGTTACTCGAGATGCGCATGACTGCGTGATAACGCAGATGGAAGATGGTGCCGGGTTTACAACCACCGCAGAGTATGACTGGCGTTTTCTGACACCGGCCAGCGTAACCGATGCGAACGATAACGTGCAGACTGTCACAATGGATGCGCTTGGACGGGTCACCTCACTGCGCTTCAGCGGTACGGAACGTGGCGTGGCAGCGGGATACAGTGACACCAGTATAACCATACCGGATACAGCTGACGCCGCACTGGCGCTTGTTGCCCCGCTTCCTGTGGCGCAGTGCATGTTGTACGTGGCCGACAGCTGGACGCGTGAGGGTGCGGGAAAACTGCCGCCGCACGTGGTGACGCTGACCACCGACCGCTACGACAGCGACAGCTCACAGCAAATCCGGCAGCAGGTGACGTTCAGCGACGGTTTTGGCCGGGTATTACAGGCATCCACCCGTCAGGCGGATGGTGAAGCCTGGCAGCGTGCGGAGGATGGCTCACTGGTCGTCGGGGCTGACGGGACACCTGCCGTTGCGCAAACGACCTTTCGCTGGGCCATAACAGGACGCACGGAATATAACAACAAGGGGCAGCCAGTCCGCACGTACCAGCCGTATTTCCTGAGCGACTGGAAATACGTCAGCGACGACAGTGCCCGTCAGGACCTGTATGCCGACACCCACCTTTACGACCCGCCCGGCCGTGAGTACCAGGTGCAGACAGCGAAGGGCTGGCTGCGTCGCACCCTGTTCACGCCATGGTTCCTGGTCAGCGAGGATGAGAACGACACGTCCGACGAAACTGACTGAGCGGCGTAACACACCTACCGGCAGCCTAACTGCCGGTACTTTCACTTGATACGGACGGAGGTAACCCACCCATGAGCACATCACTGTTCAACAAAACCCCTTCAGTAGCGGTCCTCGACAACCGCGGCCTGATAGTGCGCGATATCGCGTACTACCGTCACCCTGATGCCCCGGACGTGACCAATGAGCGCATCACCCGCCATCAGTACGACGCCCGCGGCTTTCTGACGCAAAGTGCCGACCCGCGCCTGCACGACGCCGGGCTGGCGAACTTCAGCTACCTCACAGACCTGACCGGCAACGTTCTGCGTTCGCAGGGTGTGGATAATGGCATCACTGTGGCGCTGAACGATGCCGCAGGCCGGCCGTTTATGGCAGTCAGTAACATCAGCACCGCTGACGACGGTACGGAGGACGGAAGTGAGGCGGTAACCCGCAGCTGGCAGTATGAGGACGCAACCCTGCCCGGACGTCCGTTAAGTATTACGGAGCAGGTCACCGGTGAAGCTGCCCGCATCACGGAGCGCTTCATCTATGCCGGTAACTCTGTTGAGGAGAAGGCGCTGAACCTCGCCGGAGCCTGTGTCAGCCACTACGATACAGCCGGCCTGACGCAGACCGACAGCGTGGCCCTGACCGGCTCCCCCCTCTCCGTCACCCGCCGCCTGCTGAAGGACGCGGATAACCCGGACACAGCTGCCGACTGGCAGGGGACAGGCGCCTCCGTCTGGAACGACCTGCTCGATGCCGAAACATACACCACCCTGTCCACGGCTGACGCCACCGGGGGGATGCTGACCACCACGGATGCGAAGGGAAACCTGCAGCGGGTGGCGTACGACGTGGCGGGCCTGCTGTCGGGCAGCTGGCTGACGCTGAAGGGCGGAAAAGAACAGACTGTCGTGAAGTCCCTGACATACTCTGCCGCCGGGCAGAAGCTGCGCGAAGAGCACGGCAACGGCGTGGTGACCACGTACACCTACGAGGCAGAGACGCAGCGCCTGACCGGCATTAAAACGGAACGTCCGGCAGGACACGCCTCGGGTGCTAAGGTGCTGCAGGACCTGCGCTATGAGTATGACCCGGTGGGTAATGTCCTGAAAATCAGTAACGACGCTGAAGAGACCCGCTTCTGGCGCAACCAGAAAGTGGTGCCGGAGAACGCGTACGTCTACGACAGCCTGTACCAGCTGGTCAGCGCCACCGGGCGCGAGATGGCAAATGCAGGACAGCAGGGCAGCAGCTCACCGACCGCCACCGTTCCCCTTCCCACCGACAGCTCAGCGTTTACAAACTATACCCGCAACTATACCTACGATGAAGCCGGCAATCTGACGCAAATCCGCCACAGCGCACCGGCGACAAACAACAGTTACACCACAAATATCACCATAAGTGACCGCAGCAACCGGGGCGTGCTGAGCACGCTGACGGATAACCCGGCGGAGGTGGACGCGCTGTTCACCGCGGGTGGGCAGCAAACACAGCTGCAGCCGGGCCAGAGCCTTGCCTGGACCGCCCGGAACGAGCTGCTGAAGGTGACGCCGGTGGTGCGTGACGGCGGTACGGATGACCGCGAGAGCTACCGCTATGACGCGGGCAGCCAGCGCGTCCTGAAGGTCAGCGGGCAGAAAACCGGTAACAGTACGCAGACGCAGCGGGCGCTGTACCTGCCTTGGCTGGAGCTCCTAACCATGGCCAGCGGTAACACAGAAACGGAAAGCCTGCAGGTGATTACCGTTGGTGAAGCGGGCCGTGCGCAGGTGCGGGTACTGCACTGGGAGAGTGGAATACCGGAGGATATCAGCAATGACCAGATACGATACAGTTACGACAATTTGACCAGCAGCAGTCAGCTGGAGTTGGACGGCGATGGCAATATCATCAGCATGGAAGAGTACTACCCGTACGGGGGCACGGCGTTGTGGACGGCACGCAGCGCGGTGGAGGCGAACTACAAGACAGTTCGGTACTCAGGCAAGGAACGGGACGCGACGGGGCTGTACTACTACGGGTATCGGTATTATCAGCCGTGGGTGGGCAGATGGCTTAGTACAGACCCGGCGGGGACGGTGGACGGACTTAACCTGTTCCGAATGGTGCAGAATAATCCTGTTACCTGTGACGATGGAGCAGGGGAATCAACACAAAACCGAAACAGAGATATTTTCAGACTGGCCGCGTTTGGTCTTCATAGAGAGGATGAAGGCATGGGAGCATCACTGTCCCGTGGAATGAAAGTAACCAGAGCTATTGCTGGAGGGGTGGCAGTTGCGGGTATAGCAGTAGCAGTAGCAGCAACTGCTGGTCTTGCCTTAGGGGTGGTAGCAGCTATCGGAGCTGGTGCATTTGTGATTGGTGCAATAGCTGGATGGAACATAAATAAAATAACCTCGGGCGCTGCGAAGTTTATATCACGAAGAGTGCAAGGGAAATCAGTCGCGACTAATGCAGCCGCTGGTGCAGCTTTGGGGAGTGCAACTGCTCACCTGACCGGAGCAAGAATTCAGGGTACGGCCATTGCGGGGGTCGCGGGGGGAATTTCCGGCACAATGGGGGGCGTTATTGCCAATTCTGACCGGGGGATGGGAGGAGCGCACGCTGCGGGTGTTGCAGTTGGCACGGTTAATACAATGGCAGGTAGTGGTGTTAGCTATGCAATGGAAGTCACGTCCGCAACTTTTGGGGCTGTTGGTGGATTTATTACAGGTACGCACGGTAGTACCTCTGTTGGGGAAAACACCGGCAATGGTAGTTATATTGGAGGTATGGTTGGCCGGTATGCCGATAATGCTGTCTCATATGCGTTTAATATCGTTGGTGGAGAGATTGCTAGAAGATGCGCCCAGTCAATAATAACAAACTATGTAGGTAATAATTTTCTGACAAGATTTGTGGGCAGAAGATTAGGCGGAGCGGTGTTCTCATTTTTACGAAGAAATATTTCAGTTGGCGGTTTGAATGAATGGACAGGAAGCAGTATTGGGGCTGCGGCCGGTGGGATTGGCACTGCGTTAAGTATCACTGCACCAGATGCACATTTCCGAACCAGAATTAATCAGCTTGGAAATGTGGTTAATACTGTGGGAGGGTGGGCAATGACCCAGCTGAGACGTTTTGTTTTGCCTGCTGCAGCAAGAAACGTCGCTATAAACGCGGCTACTGGTGCGATTCGGCTTGCAACCCGGGGGGTTAGCTTTGCCTGATAGAGCCTGTACAGACCCTGTAGACCCTGTACACGATTCTGTGTAAATGCCTTTTCTCAGTAGTGACCGTCCAGGCGGTCACCGAACTCGATAATAAAGCGGCTTATCGCCATACGCCAGTCCCTCAGCGGCATCGTCCATTTCTGTGATGCTGCCTGGATTGCCAGCCACACCACCTTTTTCACTGCGTCGTCCGTCGGGAACACCTTACGCTTTTTGATGGCATGCCGGATCACGCTGTTCAGCGACTCTATGGCATTCGTCGTGTAGATAACCTTGCGGATGTCCGCCGGGTAAGCGAAGAACGTCGCCAGGTTGGCCCAGTTTGACTGCCAGCTCCGACTTATCTGCGGGTAGCGACTGTCCCAGGCGCTGGCGAACGCTTCCAGCGCCTGCTGGCCTGCTTCTTCCGTGGGGGCCTGATAGATGGCTTTCAGGTCACGGGTGACGGCTTTGTAGTCCTTCCAGGAGACGAACCGCAGGCTGTTGCGCACCATATGTACGATGCACAGCTGGATACGGGCTTCCGGATACACCGTGTTGATGGCGTCCGGGAAGCCTTTCAGACCGTCGACACAGGCGATGAGGATATCGTTCAGGCCGCGGTTTTTTAGTTCTGTCAGCACATTGAGCCAGAATTTCGCGCCCTCGTTTTCAGCCAGCCACATACCCAGCAGTTCTTTCTGGCCTTCGATGTTGATACCCAGGGCCAGGAACACGGATTTATTGATGACGCGACTGTCCTGCCGGACCTTCAGGACGATACAGTCAAGATAAACAATGGGATAGACTGCGTCCAGTGGACGACTCTGCCATTCGGTAACCTGCTCCATTACGGCGTCGGTGACCTTCGAGACCAGCGCCGGAGAGACATCAGCGTCATACAGCTCTTTGAACGCTGCTGCTATCTCGCGGGTGGTCATCCCTTTGGCGTACAACGATAAAATCTGGTTATCCATCCCGGTGATCCGGGTCTGGTTTTTCTTAACCAGTTGCGGTTCGAAAGAGCCATCACGATCGCGCGGTGTACGCAGCTCCAGCGGGCCATCGTCAGTGATAACCGTCTTTTGGGTATAGCCGTTGCGGGCGTTGGTCGCCGGTCTGGGCTGATTTTTATCGTAGCCGAGATGATGGGTCATTTCGGCGTTGAGCGCCGCCTCGACGCTGATTTTTTTCAACAGGCGATCGAACTGGTTGAGATCGTCAGGGGTTTTGAGATTTTTGGCCAGTTCGTTAGCCAGGGCCTGCAACTGTTTTTCGTCCATAAATTAACCTGTTTTTGATGTTGGATTGAACATATCAAAATCAGGCAATTACACAAATCTATGTACAGGCTCTCTGCTACACCTGTTATCCGATCCTGACGCTGTGTGGCATACCCAACAACGTCATACGATTCAGCGCTTTGACCATCGCCATGGCTTCACCCACCTGAGCATCGTAGTCACGCAGGCTCAGGTGGCCACCCAGCAAAGTTTTTATGCGGAACATCGCTATTTCTGCCACTGAACGCCGGTGATAACCCACTTTCTTTTTCCACATATCATTACTCCCGCTCAGACGCTGATTCGCCACCGCATGGTTACGTTCATGGTACTTGTCCGGCCAGTATTTCGCTCCGCTTCGCGGCGGGATAAGGGGCCTGATTTTCTTTCTCAGCAACGCATCGTGGCAGTAACGGGCGTCATAAGCACCGTCTGCTGACACTTCCCTGATTTTCCGGTGGGTTTGGTTAATCAGGCCCGGCAGTGCCTGCGCATCTGTCGTTCCGCTGAGCGATAAGTCGGCACAGATAATCTCATGCGTCACACTGTCTGCTGCCAGATGAAGCTTGCGCCACACTCTTCGTCTGTCAGCCCCATGCTGCCTGACTTTCCATTCACCTTCGCCAAAGACCTTCAGACCGGTACTGTCGATGACCAGATGCGAGATTTCACCACGCGTTGGCGTTTTTATGCTGATACTGACGGTTTTTGCCCGCCGACTGACCAGAGAGTAGTCCGGGCAGCGCAGTGGCAGGCTCATCAGTGTAAAAACCGAGTCGACAAAGCCCTGTAATGCCCGGAGCGACAGGTTAAACACGCGCTTTATCATCAAAACCGTGGTAACAGCCATATCGGTGTAGTAAAGCGGCCGACCACGACCTTCAGGCGAAGCACTGTCAGTCCATGCAGCGATGGCGGACTCATCAAGCCAGACCGTCAGGGAGCCGCGTTGTCTGAGTGCTTTGTTGTAGGTGGGCCAGTTGGTGATTTTAAACTTTTGCTTTGCCATGGGTAGCTGCTATCGGGAGCGATGATAGTGCTCTGATCCGGCGATCCCCTGAAAGTTCGATTTATTCAACAAAGCCTGTAGGAACTCCAGTGGTAGCGAAAACCAGCTACTTACTGAGGTTGCTATTATGGCTACTACCCCACTGAAAACTTGCCCTAAAAATCTGCATCCCATTTTCTGTAAGCGTGTCTATAGTGCAAGACCGGCGATCCTCGCTAAATTTGCGCGCCTTTCACGCAATTTGACACCCCGCCAGCGTACATCCCTTCTGAAAGTAGGGGGTGTTGCATGAACAGCCCCATCAAGCAATTTTGCCAAAGTTTGACGATCCCCTGTGGCTTTACTGATGCGAAATCTCAGGATTATACCAATGCCGCGATGACGGATATTCTGGGGATGACGGTAGAATCTTCTCAGGTGCTGGATGTTTTTCATGAGCACGAGGAGGTCGTTCGCCATAAGAAATTGCCATTATCCTTGCTCAGTACGTTACCCGGCGGTTGGCTTTGTTGAATAAATCGAACTTTCAGGGGATCGCCGGATCAGAGCACTATCATCGCTCCCGATAGCAGCTCCCCATGGCAAAGCAAAAGTTTAAAATCACCAACTGGCCCACCTACAACAAAGCACTCAGACAACGCGGCTCCCTGACGGTCTGGCTTGATGAGTCCGCCATCGCTGCATGGACTGACAGTGCTTCGCCTGAAGGTCGTGGTCGGCCGCTTTACTACACCGATATGGCTGTTACCACGGTTTTGATGATAAAGCGCGTGTTTAACCTGTCGCTCCGGGCATTACAGGGCTTTGTCGACTCGGTTTTTACACTGATGAGCCTGCCACTGCGCTGCCCGGACTACTCTCTGGTCAGTCGGCGGGCAAAAACCGTCAGTATCAGCATAAAAACGCCAACGCGTGGTGAAATCTCGCATCTGGTCATCGACAGTACCGGTCTGAAGGTCTTTGGCGAAGGTGAATGGAAAGTCAGGCAGCATGGGGCTGACAGACGAAGAGTGTGGCGCAAGCTTCATCTGGCAGCAGACAGTGCGACGCATGAGATTATCTGTGCCGACTTATCGCTCAGTGGAACGACAGATGCGCAGGCACTGCCGGGCCTGATTAACCAAACCCACCGGAAAATCAGGGAAGTGTCAGCAGACGGTGCTTATGACGCCCGTTACTGCCACGATGCGTTGCTGAGAAAGAAAATCAGGGCCCTTATCCCGCCGCGAAGCGGAGCCAAATACTGGCCGGACAAGTACCATGAACGTAACCATGCGGTGGCGAATCAGCGTCTGAGCGGGAGTAATGATATGTGGAAAAAGAAAGTGGGTTATCACCGGCGTTCAGTGGCAGAAACAGCGATGTTCCGCATAAAAACTTTGCTGGGTGGCCACCTGAGCCTGCGTGACTACGATGCTCAGGTGGGTGAAGCCATGGCGATGGTCAAAGCGCTGAATCGTATGACGTTGTTGGGTATGCCACACAGCGTCAGGATCGGATAACAGGTGTAGCAGAGGGAGTCATCCTGTCGGCTAATTCTGATTTATTCAACAAAGCCCGGTGAAACTTCAAAATGTTTAAAATACTCTTCATCTAGTCCTTTTCCCCTGCACCTACCCATAGATAGAAAATGGTTAAACCTATGACAAAAGACACGCACTGGCATAAATTTACATAATTTTTATACTAAAATGAGTAAATAAAATTATTTTTTGTGTTGAATATCGCATTTTTCCATGCTAATATACATAAAATTTATGTTTTTTATTTTAAATAATAACTTTATATAGGATTTTTTATGAAAATTTATGTAGATGATGGGTCAACTAGCATAAAAGTAAAATGGGAGGAAGGCGACGACAAAAGACTTGCCGTACCCACTGCGTTTAAACGTGGCTGGAAAGCAGATTTTGGCAACAGTAATATAGTTAACTACGATATCGATGGAGAAAAATACTCTTTTGATCGCCATGATTCAACAGCATTGAATACAAATAACATTGAGTGGCAATACAGCGCTGCTAATACACTAGCCGTTCATCATGCTCTATTGCAAACAGGAATCGAACCACAGACGATAGATATCGTCGTGACCCTACCCTTGTCAGAATACTACGACACAAACAAACAGATAAATAAAGAAAATATTCAGCGGAAAAAATCCAGCTTAATGAGAAAAGTCAGTAATAGCAAAGAAACACCAATGTTTAAATTTGATTCAATTACTGTCAGGCCAGAATCAATACCGGCTGGATTTGAAATTCTGTCTGATATGGATACAAACCAATCACTGCTTATCGTTGACATAGGCGGAACTACACTAGATATTTCACAAATATCTGGACAAATGACAGATGTCATCAATATCTATGGCGATCCGCATACAGGTGTTTCATTGATAACAGAAGAAGTTAAAAATGCACTCATAGAAGCAAAAACATATGCGTCAAACCATATGGCAGATCTTTTCATTATCAATCGAAACAACCATGATTTTTTCGATAAAAACATAAATAATCCAGCAAAAATAAAGAGCGTAAAAGAAGCCATTGAAAGGGCAAATATTCGTCTTAATGAGCGAGTAATCGATTCGATAAGAAAATTTAAAGGATATAGCCATATCATGGTCATTGGTGGTGGATCTGAGCTTATCAGTCAAGCGATAAAAGATTTCTGCAACGTTCGTAACGACCGCTTTTTCGTTTCCTCTCATCCACAATTTGATTTGGTCAATGGCCTTTTCACTATGGGGTAAATACTGATGGAACGGAAAAGACTATCCATTGCATTAACACCTACGAATATCGTCGATAAGTTTGCGATAGAAACCCTTGATACAAAGAAGAACTTATCTTCTAAATCACTATTAGTTGCAGGACTTGCATTAACATCAATAGATCCACGCCTTCCTAACATGATTTGCGCCATGATTACAGAAAAAGGAATTGAAGCATCTGATATATCCAGACTGATAAAATCTTTTTCACATGAAACCACAACAGATAAGCAAGGTCAGAAAGAATTAAACATAGATACAAAACCTTTATCACCTAAAGATATCACAAAAAAGAACAGTAAATCAGTATTCGGTGATGAATAAATCATTCTGATTTTTATTGCTATTCTCAAAAAAGTTCACAGGTGTACAATTCAGCAATACTGCCAACTTCTATCAAAGGAATTTGGCAGATTTCAAGCATCTTCCTTAATTCATGTGTTGTCTTTTTTTTAGATTCATTGGTAAATGTAATTACCTTGCATACTTTTTTATTCTTCACATCAAACAATAAAAACGGGGCTGTTAAATTGTTCAACTCAAGGAAATCATGGTAAAATAGTTCTGTCCCATATTCAGCGGTAGGTGTTAAAAATTCCGACAGTTTTACTTTGACAAAAACAACAACACCTTCGGGCATTAAGCGGTTAAGATTAGAATAAATTTCAGATTCATCTTCACTTAACAGGCTACGTTCTTTAATATTCATAACACTCCCTGATCGTCAAGCCTTCGTGCACTTTTTAATATCGGATAACCTTTTTCATTTATCACAATATCCAGTAAAAAGCATTCCCCTAAAAGGCCAGATGATTTAAAATCAATACCGCCTTGTTGTGAAGCATAGTGCCCTCCTGTTTTGGCATTGAAAAACAAATTCATTTTAAAATAGTCCCCTGAATCAAGGCAACGGAAGTAACAACAAATTTTTGACCGTTCCCACACTTTAAAGTTAAGTTGCGCCGATACCTGTTGCAGTGACACCACCGGATAGTGATATTTTATTGGTTCTAAACCGGCATTAACAGCATCAAAAGCCCCATTCCCACTCGAAACGCAACAAAGTGACCCACTGGCCAGACCCGGATAAAATCACCGTTCTGGCCCTACTGGAGATCCCGTTGCATGCAGGGAAAACATCTGACTCACAAAGAGCGGTTCTACATCGAAAAACGGCGTGGTGATGGGGTTAACCAGGCCACCATCGCCCGGGAACTGGAGCTTCCTCGTTCTACCATCAGCAGGGAGCTCAGACGCAATACCGACGCCGCTTTCAACGGGGTCTATTCCTGCAGAAGGGCCGAAACGTTGGCCAGAGGGCGGCGGCAGAAAACACGGCCGGACAGCGTGATTAACCAGCTTGAACCGCACATTCAGGACTTTATCAGAACGGCGCTGTCTACCCACACCTCACCTAAGGTCATCAGTGGGCGCCTGGTCCTGGAATTTGACCTGTCCGTCAGCAAGAACTCGCTCTATCGCTATATCCAGCAGGAGCGCCGGGCCGGTGGTGAGCTGTATCAGCAGCTCCCTCATCGAGGTAAACGGTATAACTATCAGACCGATGAGAACAAACGCGGTCCTATTCCCAACCGTGTTGGCATTGAGCAGCGGCCGGCCGTTGCTGACCTCAAGCAGGAACCCGGGCATTTCGAGATTGACACCATCTTTGGCAAAGATCAGAAATCATTCCTGCTGACGGTGGTCGATAAAGCCGTCAAGCTGGTCATCATTCGCAAACTGCCCAACAAGCGAGCAGAGACAGTGGTAGCGGCCTTCAGGGGCATCGTTGCCAATACCTTCTGCGAGTTTAAAACCCTGACTGCTGACAACGGTTCTGAATTTTCCCAGCACGGGGAAATTACAAAAGTCACGGGGGCACCGGTCTACTTTGCCCGGCCATATCATTCCTGGGAACGCGGGTTGAATGAGCATACCAACGGGCTGATACGACGTTTTTACCCGAAGGGAACGGACTTCAATTATGTCACCCATCGCAAGGTTGCAGCACTCGAACACCTGCTCAATACGCGAGGCCGAAAATCGCTGGGTTATCGTTCTCCAAATGAGGTATTTTTAACGCACTTACAGGCGGCATAATGCCCTACCGTTTTGTTGCGTTTCGACTGGGAATGGGGCATTCACCCAAAAGCTCCTGAGGGGAGTGGCAATCCTGAAGCAGTTGGTCAATAAGTTCGTTGCTGATAGGCATTTTTTGTCCTCTGAAGGTTTTCCTCAAAATGCCATTTACACAGATCTTTTTACACTCTCGATCCGGCGATCCCCTGAAAGTTCGATTTATCCAACAAAGCCCCACTACAACATTCCCCCGCGTCGATATTCAGGCGGTGTGATGTGATCGCTGAGTGATATCACTGCGACCAGCAATAAGCCCGTCTACGGAAATATCTTCGTCCAATTCATCCCAGTGAATCCCCCGCGCACTCAGTTCAAAGCGTTCACGCTGCTCCGGGCTGGCGTGCATGAGTTTCGGTAACCATGCCAGCGGCACGCCCAGCGTGCGGGCGTCACTAAGCGTCACCCACATGTTGTATTCATCAAACCGTACTGCCTTAGGCGAAACGCTCATGTTAGGCCCCGGTAAATAACTTAAGCAGGGTTGCCACCAATGCCGCCTGTGCAATAAGCAATCCCGCCACCCATTTAATGATGTCGGATTTAGTCGTTTCTATTTTTGTATCTACATCAGACCTTATTTTACTAAGCTGCATCTCAATATTTTTTTCCAACGTCACTATATCGAGTTTGGTAGCCAAGCGGTTTTCTATCAGATTGGCCTGTTCCTGCGCGAGGATTTCCGCCTGAGCTTCAGGCATTCCTGCGGTTGTCAGTTTTTTAACAAAAGCATGGGTATCAAAAACAAGCGTTGCCATGATGATCCTCAGTGTTTGAATTGATGATGCGATATAAAGTGGCTCGCCCAACTGCCAGTCGTCTGGCAATGGCGTCCATTGATAATCCCTGCTCCCGCAGCGCGATTATTTCTTCCGCTGAGGCTTCTGCGCGGGGTCGGCCAAATTTCTTTCCTTTCTCTCTTGCTTTAATGATCCCTTCATCCCTGCGCTCTGCAATAAGCTCTCGTTCCATCTGTGCAATACTGGCGATGATTGCCAAAACTCCCTTCTGGGTGGCGGTCATCACATCATTGAAGCGCATCCCTTCTTTGTGGAATTCTACGGTAATGCCCTGCGCCGTCAGACTTTCGACGATTTTGACAGCATCCCCGGCTCCAGAGCGACACACCCTGTCCAACGAGTGAATGTGCAGTTCATCACCTTCACGCAAATAATTCAGACAGGCCTGCCAGACCGGACGGTTCACCGTTTTTGCCGAACACTTCTCATCAAACATCTTGTCGAGAGTGACGCCACTTAACTGTCTGTCGAGATGCTGATCGCGGCTGGAGACTCTTCTGTAACCCACTTTTGCCATCATTCTATCTCAATAGTTCTAAGATAAATTGATAATAGTGAATCAAAAGTAAAAAACAATAGTTTTGAGAAAGTATTTCATCAAATCCCCAAAAGGATACTTTTGATACAGTAGTAGTGGTTATGTTTTCAGCTACAAAATATCAAGCGCGGCCCTCATCTACCAGATGTGGAACTATCTGCGCAGGAGGCAGGCTGGCGAACCGCGGCTCATGGCAGATGGCCAGAATCTGCCGTTCTTCTTCAGCACTGAGTTTATTTTTCGGCACGGGCCGTGGCCGTGGCGTTATGGCTCGTCGGTCGTCGGGCACCTGTTTCCAACGCTGTAGCGTTCGTTCGCTCAACCCCACACTGCAGCAGGCTTTGCTCACCCTGGCGCCGGCATTTACGGCTTCCTGCACTATCGCCATCAACCGTAGCCTGTCAGTGGTACGCGTCATTCGTCCCCGCTTTCCTGGTCGAACAACGCTTTGAACTTTTTTTCCAGTATCAACAGCGCAGCAGCTTCTGCCAGCGCCTTATCCTTGCGGGCTATTTCACGGTTAAGCTGTTGAATGTCCTTTTGCTGTTTTTTGACGATCACTTTTTCTTCCCGCTGGCTGGTCTGCATAAATTGCTCCTTCCACTGCTGTATCTGCTCAGGATAAAGGCCTTTACGGCGACAATATTCGGCAATAGCGTGTGCAGACAGAGGTGCCGTTTCAACGAGAACGGCAAAGCGCGCTTCCTGCGACCATTCTTGAGACGGTTTATCTCCCGCCTCTGCAGCCTGGTTAGGAATTCCGGCTTGAGCACGCCAAGCATAAAGCGTATTGGTTGGGATCCCTTCAGAACGGGCGATCTGAACAACTGACTGGTTATGCGGTGGCATCATTCTGGCGATCACAGCTGCTTTACGCTCGGGTGAATAAGTCTTCATTATTGTCGTATCCTGCCCCCTGATTTTTTTCAGTTAGAGGCGACAACTACCCTGACATAGGGGGAGATTACCAATAACTGACTTTCTACGCTGGTAATCCCGTAGAAGTAATTTGGCAGCCTTCACAGTAGAAAGCACCGTAGAGAGGCTTACAGGTGCCTTAAAATCGATTCCTGCGAGGTATCTCTAAGTGATATGTCAGTGCAAATTGAAATCTGACCCACTGTGCCGAAGTAAAACTAACCCACCTGCTTCTGTTTTTGGGTAATCTATGCCGCAGGCATGGAAGGCGCGAAAATTGCTTACAGATGCGTACAGGAGCTTTAGCGCGCCGATACGTGAGCGTAGCGAACCCTGAAGCCCCATATGCCCACGGACTGCCCTTCGCGCTGCTAAGCCGGTTTTTAACGGAGTTTCAGCCCGCACTGCTTTCTACCTGTCGCTACCGATATTTTCCAACTGACCGTATTAAACAACTCAGAAAAGATCACTCTGACAGCGCTAAATCTTAAGTTACATCCTGCGGTACAATCCAACATCAAAAACAGGTTAATTTATGGACGAAAAACAGTTGCAGGCCCTGGCTAACGAACTGGCCAAAAATCTCAAAATCCCTGACGATCTCAACCAGTTCGATCGCCTGCTGAAAAAAATCAGCGTCGAGGCGGCGACCAACGCCCGCAACGGCTATACCCAAAAGACGGTTATCACTGACGATGGCCCGCTGGAGCTGCGTACACCGCGCGATCGTGATGGCTCTTGCGAACCGCAACTGGTTAAGAAAAACCAGACCCGGATCACCGGGATGGATAACCAGATTTTATCGTTGTACGCCAAAGGGATGACCACCCGCGAGATAGCACAGCGTTCAAAGAGCTGTATGACGCTGATGTCTCTCCGGCGCTGGTCTCGAAGGTCACCGACGCCGTAATGGAGCAGGTTACCGAATGGCAGAGTCGTCCACTGGACGCAGTCTATCCCATTGTTTATCTTGACTGTATCGTCCTGAAGGTCCGGCAGGACAGTCGCGTCATCAATAAATCCGTGTTCCTGGCCCTGGGTATCAACATCGAAGGCCAGAAAGAACTGCTGAGTATGTGGCTGGCTGAAAACGAGGGCGCGAAATTCTGGCTCAATGTGCTGACAGAACTAAAAAACCGCGGCCTGAACGATATCCTCATCGCCTGTGTCGACGGTCTGAAAGGCTTCCCGGACGCCATCAACACGGTGTATCCGGAAGCCCGTATCCAGCTGTGCATCGTACATATGGTGCGCAACAGCCTGCGGTTCGTCTCCTGGAAGGACTACAAAGCCGTCACCCGTGACCTGAAAGCCATCTATCGGGCCCCCACGGAAGAAGCAGGCCAGCAAGCGCTGGAAGCGTTCGCCAGCGCCTGGGACAGTCGCTACCCGCAGATAAGTCGGAGCTGGCAGTCAAACTGGGCCAACCTGGCGACGTTCTTCGCTTACCCGGCGGACATCCGCAAGGTTATCTACACGACGAATGCCATAGAGTCGCTGAACAGCGTGATCCGGCATGCCATCAGTGTTCCCGACGGACGACGCAGTGAAAAAGGTGGTGTGGCTGGCAATCCAGGCAGCATCACAGAAATGGACGATGCCGCTGAGGGACTGGCGTATGGCGATGAGCCGCTTTATTATCGAGTTCGGTGACCGCCTGGACGGTCACTACTGAGAAAAGGCATTTACACAGAATCGTGTACAGGCTCAATTTTACGGAATCGTAGACCCTTTATTGATGATACCTTCTTACTCCTTAGCGCCGGTCTTTGGAATTTCCATCTCAGAACAGCGTAAAATTTACTTCAATCACCGAAACACCCTTATTTCACTATTAAGCAACACGCTTACTGAATGTAACCGTGACTCCTCTCAACATGATGGCTCATCATCTCATGCTTTTCATGGCGTAACGGTCGGTGCTGTAGTGCTCTCGGTCTGTTGTTTTGCCCTAATATCTTTGGCGGGGTTCGAGTACCAATCGTGTGAAAAACCACGCTAAGAAAGTATCCAACTGTTTTACATGAATAATATTGAAGGAAGGCGCGTCAGCTTTTTAAAAAATCACGCTTTTCGCGTAGCTTTCTTATTTATCGAAACAATTATGACCATTGGGCTTAAGTTGCTTTGCCGCCATTCAAGTTAATCAGCATTTCTGTCACGAGTCAGGCGCATCCAGTTATTGTGAGCAAAAGCTGCTTTGCCAGTTTCATCAAGATTACATTTTTCCAGAAATTGCCTCGCATCATTACCGGGGCGATATTGAAATGGATAATCAGTAGAAAAAAGAATACGCTCCTCACCTACTATCGCTACAGCTCTGTCCAAAAAATGAGGAAGGAACAGGCTTTGTTGAATAATTTAACCGTTTGATTTACATCTTCTTTAGTTAGAATGCATTTACAGAGAATGTATTTTGTTAGAACGACAAATCAAATAGTTAGCACAATAAAAAACATTCCGAGAGGAAAAATTAGTCGTTGAAATTTTATAATGCTTATATAAATAAGTATCTTAAATTATTCAACAAAGCCGAAGGAACATACCACTCGCCGTAACATACAGATTTTCCCTGGCCATCAGTATACGCTGATGGCCAGGCAGGGCGTGTCAGGAAAGGATGACTAATGGCGGATTTGTGCCAGGTCGTCTTCAGTCAGGCCGGTCATTTTCATGACGGTGTTGTGGTCGAGGCCATTCTGCAGCATGGTACGGGCGACTTCGAGTTTACCTTCGAATTTACCTTCGAGCTTGCCTTCGTTGCGGCCTTTTTCAATACCACGTTGCTCACCGAGCTGAATGCCCTTCTCGATGCCCTTCTGTTCGAGCTGTTGTGCGATGGTCATAAGTGCGTCTCCGTGTTGCGGCACACGCTGTGCCAGTTCGCGTACAAAGGCTTCGGCGTCGGATGTTTCGCCTGCCTGCAGAATATAGTGTACCAGTGATATCACCTGCGATGAAGACAGATATCCGGCCAGTAAAAGGGGCGCCAGCCGATCGACCAGTTCTGCCAGATCCCGCTGATGAATATGTTTCTGCAGTAATGTCAGTGCAGCCATACTGCGATGATCGGCGATTTCATCATCCGGAATGACGGTCACATCAACCAGCGGGAAAGCATTGCTGTAGAGTTTGCCAGCCAGAGCCGGATCGTCAAACTCATCCAGCCAGCGGGTGGAGTACGGATACGGGCTGCGTTTACCGGTATAGAACAGTACCGGTATCACCAGTGGCAGTGTCTTATGGCCAGCGTCGAGATGACGCTGCATGGCGGCCACCGCATAGCGGATAAGGCGAAAGGCCATATGCCTGTCGGGCGTCGACTGGTGCTCCACAAGAACGTGAATGTATCCATCGCCGGCAGAGGTTTTCAGGCTGTAGAGCACGTCGCTGAAATACTGGCGCAGATCATCCTCAACGAACGAGCCGGACTCCAGTTTCAGCGTGCTGAGATCGCAGACCGCGCGTAGTTCCGCAGGCAGGTGGATTTCCATGAAATCCCTGGCAATATCCGGCTGCGTCAGGAACTGCCGGAACGTGGCATCGTGAGGCGTGGGCGTCGTGTTTTTCTTCTTCATCAGTCCTGGCCCTGAAAAATAATCTGCATATGTTACCACACCACCGGAGTCTGTTTGCCGGGAAGTCATCCCGGTTATTCATTCCGGGTATTACCGGTCTCCGGTTCCACCTTCTGAGCATTGCAGACCCGGATTACTGTCATTTTAGAAACGCCGGCCAGACGTGCGGTTTCGCGTAAGGATTTACCGTGAGCCAGGCGCAGTGTGCGTATCAGTTCGTGTTTCTGCACATCGGCTACTCTGCCCCGGTATTTGCCCTCGGTTTTCGCTTTACTGATCCCTTCCGCCTGGCGGCGTCTTCGGTCTTCATAGTCCTTTCTGGCAATGGCGGCCAGCATATCGAGCATCATCCCGTTCACGGCTTTCAGCATGCTGCGGGTAAAATCATCACTGATGACGCTGGTCAGCGCCAGATGGCTGGTTGGCAGGTCAAGACTGACGATGGCCAGCTGTTTATCAGTGATTTGCTTTCGCAGAGTTTCCCAGCCAGCGTCATCCAGCCGGGAGAGGCGGTCGACCTGTTCAGTCAGAATGACATCACCGGGTTCTGCCTCTTCCAGTAGTCGTAGCAGCTCGGGGCGGTTCATTGTGGTACAGGAGACATTATCGACATACCAGCCAGCGATACGCTGGCCATGCTGACGGGCAAATGTTTTCAGAGCATTTTTTGCACGGGTAGCATCCTGCTCTGATGTTGATGCGCGCAGGTATCCAAAAATGAGCATTTTCCACCCTTATGGTCACGTTTAAGTGGTCGCGTTATTTATGGTATCACTTATATGGTCACATTGATATGGAACAGCATACCAGATATCGGTATGGCTGAGGTATACCCCAATGTGAACGTGTAGGCACGCCCCATTCCCAGTCGAAACGCAACAAAACGGTAGGGCATTATGCCGCCTGTAAGTGCGTTAAAAATACCTCATTTGGAGAACGATAACCCAGCGATTTTCTGCCTCGCGTATTGAGCAGGTGTTCGAGTGCTGCAACCTTGCGATGGGTGACATAATTGAAGTCCGTTCCCTTCGGGTAAAAACGCCGTATCAGCCCGTTGGTATGCTCATTCAACCCGCGTTCCCAGGAATGATATGGCCGGGCAAAGTAGACCGGTGCCCCCGTGACTTTTGTAATTTCCCCGTGCTGGGAAAATTCAGAACCGTTGTCAGCAGTCAGGGTTTTAAACTCGCAGAAGGTATTGGCAACGATGTCCCTGAAGGCCGCTACCACTGTCTCTGCTCGCTTGTTGGGCAGTTTGCGAATGATGACCAGCTTGACGGCTTTATCGACCACCGTCAGCAGGAATGATTTCTGATCTTTGCCAAAGATGGTGTCAATCTCGAAATGCCCGGGTTCCTGCTTGAGGTCAGCAACGGCCGGCCGCTGCTCAATGCCAACACGGTTGGGAATAGGACCGCGTTTGTTCTCATCGGTCTGATAGTTATACCGTTTACCCCGATGAGGGAGCTGCTGATACAGCTCACCGCCGGCCCGGCGCTCCTGCTGGATATAGCGATAGAGCGAGTTCTTGCTGACGGACAGGCCAAATTCCAGGACCAGGCGCCCACTGATGACCTCAGGTGAGGTGTGGGTAGACAGCGCCGTTCTGATAACGTCCTGAATGTGCGGTTCAAGCTGGTTAATCACGCTGTCCGGCCGTGTTTTCTGCCGCCGCCCTCTGGCCAACGTTTCGGCCCTTCTGCAGGAATAGACCCCGTTGAAAGCGGCGTCGGTATTGCGTCTGAGTTCCCTGCTGATGGTAGAACGAGGAAGCTCCAGTTCCCGGGCGATGGTGGCCTGGTTAACCCCATCACCACGCCGTTTTTCGATGTAGAACCGCTCTTTGTGAGTCAGATGTTTTCCCTGCATGCAACGGGATCTCCAGTAGGGCCAGAACGGTGATTTTATCCGGGTCTGGCCAGTGGGTCACTTTGTTGCATTTCGACTGGGAATGGGGCCGTTTTGGATGTAAGTTTAGTGTCCTGATTATTCAACCACTACAGCTTACCCGTTGCGGCACCGTCGCCGACGGGTCTGATGACGCTGTGCGCGCAGGCACCTTATCTGCCATGTGGTTACCCTAATGCTGTCTACCAATATTGTTTAATTATAGCGCAATGTTAAAATTAACTGAATGTAATATAAGGTTTTTACATTTCATTCAGGCGCGCGAGCAGTGCGCAGCGTGACTTCAGATGCGTCGCTAGCGACGCATGCCGGCGGAAAGAATGTCACATAGGATGTTGTAGCCACTCCCGCCGGAACGCCCGGCGTAGCCGGTTACGGCTTGATAGAAATCACCTATCGATACCTTCGCCCTGCAAAGCTAAATTTGTTTACTATTACTATAAGGTTTATGTGCGCGGTCGGAGTGGTCACGGCAAGGCCTTTGGCCGTAGCCGGGGCGTATCTCCGCGTTATGCGCCGTAGGCGCTTACGAGCGTGTACTCGAGTCTTCCCGCTATAGATTTCAGAAGCCACGCTGAAGGTAGTTACAACATCCATTATAAAAGCCGCGCCGCCCCCCGGCCTTTGGCCGGGGGGCGGCGCGGCTTTTGCAGTGGTGGGGTTTGGCGCTGAGGTTCCAGAAGCGGTGTTTCATCGGTCGCACTTTTATGAATGTTGTAACTAATACTTAGTGCCCGCCGTTTTACGGCGGGAGGTGCTTTTGCTTTTACGAAGCTTCACCTGACGTTTGGGTTTATCGGGTGGCGTTTGCCCGAACAACGTGAGGGAGCAACTTTCGAGTGCCTGGCTTTAGCCTGCACGAAAGATACTCCCTTTTTAAAGGGCTTATTTTGTTCAGGAATAACGTTCGAAATTAACTGATATCTCAGGGGGGGTTTCGAAGTTAATAGGAGAGTACGAAGTTAATGAGGTAAAAGCAGGCCATCAGTTTGCCATCATCTCGTCACTGCTGCTCTGAACTGGAAAATTGCCTCAGAATAACGGTGTCCGGGATGATAAAAATTGCCTTTTCTGATGCAGCAGCAACACGAAAACCGAGCCAGGGCACGGTTAAAAAGAAAGAGGACAGGGATTAGAGTATACCAGCGCGCTCGAGCAGCAGTTTATAGTAGGCTTCCGGATTGGTGTTCAACAGGGCCGGGTGCTCCCGACTGACCTCCATCTCCAGCGCGTTAACTTGATGCGTCATAACCTTGCCACTGGTAGACCAGGCGACAAAGGCCTGATAGAGCGGATTCTGGCGTTTCTGTTTCGCTCTGGCCATCATGCTGACATTCGCCTGCAGGCCGTCCAGTACCAGGTCCAGACGCTTCGCCTCACGATTATCCAGACCGTCCAGCCCCTGCTGCAGCTCCCGGACCTTTGCCTGTTTATCCCGGGCCAGGTCAGGAGAAACCACCCAGCGTTTGATTTGCTTCAGGCGGTTGCGCAGGCTGTGTCTGTCTTTCAGGTCGATGCCGATACGCTCGACACGCAACAGGTGACGCTCGTATTTTTTACGCAGGCTCTCTGTCAGGCCATTCCGGATGGCCCACTGACGGAACTGGCACAGCCAGTGCCGGATTTCCTCCACTGCAATTCCCCGGGAGGTGAAGAACTTTTCAGTCAGCCAGAGGCGCAACGGCTTGTTCTGGCCCGAATCCGTATCTTGCCCGCGTAAAGTAATCACGTAACCCAGCTGCTCCTGCACTGAAAGGGCATGTAACGGGCTGTCATAAGCTTTACGTCCGTTACCGTAGACGTGCAGGCATCCCATTGCGGCGGCAATCTGTTCAAACGGCACCATGACTTCGAAAGCATAGTCACTGTCCGGGTTATAATCGCAGTTGGCCGCCAGTGCCATGGAGAGTGCATTCAGGGCCTCACGGCTCTCCGAACGGGCAGAAAGACGCATCGGCTTTGGCAAAAAGTGCGGATCATTACGTTTGGTATAGGGCACATATCCCTGCTGGCGCAGCGCGATCAGATCGGGATTACGATGCCAGTCATGGCTGCTCAGACGCGCCACGACCTTTGCCGCCATACCGCGCGGAACAGCACAGCTAAGCGTCGGCTGGTAGCGGCGATGAATTTTGGATTTCCCTTTGCGCATCGTATTGGACAACCCGCGCCGGGAAATAACAGAGATATCAGGCTGAACCTGAGAAAGAATGGTGTCAACCAAACCTGCCCGCGCTTATGTTGCACGGAAGGAGTAATGTACACAGAAGGTATTGAACTTTTCTGAGCATAAAACTATACTCCCTGCATAGAGCAACAGCTTCTATACAGTTTTAGGTAAGCCCCGGTAATCTCTCCACTCGCCAAAGTTAAGGAGACTATCGGGGTTTTTGCTTTTCAGGATTCCGTTCAAACGGCCTCAGAACCCATCCCTTGCCACCTTTCGGCGTGGCCAGCCAAAATTCTGTTAAAACGATCAGTAATCTATCACCGGATCTAAGAACACTCAAGAAAGTTATTCCGTGACGCTTTCTTCCAACCGCTGAGTTGCTGTCTTGATCAATATTTCAATCATTTCAGTCTGCGTAACACCTTCAGCTGCACACAGGCGATGAAGGTTATTTTTTAGAGCACTCTGTACGTACACACGAATTTCTTTATGAGTTTCTTTCTTGCGGGCAACCAATGCCTGCTGTCTTTCTGACGGCGACATTGGATTACCTTTACGGTAAATACGCTTCGTTTTCGATGAGGAAGTAACTGCGTTTACGACCTGTGACATCTCTGCCCCCTCAAGGATCAAACAAGGATCGTTTCGCAGAGGATACTACAGATTCCTGAAATCAGCGACTTAACTTTACATCAAACTGTGAGCCACGTTGGCGCGCGGCCCATAGGGGGGAGAAAAAAGCAATAAACGGGGCGATTTAGCTCAGTACGAAGAGTGCCATTCTGAACCGCCATCCCAGCGTGATTGCCAGTGCGACAGATACGTCTGTGCCAGTTCAGGGACCTCACGGATCACCAGAACGTTTTCCGAATTTCGGGAAGCACTAGACCTGGTGAAATTAAAGCTACCTGACTCAACCGTATGATTATCAACAATAATGACTTTGTCGTGCATAATGGCGAAGCGGGCGTTTGTACGCAGCGGCAGCTGGCGAAAAGTGAACTTACGCATGAAATAACCTCAGAAATACTGTTCGGATGTGTTAACCAGAAACGCCGGGTTACCTGCTAGTTATTAGGCGTCAATTACTTTTGCCGGTCGTCAACTACCTTGACCGCCTTATGATTGTTGCTTAGTTGACTGCTGGGTTACCGCTTTTGACGTTTTCTTTCTGTAACTTTCTCCTTTTAACTCGAAGATATACGCGTGATGGATCAACCGATCTGCCGCCGCTACCGCCATCGTTTCATCCACGAAGATACTTCCCCATGTGCTGAACGGATGGTTGCTGGTGATGATCAGGCTCCCTCTTTCATACCGGTGCGCGATAAGCTCGAACAACACCCCCGTTTCTGCATTGTCACGTTTGACATAACCAATGTCATCTATCACTATAACCCGGTAGCGATCCAGCTTCAGCAACACTTCGTTAAGTCTCAGCAACGACCGCGCTTTTTGCAGCTCCTGTAGCAGTTCTCCCGCACTGAAAAACCGCGCCCGGTAGCCCTGACCTACAACACCGTCAACTATCGCCGCCGCTAGATGGCTCTTGCCCAGTCCGCTGGCTCCGAACAGCAGCACATTCTCCCCCGCATCAACCCAGTCCGTCGTTTCACACAGCTGACGGACCTGGGCTGCGTTCAGTTCCGGCACCTGACCGAAGTTATATTCCGACACAGATTTACCCGCAGGCAACCTGGCATCCTTTATGTAACGCCGTAGCCGCTCGCTCTCACGATGTGTCGCTTCCTCACTGCACAGCGACAGCAGGTAACGTGACGGTGTCCAGCCTTCTGCCAGCGCGCGTTTTTCCTGACTGTGCCATTCGGAGGCGACCCGCGTCAGCCTGAGTTTTCGCAGCAGTCTCTCCAGCGTATGGATATCAGTCACTCAAGGCCTCCTTTTGGCAACAACTGGTCATAGCTACGCAGGCTGTGTTGAACCAGCGTTCCGGCAGCCAACTCACCGCTTCCTTTCACGTTCAGATAATTCAGAAGTTTTTGCACATCGGGCTCTCCAGGCTCCAGCAGCAGTTGGTTTACGCCCTGAGCAACCCGCGAGATATCTTCCTGTTCTGCCGCCAGTTTCAGTGCATTAACCATCAGCCGGCTGGCCAGTTGGGGACACAGACGCGAGCACATCCGTTGCCAGAGCTGACGCCATTCGTCATCCGGCAGGATGTCATTACGCAGCGCAGCGTGGTAGAACGCGTTGGGTTTTCTGACCAGACCACCAATGACGTGCCGGAAGTCGATACTGCGGGCGCGGCGTTTTCCCTTCGCTGGACGAACACGGCGGCAGCTCATCACCTCTTCACTGCCTACATAACAGCTCAGCCGATCGTCCCACAGACGGACCTTAAGCATCTGACCGATAACCCGGGAGGGGACGCTGTACACCACAAGCCTGACATTGATAGTGCTACTGCTGCTCGCCCGGACTGACAGTTCTTCATAGTCCGCACAACGCCTCTCGGGAAGCGGTTTCAGCACGGTAAGCTCCTGGCGAAGCAGATCATGATTACGCTGGTTATAACGCAGCACCTGCTGCGTGATGAACTGCCGGTATTCATCCAGTGTCGCGAAGTCATGACTGTTTCTCAGCAACAGCGCCTGACGGATGCGCTGTTTCAGATGCCCGTGGGCCGATTCAACGGAGCCATTTTCATGGCCGCGCCCGCTGTTATTGCGCGACGGGATCATGCCGTAGTGTTCACATAGGTGAGCATAACGTTCCGTTAGATCGCGATGATCGTCTTGGCTCAGGTTTTTCCACCCGGCGGACAGGCTGTCGGTGCGGTGCTCCTGCGGAACACCGCCCAGTTGTCCCAGCGCTTCCTGAACACCTTCAGCAAGCGCGGTGACGCTTTCACCTCCGGTGACCACCCGCATCCAGCTCCAGCGGCTCCACTCAAGCCGGAAGTGGAAGAGTTTATGCTCAAACGGCCGGCCATTAATGGTGATCTCAGTCCCCTTGAGTTGGGTAAAATCAGATAAAGCTCTCAGGCCGGGCTGATGTTCCTGGCGGAACATCACTTGCACTGGTCAAGTAAATCAGGACACTTTTTTCTCAGCCATTTGTTCATAACGCACCGGAGACAGATCCCCGTTAGCGGCATGATGCCTGTCTAGGTTGTAGTAGCGGATATACGTCGCCACATCCTGCTCCATGTAAGCCCGTGTTGGGGTACCAGCAGCAACCATTCATGTTTCAGACTGCCCCAGAAGCGCTCCATCACCGCATTATCCCAGCAGGCACCCACGTCTCCCATACTGCTCCTCAGCCTGTAGCTGCTCAGCAGCGCCTGAAAGTGTTGTCCCGTGTACTGCGCCCCCCTGTCCGTATGCACCACCAGGCCCGGCGGGGGAGTTCGCAGGTTATATGCCTTCATCAGGGCCCCGCAGACCAGCGATGAGGTCATCCGTCTGTCCACCTGCCAGCCCACTATCTGCCGGGAGTACAAATCCATAATAGCCGCCAGATACAGCCAGCCTTCACCGGTCTTCAGATACGTGATGTCACTCGCCCACACCTGATTTGGCCCCGGCGGGTTAAAATTCTGGTTCAGCAGGTTTGGGGCCACCTCTGCACCTGGGCGGGGTTTTGTCGTGACCTTATAAGTCCGGCGCTGTCGGCAGACCAGCCCCTCTTCCTGCATGAGTTTCCTCACCCGCCAGCGGCTGATTATGATGCCTTCTCCACGAAGCCTTTTGACCAGCGTCCGGCTTCCTGCTCCCTGCCTGCTGGCGGCGAACAGCGCCTTTAACCTGACCCGTACCTCCACGTCTTTTTGCAGCGGTTCGGCGGGCTTTTTTCGCCATGCATACCAGGCAGAGGCCGTCACACGCATGACCCGACAGAGTGTACGAACGCTGAAGTCAGTGGCATTGTCGAGAATGAACCGGTATCTCACGACATATGTTTCGCGAAGAAGGCACTCGCCTTTTTTAGTATCGCCTTCTCTGTACGTAACTCTTTGTTTTCCTTTTGTAACCGTTTTAACTCTGCACGTTCATCATCGCTGAGTACGCCGTTGCTCTGCTCGCGTGCCAGCGAGACCCATGTATGCAGGGTTTTGTTGCTTATGCCCAGCGATGCTGCTGCCCTGGCTATCGTATAGCCCTGCTCTGTTACCAGGGCAACGGCTTCCTTTTTAAACTCAGGGGTAAATTGTCGTTTATGGTTCACTAAACACCTCCGTTTTGGATGTAAGTTTAGAGCCTATCCCAATAGGATTTTATTCCAGACAATGATGCCGCAGGTAAAATGCAGCATCGCCTCATAATTTTCGACTTTCTTCTCCCAGCGAGTCAGAACCCGACGAAAGCGATTCATCCAGCTGTGCGTTCTCTCCACTACCCAGCGGTGAGCTTTAAAATCCGTGTTTTTGATGGCTTCCGACTCCTCTTTCCTTGACTGGATATGAGGTTCGTAACGACGACTTTTCAGACAGGCCTCCAGCCATCCGGCTTCATAGCCTTTGTCCAGACAGAGGCGGAGCTTTCTGCCGGGTCTGCCCGTCTGAAGGGCGTCGAGAGTATCAGCAACCAGCTTTATGTCGTGGGTATTTGCCCCTGAGACAACCAGAGAGAGGGGAAGCCCGTTCGCATCGGTCATCAGGCTACGCTTTACACCCTGTTTCCCCCGGTCTGTGGGATTCCGTCCTGTTTTTTTGAGCCTGCCAGCGGTGACTTCGTCATACAACCATCTATCGACAGCCATGACCAGTCGATAGCATCCAGCTGCTCGCAGGCCAGCAACCCGTTCTGCCAGAACCGTTCAAAAACTCCTGCATCCCGCCACTCCTGGAAGCGGCGGTGAGCGGAGCTTGACGAGCATATTCCGGTGGCATTCAGGGCATTCCACTGGCAACCGGTTCTGAGCACAAAGAGAATGGCGTTCATTGCGGCACGATTATCAACCCGCCTGCGATGCGTACCCAGCGGATGGTGGGTTTTGTGTTCCGGGAGCAACGGAACCATTTTCCCCCAGAGTTCATCGCTGATCTGCCACTTATTGCTTGCCATACTTCCCTCAGAAATTGCCATTACTTATTAACTGACAATTCCTTTTGGGATAGGTTCTTAGTGTCCTGATTATTCAACCACTACAGTTGATGGCTAAAAAGCGGAAGGATTCTGTAAGTCATACAGCCGCATTTTACAGAAAGGAATCTGTCACTTTTTTTAATGGTAATTGACGCCAAGGGGCATTTTGTAATTGTCGTCTGACAACCAGAAAAACGGCCGATTTTCTGATGGTTACAGATCGGCATAATTTCTGTTTGAATTATCGTTAGAAAACTCATTGTGGAAATCAACGCAAGATTACCCTGCTATATTTATCTTTTCTTGTTAATTGCTTTGACTCTGTTTTTGATGCAAGATAGCATCAATATATGAATCTCGTGAGGTGGTATTATGAGAACTACAGTCACAATTGATGATGTGCTGTATGCGCAGGCGCTGGAAATGGCCGATCCCGATATGGATAAAGCTGATATTTTCCGGGAGGCTGTGAAAACGTTTATTCGGGTACAGGCGGCAAAAAGGCTGGCGTCGCTCGGCGGTTCATCGCCTGAAATGCAGATGATCCCTCGCCGCCGCGAGGAGCCATCCGCATAATGACTATTTTGGTTGATACGTCCGTCTGGGTTGACCATTTCAAAAACAGGAATGACGGATTGGTCCAGTTGCTGGTTCGGGACCTGGTTCTGACACATCCGATGATTCTTGCAGAGATAGCCTGTGGTACACCTCCGGCTCCAAGACTGAGAACGCTTAGTGATCTGGGGCTGTTACCACAAAGTCATCAGGCCACTATCATCGAGGTGATGGCATTCATTGAGAACGAAAAGCTATACGGTCTTGGATGTGGTCTGGTTGATATTACATTACTGGCATCAACCCTTATAACACCAGGGGCGAGACTTTGGACACGGGATAAGCGGCTTGAGAAGTTGGCTAAACGTCTTAATGTGAGTTATCAGCCGATTCATTGACAGAATTTAAACTACCCAGGCAACCACCAAGAAACCAGATGGTTTTCTGGTGGTGAAGAGCGTCTCATGGAACGTGCGCGGGCGAATCAGTAATGTGGTTCGGAATCAGCTAATGTGGTTTCATTCTCAGATAAAGTGATTTGAAACGTGATTTCATTCTCACGGAATGTGGTTTGGGAAAGTGCATTTATTGCGCGTCAGGCCGATCATCATTGCGCGTCACTACACGTACCGGCATTCCACCCATTCTGTTGCGTACCGTTCATCGCCATGCGGGTTCCTCGGCACGGTACTGTCCGGTGACAGCGGTGGGTGTTGTAGGTTGTGCGCGGGATGGCTCCAGATAGCGGGAGATCCCCTGCTGCATGGTGGCGATATCTCGCTTGGCCTGCTGATAATCGAAATAGAAGCGTGCATCTTGGTTCTGGTTCGCCACGACGCGAGCGCGATCAAGTCCTGCTTGAAGCTGCTCCAATTGGCGCATGACCAGCGCCAGTTCATCTTTCTCCGACGCCTGGCACTGCAGCACCGACAGGACTGTCAGTAACAGTGCACAGAAGGTATTCATATGGCGCATAGGCTGCTCTCCCGGTATATCTGACGCAAAGCCGCTAGGCTGGCAGTAGGAAATTGTTTATGGGTTGGTGAAAATTAAAGGGAGCGAACCGCAATAACGATCCCTGGCATTTATCGACAAGTGCGGAAAATCCGAAAATAGCGCACAAACACACTTTGTAATCCTATTCTCAAAGCACTCGCTTCAGCCAATTTCGGTGACAGGATACATGTCCATTTAAAAACAATAGTACATAGAACCTATCCCAAAAGGAATTGTCAGTTAATAAGTAATGGCAATTTCTGAGGGAAGTATGGCAAACAATAAGTGGCAGATCAGCGATGAACTCTGGGGAGTCTGTAAAGAATTTCGTGTAAATGGCTCCATCGCTTAACCGGAAATCCGATCTCCATACATCAACATGAATTGGCTCATAGCCGGTTTCCTGTCTCTGATTGGTAGGGTCCATTTAGCCGAGATATTATGCAAGGCTAGATAGAATAATTTTAGCACCGAGTCATCCGTTGGAAATATTCGTCGCGTTTTCGTTATCTTGCGCAATGAAGCATTTAACGACTCTATCGCGTTGGTGGTGTAGATAACCTTGCGAATCTCCGGCGGAAAATCAAAAATGACGATGAGACGTTCCCAATTATTTCTCCACGATGGGCTGATCGTCGGGAACCGCTCATCCCATTTGGCCGCGAAGGCATCCAGGGCCTCTTCAGCGCCCTCTAGGCTGTGTCCCTTAATTGCACGATAGATGAAAAATCGTACAAAGCAGGCTGTTTTTGACAGTAAAAACACCCAAAATCAGTCCAAAAAACGAACAGATTCGATGTGTTTTTCTCATTTCCAATCAGTGAAAATTAATTAAGGGACACAGCCTAGTGTTTTCTCAGCGTTACATTACTACGGAAAATTGCAATGGCAGAGGAAAGCAAACAGCTAACCAAACGGCAACAAAAAGCCATTGATACAGCGGCGCTAATCCGGCAGGAGCCGCCGCAAGGTGAAGATATGGCATTCACCCACTCCATTCTGTGCCAGGTCGGTTTGCCCCGTTCTAAGGTGGCTGGGCGCGAGTTTATGCGCCGTTCTGGTGATGCCTGGCTCGTCGTACAGGCAGGCTGGATTGATGAAGGCAGTGGCCCGGTAGAGCAGCCGTTACCCTATGGTGTCAGACGACAATTACAAAATGCCCCTTGGCGTCAATTACCATTAAAAAAAGTGACAGATTCCTTTCTGTAAAATGCGGCTGTATGACTTACAGAATCCTTCCGCTTTTTAGCCATAACTGTTGGGTGCTCACTTCGCTGCGCTCCGCCTCAGTCCTGACTAAAAAGCGTTACTGGTTAGTGTTAAGGGAGCTAGGAAAAGGAAACTTAGGAAGCATTTAAAAGTGACATTCCTTCTGGTATGACCTCTTTAGGGTAATTGACGCGATAGCAAGGGTTGTAATTGTCGTCTAATACCCTATGGCGCTATGCCGCGACTCACGTTCGCCTGGATTTCATCGTATGCACTGCGCAACAAAACGCGAGAAATCGCCATCGGCCACAGCGCTAATGAGTTTCTTCACCTTATGGGGATGGACTCACAGGGAACCCGTCATAAAACGCTGCGTACACAAATGCAGGCGCTGGCCGCGTGTCGTTTGCAGCTGGGCTTTAAGGGCCGGACCTATAACGGCCAGCCCGTCGAACAGTTTGATGCCTGGATCAAAGATGGTGACGCGAAGCAGCTCACGTTATGGCCGGGAACACTCACCCTGTCCGAAGGCTATTATAACGGCCTGATAGACAGCGCCGTTCCGCTCGACAACAGAGCGTTACATGTGCTGAAAGGCTCCGCGCTGGCGCTCGATATATACGCATGGCTTGCTCACCGTCTCCACCGCATAGAGGGCCGCCCGGTCATGCTGTACTGGATGAAGCTGCGGGAGCAGTTCGCCCAGGAGTACAGCGGGAAGAATGCCGACAAGGATTTTAAACGAGCATTCATGCCAGCGCTGAAACAGGTGCTTTCAGTGTATCCGGCGGCAAAGGTCGAACAGGTTAAAGGTGGCCTGCTGCTGTATTGTTCCCGCCCCCTATACCGTATAAATCCTGATGTAAAGGCCCACAACGGGCCTTTTCTTTTGTGGATAAGCCTGTTTATTCAGCAAGTTATCCACGTTAAATCGCCCCCCCTAGCCCACGTTAGATTACCCCCCTAAACCTGTAAGGTCATCCTTTATGTTTTTCCTTTAATTTCTACCTATACATATATCCTGTAATTAACAACGCCTATCTGTGAGTAAGGCGCGTCCGGTGTATGACTTAACAGCAGTGGAAATTACGCTTCCTCGACCTGACAGACTCGCCGCGCTGCGGCTCCCTAATCAGGTCTTGCGGCGAGCGTTGCGGACTCTCTTTTAAAAGCGATAACTTTCGCTATAATCCAGAGCTATCAGCATTTCCTTCGCTGATTCACCCGGAGGCCAGTTGCTGCCGCGACGGCCTACCCCCTTCTTTTCTATTAGCTCAATAGAGTAAAATAATTATTTACTAACATTGACCATTAGCGATACCCGCTATATCATGGGTTTAATCGTTATTAATCAGGAATGACTATGGCCCGCAAACAGACCCGCAGCATGACGCAGGAAGAATGGGATCGCCTCTTACCCGCAATGCAGACGTTTACCCACTTATCGACCGAAATCGGTCATTCCGTTTTGGTTAAAGGGGAAAGCAATAAAGACGTGGCCGAACGTGTTGGACGGACCAAGCAAAACGTGGGTTCCACGGTCAAGCGCATTTGGGATCTGTACCAGTCTGTAGCCGTCGATTTTGAGGGCGAGAAGCTACGGAAAGTTGACGTTTGGCTACCCGAAAAGATGGCCCTGAAGGTGCTGAAGGAAGCCGAAAAATACGCCATCAACCAGAATAGCCCGAATAAGAAATAATAGTAAATATTTAATTTACTTAGATTGACTGAAACCCTTCAAATTGCGATAATTATTTCTCCGGGAAGCCCACAGCTTCCCATTATCAGGAGGATAAATTATGGCTTCACGCGGTGTTAACAAAGTAATTCTCGTTGGCAATTTAGGCCAGGACCCCGAAATGCGCTATATGCCTAATGGCGGCGCGGTCGCTAACCTGCGCCTTGCCACATCTGAATCATGGCGAGATAAAGCCACTGGCGAGCAGAAAGAAGTCACGGAATGGCATACGGTGGTTATCTTCGGCAAGCTGGCCGAGATTGCAGGTGAATACCTCCGCAAAGGTTCGCAGGTATACATTGAAGGCCAGCTGCGTACCCGCAAATGGCAGGATAAGGACCAGCAAGATCGCTACTCAACGGAAATTGTGGTTAGCATGAACGGCGTTATGCAGATGCTGGGCGGTCGCCAGGGCGGCGGCGCTCCCGCTGGTCAGGGCGGTGGTTGGGGACAGCCACAACAACCACAGTTTAGCGGTAGTGGTACGCCAGCTGCTGCACCGGGGGCGCAAGGGCAGCAACCACAACAGGGCGCGATGCCGGACTTTGAAGATGATATTCCATTCGCGCCGATCACACTTCCCTTCCCTAACCATGCGATTCACGCGCTGTAATGAAAATAAAGCCCCGTGAGGGGCTTTTCTTATGAGGGCTGAAGTTCGGCCTTCTCGCAATGCTCCCCGCCGCAGAACACCCCCTATGTCAGGGTAGTTGTCGCCTCTAACTGAAAAAAATCAGGGGGCAGGATACGACAATAATGAAGACTTATTCACCCGAGCGTAAAGCAGCTGTGATCGCCAGAATGATGCCACCGCATAACCAGTCAGTTGTTCAGATCGCCCGTTCTGAAGGGATCCCAACCAATACGCTTTATGCTTGGCGTTCTCAAGCCGGAATTCCTGTCAATACCGATCGAATTCTGACCCACCCTGCCAAAGTAAAACTGGGTCTTCCGCAACTTGGGTGGAAGCAAAACAATGAAACTTTTTAGATAACAGGGATCTAAGCTGTTTTAAGTTATGGATAACGCTATGTCTTCACTGAAGACGCTTTTACAGCTGCCTTGCGGATGGCAATCCAACCGACAAGTTGTTAGTTCTGATGGGATAACTCTCCATCTTCGTGCCACGCGTAAAACAGCACTATGTCCTGAATGCCTTAAGCGCAGCAAATCGGTTCATAGTTGTCGGCGACGCCGAATACAGCATCTACCTTGTTCAGGCCAGACACTGTGGCTGGTATTTGCCGTCCGCCACTGGTACTGCCGTAACCCATCCTGCTCACGCAAAATTTTTGCCGAGTCGCTGGCTCCTTTCGCCGGTTCACGGCAGCAGTCTTCGCAGGCGTTACAAAATTTACAGCGTCAGCTAGGATTAATCGCCGGAGGTGAGGCTGGAAGACGGGCGGCAACGGCAGCTGGTCTCCGTAGCAGTGCAGATACTCTTCTTCGCAGGGTGATAAATACCCCAGAGACTAAACCGCCAGGTACGCCCCATGTCGGTATCGACGAGTGGGCATGGCATCGGGGCCACCGTTATGGGACGTTAATAGTCAATCTTGATACTCGCCGTCCCCTTGTCCTGCTTCCCGGTGGCGATCAGCGTACGCTGGCTGCTTGGTTCAGAAAATACCCTGAAATACAGGTTGTCTCGCGTGATCGCGGCGGTATCTATGCCACAGCAGCACGTGAAGGGGCGCCTCAAGCCAAACAGGTGGCAGATCGCTGGCACCTGCTGAAAAACATTGGCGATGCACTTGAACGGATGATGTACAGACATATGCCTCTGATACGTCTTGTTGCCAGTGAGTTGTCGCCAAAGAAACCACCTGAGCCAGAACTGGTAGAGCCAGCTCCATATATCTGTTATCTGTCGCCCGGAGCGACTTAAGCAGCAGACTCGTAATAAACGCCACCAACGCTGGGTGGAGGTAATAACCTTGCATAAGAATGGATGTGGGCTCCGTCAAATATCCCGCACCACCGGGTTATCACGCGTAACGGTCAGGCGTTGGCTTCAATCAGGTACATTCCCTGAAATGTCGACCCGCCCTCGGAAACCAAGCCTTCTGGATCCCTGGCGTCGGTGGCTGGAAGAACAGCGTGAAAGCGGTAATCACAATGGCAGCCAGATATGGAGGGAAATGGTGGCAAAAGGGTTCACCGGTAGCGAAACCACCGTCAGGGATGAGGTTGCCAGATGGCGTAAGGGTGGGAGCGCACCTGTTACTGCGCCAGCCCGTCTCCCGTCAGCTTCGCGTGTGAGCCGTTGGTTGATGCCCTGGAGGATAATAAGAGGGGAAGAAAGTTATGCCTCCCGCTTCATCGGGCTGATGTGTGAAAAAGAACCACAGCTGAAATATAGCACAGCAACTTGCGTTGGACTTCTACCGGATCTTGAAAACGAAAAACAAGCCACAGCTAAGCAAGTGGTTCACTCACGTCAGCGAAAGCGGCCCGCTTGAGCTTCAACGTGTTGCAGCCGGGATGGAAGCTGATGCAGCAGCAATATGTGAAGCCATTACCAGCAAATGGAGTAACGGTGTAGTCGAGGGGCATGTGAATCGCCTGAAAATGCTGAAGCGGCAGATGTACGGACGTGCCGGGTTCGAATTACTGAGGCGTCGGGTGATGAGCCCTCTGGCTTGAAGGGGGTCCACCCAAGTTGCGGAAGACCCAGTTTTACATCGGTAGCGACAAATTCCTAACCAGGCTGCAGAGGCGGGAGATAAACCGTCTCAAGAATGGTCGCAGGAAGCGCGCTTTGCCGTTCTCGTTGAAACGGCACCTCTGTCTGCACACGCTATTGCCGAATATTGTCGCCGTAAAGGCCTTTATCCTGAGCAGATACAGCAGTGGAAGGAGCAATTTATGCAGACCAGCCAGCGGGAAGAAAAAGTGATCGTCAAAAAACAGCAAAAGGACATTCAACAGCTTAACCGTGAAATAGCCCGCAAGGATAAGGCGCTGGCAGAAGCTGCTGCGCTGTTGATACTGGAAAAAAAGTTCAAAGCGTTGTTCGACCAGGAAAGCGGGGACGAATGACGCGTACCACTGACAGGCTACGGTTGATGGCGATAGTGCAGGAAGCCGTAAATGCCGGCGCCAGGGTGAGCAAAGCCTGCTGCAGTGTGGGGTTGAGCGAACGAACGCTACAGCGTTGGAAACAGGTGCCCGACGACCGACGAGCCATAACGCCACGGCCACGGCCCGTGCCGAAAAATAAACTCAGTGCTGAAGAAGAACGGCAGATTCTGGCCATCTACCATGAGCCGCGGTTCGCCAGCCTGCCTCCTGCGCAGATAGTTCCACATCTGGTAGATGAGGGCCGCTCTATCGCCAGCGAGGCGACTTTCTATCGAATGCTGCGGCGAGCCGGAGAAATGGCCCGTCGTGGCCGGCAACGAAAGCCGCGCCGCAAGGCGATATCAACCTGGAAGGCGACGGCAGCCAACCCGCTATGGGCGTGGGATATCACCTGGCTGAAGTCGCTGACGGCAGGCCATTGGTTTTACTTGTATCTGATAGAAGATGTGTTCAGCCGAAAAATCGTCGGTTACGAAGTGTATGCCGTTGAAAGTGGAGAAAATGCAGCAGAATTGCTGGGGCGCACGGTGCTGAGTGAGCGCTGCTGGCAGCAGCCGCTAGTGCTGCATGCGGATAACGGTGCGCCGATGAAATCCCAGGTGCTACAGGTAAAGCTTGCGGAACTGAAGATAACGCCATCGCACAGTCGGCCTCGCGTGAGCAATGATAACGCGTATGTTGAATCGTTTTTCAAAACGCTGAAATATGCACCAGCGTGGCCGGAAAAAGGCTTCGCTACGCGGGAAGAGGCTCGAACCTGGGTGGAAAGCTTCGTCGCCTGGTACAACGAAGAGCATCTCCATAGCGCCATTCGGTATGTGACGCCAGGTCAGCGCCACAGGGGCGAAGACCGCCTGCTGCTGACGCAGCGTAAATCGGTGTATGAGGCAGCCAAAATGCGAAATCCGCATCGTTGGTCAAGTCAAACACGGAATTGGAGTCGGCAGGACGAAGTATGGCTAAATCCTGAGCGGGGAACTCCCGCTGCATGAGTTAACGGAGGCGACAACTACCTTGACACTCACCGATCTTCACCCCTGTGCCGCTGACCCGGTGTGACGTAGCGGATGCCGCTGTGGCGATGTTCTTCGTTGTACCAGCCGACGAAGGTTTCCACCCAGTAACGCTTTTTAGTCAGGACTGAGGCGGAGCGCAGCGAAGTGAGCACCGAACAGTTATGGCTAAAAAGCGGAAGGATTCTGTAAGTCATACAGCCGCATTTTACAGAAAGGAATCTGTCACTTTTTTTAATGGTAATTGACGCCAAGGGGCATTTTGTAATTGTCGCCTGACACCTTGACACTCACCGCAGAGACGAAGACAGCCAGTTGCTGGTAAAGCGAAAATCGGTGTATGAGGCAGCAAAAATGCAGAACCCGCATCGTTGGTCAGGGCCAACAAGAAACTGGGATCGGCAGGACGAAGTGTGGCTAAATCCGGAACGGGAAAAGCAGGCCGTATGAATCATACTGGGGCGGCAACTACCTTAACATGCACCGTAATTAATTTGTATTAATTTTGAATCAATAGGATAATATTCTGTTATGGAAAATTTATTTTTTAACCAAAAAATCAAAATGTTAACCTAAGGAAAGTCATTATAGACAGATTTTTTCATTGTTGTTTCTTATAATAACCATTATAAAACAACGTCTTAATTTATTCAAAAACGCCGATGTATCGAGAGGTTATCAGCATGTTACTCCAAAACAGGCGTGTCATAACAGCGTTATTCACTATTATTCAATAACGCCGTAAAATTCAGTTAATTATTGTCGAAACATCTTATTAATGGTGATAAATATAAAAAAGTAAAAAAAAACACATCTTCGGTTTTTTATTCTAAATTAAATTTAGATGAAAAATAAAACTCCAGAATTCAGCTTTTAATTGAGAAATTAAGTATAATATAAATCAAGTAAAATATTGTTAATGTATTGATTTTAAATCAATTTAACGAAAAGCATAAATTTCAGAAATTCCAAATCTTTCTGTTTATAGTCAATACTTACCTATAAGTAATTAATAAACGATTGAATCAGCCATGCGGATAAATTTTCTTGGGGAGCTTCGTGGTCCCGACGTCATTACTGCCTTTCCCTGAATCATACACTTTACGCCCGGAAAGCGCGCTTTCCGTAGAATGAGAAGACTACTTATATTTTTCCGCTAAGGTGGGAGTCAAAAAAGGCGCTGTTTGAAGCTCAGACTTAGGCTGTGTCCCTTAATTGCACGATAGATGAAAAATCGTACAAAGCAGGCTGTTTTTGACAGTAAAAACACCCAAAATCAGTCCAAAAAACGAACAGATTCGATGTGTTTTTCTCATTTCCAATCAGTGAAAATTAATTAAGGGACACAGCCTAGTGAGCCAAACATTATAGACATGCAAAAAAAAGCTCTGTCTTCACCTGTTATCCCATGCTTTAATAATGAGATGAGGATTTTATATGTATCTAATCGACGAAATACTTGGCAAGCTGAACGCCAGCCGGAATAATTATTCCCCAAATGAACAGATCACCCTGCCGCACATCATGATCCGCTCATTTTCCGAAGTAAAAGCGCTGGCCGGTGACGCGCTCAGCTGGGGCGAAAAGAACTTCCTCTATCAGCTGGCGCAGAAAGAACTGCAAGAAAACAAAATGGCGGAATCCCGCATTCTAAGTAGAGCTAATCCCCAGCTTGAGAGCGCCGTCCGGTTAGGCATCCAGCAGTCACCCATGCTGGGCGGCTATGACGACCTGTTTCCTGCGCGGTCCAGCAGCTTCGTAAAAACCGGCTCCGTGGCATCAATGTTCTCACCGGCAGCGTATCTAACTGAACTGTACCGGGAGGCCAGGGACCTGCACCCGGAAACATCACATTACCACCTCGACAATCGTCGTCCGGATCTGGCATCCCTTTCCCTGTCCCAGACCAACATGGATGATGAGCTGTCCACCCTGTCCCTGTCTAACGAACTGCTGTTGAATAATATTCAGAAGCAGGAAGATAAAGACTATGACGCCGTTATGAATATGCTCGCGACTTACAGACAGACCAGTGACACACCTTACAACCAGAGTTATGAAATGGTCCGCCAGTGCATCACCATGCAGGACCCTGAGTTTGCTTCGTTCCGTAATAATCCCACCGTCTCGTCGGAAATGGATACCGCCGCGCTGCTCAGTATTCAAGGGGACATTTCACCTGAGCTGCAGAAAATCCTGACCGAGGACATTACTGAAGATAATGTGGATGACCTGATCAAGGAAAATTTCGGGGATATTCCCATAACCCCTTTCCAGGATATCACTTATCTCTCCAACTGGTATGGGATAACCTTCGATGAAATGAGTTCGCTGCTGAGAATTTTAAGACCATTTGACATTATAATGCCGGGCGTAGAGTATTACCAGGATGATCATCTGATTTCATTACTGGAGTCAGATGGTCAGCTAAATGCGCTACTGATGACCCGCAAAAATGGCGACAACACAAACAATTTGAATTATGCTGAATTACTCCCTTTGGGAGGAGGACAGTTTCAGTTCAATTACAATTTTTCTCACGCCTTATCCTATACTGATTTCTCCATTGGTACAGAAAGTTTTTTATCTGATGACTTGCTCGCAACCGAAAAATTCATCCCCAAAATCAATACACCTTACTCCATCACCTTTTCATTAAGTGAAGCACAGTTAAGCAACCCTGTTGAAATAGGAATTAGCAGAACCACTAACTCCAGCGGTGCGTACAGCTCTTTTATTTTTCAGCAGACTACATATCCATTTAATTTTTTCCTGCTGAAACTGAACAAACTCATCCGGCTTTACAAAGCCATCGGCATTGACCCGTCAGATATCCGCAACATTGTTGAGAGCAGCAATAGTAATTTTAATCTTACTCCTGATGTTCTCAGACAGCTGTTCCAAGTGCATTATAATATGCAGCGCTACGGAATTGGTGTATCTGCCTCCATCGTGCTTTCCGGCGCGGCTATCGGGCAGACGGCGCACAGTAACCAGGCCAGCGCCTTTACGCGTCTATTTAACACGCCAATGCTGAATGGTACCGAGTTTTTTGCTAACGGCGTCACCATTACGCTAGATCCCGACGATCCGGACGAGTTCACCGATACTTTCCACACAGGTGTGATAAAGCGCGCTTTTGGTGTTAATGATACGGAACTGTACACGCTCTGGAAACTGGTTTCGGGCGACACAAGTCCGTCGGTTTTTACCTGTACGATTGAAAATTTGTCCGCCCTGTACCGCGTCAGCCTGCTGGCAGATATCCACGCTCTGAGCGTAACCGAACTGGCCATGTTGCTGTCCGTTTCGCCTTATGCTTCAACACCTGTTGGCAGCCTGTCTGGCGAAGCACTGTCACCACTGGTGGGCTTTATTGACCGGCACATGCAGTGGTTGAAAGTGATTAACTGGACGGTCAGCGACCTGTATCTGATGCTGACTGACCGCTTCAGCACGACTTTTTCACCGGACATTCAAAACCTGATTACCACACTGAAAAATGGGCTTGCCAGCCAAGACCTTAGCAATGACAGTGAGGCAGATTTAATAACCGCGGCAGCCCCCTTTATTGCCGCGGCCACACAGCTTGAGTCAGCCGAAACGGCTGCTGCCGTCCTTCAGTGGCTGAGTCAACTGCAGCCGCAGACGCTAACAGTGTCCGCGTTTCTGACGCTGTTAGACAAAGACACCCAGACCGACGCGCTGGTGTCATACTGTCAGGTGATGGGACAGCTGGTGCTGATTGTGCGCAATACCGGCATGAGTTCAGCAGAACTGTCATGGGTGGTGGCACACCCCAGCATTATTACCGAAAAAGCCACCGTACTGAACCATGACATCGGCACGCTGTATGATTTGACACAGCTGCACGCGTTGCTTTCCCTCTGCGGTACGTCTGCCTCTGAAATTCTCACCTCGTTGAGTGGTAATTTCGGGTCTGAAGAAAACAACCTTGCCGTAAGAACGGTGGCTGCAGCACTCAACCTAGATGAGCAGGCGCTTACCCAGGCGCTGGCGCAGTGCTCCTCGTACACGTATTTCTACAGCTGGATACAGCTGCGGGACGCCCTGCAGTGGCTGGATGTTGCTACCACCTTCCACATCAGCCCGGCGAACGTGGCCATGCTGGTGAAACTGACTCATACCTCGCCGGATGCCGACTGGGATGCCGCCAGTTACGCCCTGCAGGCCGGACTGAATACGAATCAGACCGCACAGCTGAGCGCCACTCTGGACGAAGCGATCAGCGCGGCCGCTAGCGGGTACGTTATCAAAAATATCGCACCGTCATGGGTGATCAGCCGTGACAAGCTATACAGCTGGCTGCTGATTGACAACCAAGTGTCGGCCCAGATTAAAACTACCCGGATTGCGGAGGCCATAACCAGTGTGCAGCTGTACATCAACCGTGCGCTTAGCCTTCAGGAAGAGGATGTGGTCTTCGAAGTGAAGTCGAAAACCTTCTTTGCCAGCGACTGGGACACTTACAACAAAAGTTACAGCACTTGGGCGGGGGTGTCGCAGCTGGCTTATTATCCCGAAAACTACATTGACCCGACGCTGCGTATCGGGCAGACCGGCATGATGGACGAGATGCTGCAGACGCTTAGCCAGAGCCAGCTGACCGATGATATTGTAGAAGACGCGTTTAAAACCTACATGACCCGCTTTGAGGAAGTATCCAACCTTGATGTTATCAGCGGCTACCATGACGGTGTCAATAAAAGTAGTGGTAAGACATACCTGATTGGCAAATCGGCTATCGGAGAGTACTACTGGCGTAGCGCGGTCATTGATGAAATGTCTGACGGCAAGCTCCCTGCCAACGCCTGGAGCGAGTGGAAAAAAATTACCGTCGGGCTGTCGCCCATAAATAGTATGGTGCGCCCTGTCATATTTCAGTCGCGACTGTATCTGACCTGGGTGGAAGGTAGGGTAAAGTTAATTACGGGCGACAGTACGCCCCAAGAATACACGGAATGCCAGCTAAAATATACGCATATCCTGCATGACGGCACTTGGAGTGCACCCATAACCATTGAACTCGACAGTACTAACCTGCCTACCTCCAGTACGGATATTGCTGGCTACAGCATGTACAGTGCAAAAGATGTGGAGCAGGAAAAACTCTACGTCTTCTTTTATAAAAAAGAAGACGATTATTCTAATTTACCATCCGGAACCAGCGGGTTGATTATATCTATCGATGGTCAGATTGAAATAGCTTCCGCTGATCTCGTCGCCAAAATGGCTGGTTATATCTATCTTCAGATGGACACCACATCCACTCTCAGGATTAATACGCCTTACACCGGCGGAAAGACAAAAGTAAATATCTTAGATGTTTCCGAAGTTGATCATGAATTGGGATATGGTAACTATACTAGTCTGAATAATGTTCAATGGGAAAACATCTCTTCTAGCATAGTGGGTACCGACGCAAATATTAAATTTAACGTCTCCGGAAATATAGGTTACAACCTAAAATCAGATGGGAGAAGCGGCACTCTGGTTAATATGATGAATTACCTATGGAATGAGGGTGATGTTTTTTATGTGCCGAACACTAAGCTTCGGAGCACAATCTCACAGCACTCTGGCAGGAACTTTGAATGTGTTATTAATAGCGTAACTTGCTTTATTAAGGTGCTAGATAATATAGAGCCGGCTCTTAATGATACTATTTATTGCTTTAATTATCCTAATACTAGTTATCTAAATTACTACTGCTATGGTGACCCGTATCCATTTAAAAAAAATGTGTACGACCGTAGAGAATGGACATCTAATAATATAAAAGCTGATAACTATGTATATGCCTTTATGTCGGAGGCATCACGTGTAAATAAAACCCCAGTCGAATTATGTTTTGGTGATTTTAAAAAAATTGATACAACAATAGACTTGAATAGTATAATACTTTCCGTTAGCGGTCCCGTAAGTGCAAGTTTTACGGCAGATAACTATCAGGCTTACTCCTTTGAACGAACAGGATTTTCTTTTTTAGAAAAAAATATCTCAATCCCTCTCAGTGCATTCAGCAACAATATCACTCGGCTTGAATTAAAGATAAACGCTACAGCCCCCCAAGGGGATCTTCGTTTTCTCGGTTCTGATACATTAGGTATTACCTTGATCCGGGTGGATGAAAACACCATGCCAATCATTTCCATTAACCGTACGGATACCTATGCGCAGTATCTGGAATACGGAGTTTATCGCGTGAGGGTGAATACGCTGTTTGCTAAAAAGCTTATTTCCAAGGCGAACAGAGGGCTGAATGCCGTACTATCAATGGATACCCAAGAACTGCAAGAACCGAAGCTGGGCATTGGATTTTATGTCGATTTTATTCTTCCTGCGTACAATCCGGCGGTTCATGGTGAAAGCCGTGAGTTTTCTCTCAATCTCAGACATGTTATTGATGATAATAACATATATAAAATATATTCAGGGATGTTTACTGATGAATATTTAAGCGTTAGGCTGTTTATTCCTTTAGCGAATAAAGACAATATTTTACATCCAACTTACATTGCCAAGGTGTTTCTGCTTACAAACAAAACAACCACCGATGCAGATAATGTGGGGGCTCATTTTAAATATACAGACGCCACTGATACCACTGTTGAACTGAACCCCGATATATCAGACATCACCATGTTTTCTAATGTTATTATATTAAACGACCAGACAACTGAACCGATGGACTTCAGCGGCGCCAATGCCCTCTACTTCTGGGAGATGTTCTACTATGTCCCGATGATGGTGTTTAAGCGCCTGCTGAACGAAAGTAAATTTACTGAAGCCATGCACTGGATTAAATACGTCTGGAACCCGTATGGCTATCTGGTGAATAACCAGCCTGCAAACTGGGTATGGAACGTGCGGCCGCTGGAGGAGGAAACCATCTGGAAATCTAGCCAGATAGATTCCAGCGACCCGGACGCGGTGGCGCAGGCGGACCCGATGCACTATAAGGTCGCCACCTTTATGTCGTACCTTGACTTGTTAATCGCCCGCGGCGACGCGGCATACCGCCAGCTTGAACGCGATACACTAAAAGAAGCCAAAATGTGGTACGTTCAGGCGATGGACATTCTTGGCGATGAGCCCTACATGAAAAACGCTACAGCCTGGAACTCCCCACGTCTGAGCGATGCGGCTGATAAGACCACGAAAACCCTGACCCAGCATTCGCTCATGATGGTGCGGCAGCAGCGTGCCTCCGGTAAGTTATCCAACAGCAACTCGCTGACTACCCTGTTCCTGCCGCAGAAAAACGGGAAGCTGGCTGGTTACTGGCAGACGCTAGCGCAACGCCTGTACAACCTACGTCATAACCTGTCCATTGACGGCAGTCCGCTATCACTACCCATTTATGCCACGCCGGCCGACCCTGCGGCGCTGCTTAGCGCGGCGGTGATAAGCTCTCAGGACAATAGTGACATGCCTGATGCAGTAATGCCGCTATACCGCTTCCCGGTGATACTGGAAAGCGCCCGAAGCATGACAACGCAACTGACCCAGTTCGGCAGAACGCTGCTCGATATCACTGAGCGCCAGGATGCAGAGGCCCTGTCGGAGCTGATGCAGGCACAAGGTGCCGAACTGATTCTGCAGAGCATTGCCCTGCAGAACAGAACTATCAAAGAGATTGATGCGGATAAGGTCGCGCTTGAAATCAACCTCCGCGGCGCGCAGGCGCGTCTTGAGAGTTACACCACTTTGTATGATGAGGATATTAGCGCCGTCGAAAAACAGGTGATGGATCTGGCACTTTACGCATCGGTAGTGTCCACCACGGCCAGCGCTTTTCAAACCGTCGCCGCAGGGTTAGACGCATTGCCCAATATCTACGGCATGGCATTTGGTGGCTCCCACTATGGCAGTATTTCCCGCGCGCTTGGTTATGGCATAGAGATTGCCGGAAATGTATCCCGCATCACCTCGGATCGTCTCAGCCAGTCTGAGATATATCGTAGGCGCCGTCAGGATTGGGCAATCCAGCGCGATGCGGCTCAGTCCGAGGTTAATCAAATCAATGCTCAGCTTGACACGATGGCGGTTCGACGTGAAGCAGCCCTGCTGCAGAAGGCGTATCTGGAGACCCAGCAGGCTCAAACGCATGTACAGATGACATTTCTGAAGAAGAAGTTCACCAGTAAGGTGCTATACAACTGGCTGCGTGGGAAACTGGTCTCCATCTACTATCAATTCTATGACCTGACCGTTTCCCGCTGTCTGATGGCGCAGAAAGCGTACCAGTGGGCGCGAGACACTGAGACTTCGTTTATCCGTTCCGGAGCCTGGCAGAGCACCTATGCCGGCCTAATGGCGGGCGAAACCCTTATGCTGAACCTGGCGCAAATGGAGCAGAATTATCTGGAGAAAGACCAGCGCGAGAAAGAGGTGACGCGTACCGTCTGCCTGTCGGAGGTTTACGCCGGACTCTCCTCCGACGCCTTCACGCTTGCTGACCAGATAGTCAATCTGGTGACTACCGGCAGCGGTAGCGTCGGCGCCGCTGGTAACGGCCTCTCCGTGACCAGTGATAAACAGCTGCAGGCCACCCTGACGCTCTCTGACCTGAACATTGGTAATGATTATCCTTCCTCACTGGGTAATACCCGGCGTATTAAGCAAATCAGCGTCACCTTGCCAACACTGGTTGGGCCGTACCAGGATGTACGGGCGGTGCTCAGCTATGGCGGCAGCGTGTCACTGCCCCGGGGTTGTACGGCGACAGCAGTGTCGAACGGCATCAACGACAGCGGCCAGTTCCAAATGGACTTTAATGACGGACGCTGGCTGCCGTTTGAGGGGATACCGGTCAATGATTCCGGCATGCTGACGCTGAGTTTTCCTGAGGCTGACGGGAGCCAGAAAGCGCTGCTACTGAGCATGACGGACATCATCCTGCATATCCGCTACACCATCGTCAGCTGATTATAACGGTATCAGACTCCCCGCGCGGGAGTCTGTGGAGAACCTGTTATGCAAAATACAGAACAACCGCGCCTGACTCCCCCCTCTCTGCCTTCAGGTGGTGGTGCAATAAGCGGCCTGAAGGGTAATATAGCTTCTGCGGGTCCGGACGGTGCTGCGATTCTGAGCATTCCTCTGCCGATCAGTGCCGGAAGAGGGTATGCCCCCTCTCTGGCGCTCAGCTACCACAGCCGTAGCGGCAACGGGCCGTTCGGTATGGGGTGGGGACTGAATCTGCTCGCCATTCGCCTGCGAACACTCAGGGGCGTGCCATCGTATGACGGTACCGATGAATATACTGGTGCGGACGGTGAGGTGCTGGTTCCTGTGTTGACCGCCAGCGGCGAACCAGAAACCCGCACGGCCACCACGCTTCTTGGTGTTGATTTAGGAGGAAATTTTTCAGTAAACGCCTATCGTTCCAGGACAGAAATCACCTTTAGCAGGATGGAGATCTGGATGCCTGTAGGTGATACAGGTACGAACTTCTGGGTGATATATGAGCCTGATGGCCAGGTACATTTACTGGGGCGTAACGCGCAGGCGCGCATCAGTCATCCTGCTGATGCGTCACAGACAGCGGTCTGGCTGGCAGAGTCCTCGGTGTCACAGAACGGTGAGCAGATTTACTGGCAGTACCGCGCTGAGAATGAATCCGGATGTGATGCAACAGAAACATCGGCGCACCCGGATGCTACGGCACAGCGCTACCCTGTGGCGGCCTGGTACGGCAACAAAAAGGCCGCCCGCACGCTACCCGGCCTTGTCACGGTGCCGGCAGCCACGGACTGGCTGTTCATCCTGGCGATGGATTATGGCGAACGTGATACAGCCACAGCTCCGGACTGGCTGATGCCCGGCAGCGGCAGCTGGTTATGCCGGCAGGACAGTTTTTCCGGTTATGAGTATGGATTTGAGGTGCGTACGCGTCGCCTCTGCCGTCAGGTGCTGATGTTTCACTGCATCAGCGCTCTGTCAGGAAAAGAAAAAGAGACTGATCTTCCGAAACTCGTGTCATGTCTGCGATTGGATTATAACGAAACCTCATCTGTCGCCACCCTGAAAGGAATACAGAAGGTGGCGTATGAGCCGGGCGGTACGATACGTAGCCTGCCGCCGTTGACGTTTGACTGGCAGAACTTCATTCCACCTCAAGCCGGTGTCGCCGAATGGCAGCAGCGTGATGACCTAGCAAACATGAACATGCTTCAGCCATACCAGCTGGTTGACCTGAACGGGGAAGGCATTGCCGGCATCCTGTATCAGGACGGTGGTGCATGGTGGTACCGTCCACCAGTAAGACCTGCTGGGGATGACACCGATGCGGTGACCTGGGAAAAAGCGGCGCCTCTTTTCGCCATCCCCACACTGAGGAAGGGCGGCATTCTGGCGGACTTGAACGGCGATGGTTATCTGGAGTGGGTGGTCATCGCGCCGGGCGTGGCGGGCTTTTATGCGCGCTCCCCTGATCGCGAGTGGCGCTATTTCACTCCTCTTTCCGCCCTGCCGGTAGAATACGCTCATCCGCGTGCACGGCTGGCCGATATCACCAGCGCAGGCCTGATAGATCTGGCGCTTATCGGACCCAAAAGCGTACGTTTCTACGGCGGTACCGGAGAGGGCTGGGCGAAAGCGAGGAATACCTTGCAGGCGGCAGGTATTACACTGCCCGTACCCGGAAAGGACGAACAAGTTCTGGTGGCTTTTAGCGATATGGCCGGTAGTGGCCAGCAGCACTTGGTGGAGGTTAGGCCATCGGGGGTATGCTATTGGCCTAACCTGGGCCATGGCCGCTTTGGTCTTCCGGTGAGTTTGTCCGGGTTCAGCCAGCCAGCCGCCACGTTTAACCCTGACCAGCTGTATCTGGCAGACATTGACGGCACTGGTACCACCGACCTGATTTATGCACTTACCGACCGGCTGGATGTATATATAAACCAGAGCGGTAACGGCTTTGCCGCACCGTTCAGCGTAAAATTGCCGGACGGCGTGCGTTATGACCGCACCTGCAGCCTGCAGCTGGCGGATATTCAGGGGTTGGGCGTGGCCAGCCTGATGCTGACGGTACCGCATCCGGTACCGCGCAGCTGGGTCTGCCACCTGTCAGTAAATAAGCCGTGGCTGCTGAACGGGATGAACAACGGAATGGGGATGAACCATGCGCTTTATTACCGCAGTTCAGCGCAGTTCTGGCTGGATGAGAAGGCGGATTCTGCGGCAGCAGGAAAATCCGTTCCAGCTAGTGAACTGCCGTTCGCCCTGCACACGCTATGCCGCACAGAAGTAACTGACGAAATCACCGGAAACCGTCTGGTAAGTACCGTACGCTACCTGCACGGTGCTTGGGACGGGCGGGAGCGGGAATTCCGCGGATTTGGTTTTGTGGAGGTGACAGATACCGACATCACGGACGGCCAGGGGACGTCAGGGGTCATCAGCTTCCCCGCGGTCAGGCGCAGCTGGTATGCCACCGGGTTACCCCCAATTGATAAACGTCTGGCGGACGAATACTGGCAGGAAGATGCGGCTGCCTTCACCGGCTTCACGCCACGCTTTACCACCGGCAGCGGCGATGATGAGCGGGCATACTCACCGGACGAAGAGAGGGTCTTCTGGCTGAATCGGGGGCTGAAAGGCCAGCTGCTGCGCAGCGAGCTGTATGGTGCAGATGAAAGCAACCAAGCAGATGTGCCTTACACCGTTACGGAAAACCGGCCGCAGGTGCGGATGATTGATGAGGTAGGAACGTATCCGGTCATCTGGTCGTGTGCTGCGGAAAGTCGGACGTACTCTTACGAGCGGGTCAGCAGTGACCCACAGTGCAGCCAGCAAGTATTGTTGTCCTGTGATGAGTACGGCCAGCCACTGAGGCAGGTAAGCATCAGCTATCCACGCCGCAGCCAGCCAGCCGCCAGCCCGTACCTCGATACGCTACCTGACGGACTGTTTGGCGCCAGCTTTGATGAACAGCAGCAGAGCCTTCGCCTGACACTGCAGCAGGCTCGATGGTATAATCTGAAGGATGTGGCTGCGGGTGTCTGGCTACCTGGGCTAGCTGATGCCTCGCGCAGCGATGCCATCACCCTTACAGGAAGTGACGTACCGGACGAAGGTCTGACGCTGGAGTCCCTTCTGGGCAGCGACAGTCCCGTTGGATCCGGGAAGGGATATACTTTCGCCGGACAGAAAAGAATCCGGTACCTAGACGCTCAGGGTGAAGTGACGGATGGGATTCCGGCTTTTCCACCGCTGCAGGCTTTTACGGAAACCGCCGTGCTGGATGGCGATACCGTCAGCGCCTTGGCAGATAATTTTCCCGCAGACACGCTAACGTCCGCAGGATACGGTCAGTCTGGATATCTTTTCCCCCGTGCGGGCGAATCAGACAGTGGCTTGTGGACGGTTCGGCAGGGGTACGCCACTTATGGAACTACTGAGCACTTCCAGCTGTTGGTCGCTTTTCGGGAAAGCCCGCTTACCTGCGCCGTGCTGGTTACTCGAGATGCGCATGACTGCGTGATAACGCAGATGGAAGATGGTGCCGGGTTTACAACCACCGCAGAGTATGACTGGCGTTTTCTGACACCGGCCAGCGTAACCGATGCGAACGATAACGTGCAGACTGTCACAATGGATGCGCTTGGACGGGTCACCTCACTGCGCTTCAGCGGTACGGAACGTGGCGTGGCAGCGGGATACAGTGACACCAGTATAACCATACCGGATACAGCTGACGCCGCACTGGCGCTTGTTGCCCCGCTTCCTGTGGCGCAGTGCATGTTGTACGTGGCCGACAGCTGGACGCGTGAGGGTGCGGGAAAACTGCCGCCGCACGTGGTGACGCTGACCACCGACCGCTACGACAGCGACAGCTCACAGCAAATCCGGCAGCAGGTGACGTTCAGCGACGGTTTTGGCCGGGTATTACAGGCATCCACCCGTCAGGCGGATGGTGAAGCCTGGCAGCGTGCGGAGGATGGCTCACTGGTCGTCGGGGCTGACGGGACACCTGCCGTTGCGCAAACGACCTTTCGCTGGGCCATAACAGGACGCACGGAATATAACAACAAGGGGCAGCCAGTCCGCACGTACCAGCCGTATTTCCTGAGCGACTGGAAATACGTCAGCGACGACAGTGCCCGTCAGGACCTGTATGCCGACACCCACCTTTACGACCCGCCCGGCCGTGAGTACCAGGTGCAGACAGCGAAGGGCTGGCTGCGTCGCACCCTGTTCACGCCATGGTTCCTGGTCAGCGAGGATGAGAACGACACGTCCGACGAAACTGACTGAGCGGCGTAACACACCTACCGGCAGCCTAACTGCCGGTACTTTCACTTGATACGGACGGAGGTAACCCACCCATGAGCACATCACTGTTCAACAAAACCCCTTCAGTAGCGGTCCTCGACAACCGCGGCCTGATAGTGCGCGATATCGCGTACTACCGTCACCCTGATGCCCCGGACGTGACCAATGAGCGCATCACCCGCCATCAGTACGACGCCCGCGGCTTTCTGACGCAAAGTGCCGACCCGCGCCTGCACGACGCCGGGCTGGCGAACTTCAGCTACCTCACAGACCTGACCGGCAACGTTCTGCGTTCGCAGGGTGTGGATAATGGCATCACTGTGGCGCTGAACGATGCCGCAGGCCGGCCGTTTATGGCAGTCAGTAACATCAGCACCGCTGACGACGGTACGGAGGACGGAAGTGAGGCGGTAACCCGCAGCTGGCAGTATGAGGACGCAACCCTGCCCGGACGTCCGTTAAGTATTACGGAGCAGGTCACCGGTGAAGCTGCCCGCATCACGGAGCGCTTCATCTATGCCGGTAACTCTGTTGAGGAGAAGGCGCTGAACCTCGCCGGAGCCTGTGTCAGCCACTACGATACAGCCGGCCTGACGCAGACCGACAGCGTGGCCCTGACCGGCTCCCCCCTCTCCGTCACCCGCCGCCTGCTGAAGGACGCGGATAACCCGGACACAGCTGCCGACTGGCAGGGGACAGGCGCCTCCGTCTGGAACGACCTGCTCGATGCCGAAACATACACCACCCTGTCCACGGCTGACGCCACCGGGGGGATGCTGACCACCACGGATGCGAAGGGAAACCTGCAGCGGGTGGCGTACGACGTGGCGGGCCTGCTGTCGGGCAGCTGGCTGACGCTGAAGGGCGGAAAAGAACAGACTGTCGTGAAGTCCCTGACATACTCTGCCGCCGGGCAGAAGCTGCGCGAAGAGCACGGCAACGGCGTGGTGACCACGTACACCTACGAGGCAGAGACGCAGCGCCTGACCGGCATTAAAACGGAACGTCCGGCAGGACACGCCTCGGGTGCTAAGGTGCTGCAGGACCTGCGCTATGAGTATGACCCGGTGGGTAATGTCCTGAAAATCAGTAACGACGCTGAAGAGACCCGCTTCTGGCGCAACCAGAAAGTGGTGCCGGAGAACGCGTACGTCTACGACAGCCTGTACCAGCTGGTCAGCGCCACCGGGCGCGAGATGGCAAATGCAGGACAGCAGGGCAGCAGCTCACCGACCGCCACCGTTCCCCTTCCCACCGACAGCTCAGCGTTTACAAACTATACCCGCAACTATACCTACGATGAAGCCGGCAATCTGACGCAAATCCGCCACAGCGCACCGGCGACAAACAACAGTTACACCACAAATATCACCATAAGTGACCGCAGCAACCGGGGCGTGCTGAGCACGCTGACGGATAACCCGGCGGAGGTGGACGCGCTGTTCACCGCGGGTGGGCAGCAAACACAGCTGCAGCCGGGCCAGAGCCTTGCCTGGACCGCCCGGAACGAGCTGCTGAAGGTGACGCCGGTGGTGCGTGACGGCGGTACGGATGACCGCGAGAGCTACCGCTATGACGCGGGCAGCCAGCGCGTCCTGAAGGTCAGCGGGCAGAAAACCGGTAACAGTACGCAGACGCAGCGGGCGCTGTACCTGCCTTGGCTGGAGCTCCTAACCATGGCCAGCGGTAACACAGAAACGGAAAGCCTGCAGGTGATTACCGTTGGTGAAGCGGGCCGTGCGCAGGTGCGGGTACTGCACTGGGAGAGTGGAATACCGGAGGATATCAGCAATGACCAGATACGATACAGTTACGACAATTTGACCAGCAGCAGTCAGCTGGAGTTGGACGGCGATGGCAATATCATCAGCATGGAAGAGTACTACCCGTACGGGGGCACGGCGTTGTGGACGGCACGCAGCGCGGTGGAGGCGAACTACAAGACAGTTCGGTACTCAGGCAAGGAACGGGACGCGACGGGGCTGTACTACTACGGGTATCGGTATTATCAGCCGTGGGTGGGCAGATGGCTTAGTACAGACCCGGCGGGGACGGTGGACGGACTTAACCTGTTCCGGATGGTTAGAAATAACCCGGTATCACTGTTAGATCCTGAAGGTATGGCTCCAAATCCAGCAGGTAAATCGGTGCTTGACAGAGCAAAGCTCTTTGAATCAAAAAATAGGCAAGCACAACAACCACCTTTACAATCATCGATTGTACAAAACGCATCAAGATTTAACCAAAAGGATGTTGTTAAATCGAAACCGACCAACCCAATTGTAGAAACCGAGTCGATTGCTTCGGGTTATCAGCAAAGAACAATGGAAAAAAATTCATCTGTTCACAAAAGAAATATCACCTCTCCGGAGATTGCAGAAAAAGAAAACATACAACTGAACAAGTATGCACTGCAACCAAAAGTAGTTGCCAAGCCCAGTGAAGTTAGAAAAGTGACAAATAACCTTGAAGTTGATGACAATGGGTTATCTATTGTCGCAGGAGGGTTTGAATTAAATGCCAAAACTTTTTGCACCGCTTTACTCAAGGGGAATCCTGTGGGGAGAGACATAAAACTAAACTATCCATTACCAGCACAAGCAGAGGCGTTCAAAAGTGTAATTCAGGAAAAAATATTGCAAATTGAAGCTGGTGAGAAGTTAAAAAAAATTGACGTTTGGCATAATCCTCAGACAGGAAGAATACATATATTAGATGGGCAGCATAGATTTCTGGCTGCAGCCGAAAAAGGAATAGATATTGAATTAAATTGGAAGAAGCTGGGATTCCCTCCATTCCAGGGGACATGGCGAGATACATTTTACTCAAATAAAACTCCAGCAAAAGAGGTTATTAAAAACCAGAAACAACGCGCTTGATATGTATTAGTCGCGAATTGATCTGACACATGACCTTGAAAGGTTGATATCTGACGACAATTAATCTGGCCGGTTTGTAATCTGAGATCACAACCAACCCCATTGTGAAGATGTTGTGGCTCTCACCAACAAACAGGTCCGAGCCCCATTCCCACTCGAAACGCAACAAAGCGGTAGAGGGTTATGCCACCAGTAAGTGCGTTAAAAATACCTCATTGGGGGAACGATAGCCCAGCGATTTTCTGCCCCTTGTATTGAGTATGTGTTCGAGTTCGGCAATCTTACGATGACTGACCTGACTGAAGTCTGTTCCCTTTGGGTAAAAACGTCGTATCAGCCCGTTGGTGTGCTCATTCAAGCCCCTCTCCCAGGAATGATAAGGATGGGCAAAGTAGACCTGCGCCCCTGTGATTTGAGTAATTTGCTCGTGCAGAGCGAATTCAGGGCCGTTATCAGCTGTTAGGGTCTTAAACTTGCAAAAGGTATTAGCTTCAATGTCCCTGAAAGCAGCAACCACAGTCTCCGCACGCTTATTAGGCAGTTTGCGAATGATGACGGTTTTCAATGCTTTATCTACGATGGTTAACAAGAATGACTTCTGGTCTTTGCCAAAAATAGTGTCAATTTCGAAGTGGCCAGGCTCCTGTTTAAGCTCGGCTTGAGCTGGGCGATACTCAATACCAACACGGTTGGGAATAGGGCCTGATTTGAGGTTTTCGGCATTGTACCTGTAACGTTTTCCCCGATGAGGAAGTTGCTGATATAGCTCCCCGCCAGCCTGTCTCTCCTACAGGATATAGCGATATAGCGTATTCTTGCTGACAGATATACCGAATTCCAGGTGCAAACGGCCACTGATGATTTCAGGTGAAGAGTGAGTGGAAAGCGCCTGCCTGATGAAGTTCTGAATGTGTGGCTCCAACGGGTAAAAAGCATTGTTTGGCAGAGGCTTATGACGGCGTTCCCGGGCCAGAGTGTCCGCCCTTCTACAGCAGTAGACACCATTGAAAGTAGGGTCGGTATTGCGTCTGAGTTCCCTGCTGATGGTCGAGCGAGGCAGAGCAAGCTCTCTGGCGATGGTAGCTTGGTTGACACCTTCACCACGCCGCTTTTCGATGTAGAACCGTTCTTTCTGAGTCAGATGTTTTCCCTGCATGCAACAGGCTCTCCAGTATGGCCAGAACGGTGATTTTATCCGACTCTGGCAAGTGGGTCACTTTGTTGCGTTTCGAGTGGGAATGGGGCTTCCTGCTGACGGTGGTCGATAAAGCCGTCAAGCTGGTCATCATTCGCAAACTGCCCAACAAGCGAGCAGAGACAGTGGTAGCGGCCTTCAGGGACATCGTTGCCAATACCTTCTGCGAGTTTAAAACCCTGACTGCTGACAACGGTTCTGAATTTTCCCAGCACGGGGAAATTACAAAAGTCACGGGGGCACCGGTCTACTTTGCCCGGCCATATCATTCCTGGGAACGCGGGTTGAATGAGCATACCAACGGGCTGATACGGCGTTTTTACCCGAAGGGAACGGACTTCAATTATGTCACCCATCGCAAGGTTGCAGCACTCGAACACCTGCTCAATACGCGAGGCAGAAAATCGCTGGGTTATCGTTCTCCAAATGAGGTATTTTTAACGCACTTACAGGCGGCATAATGCTCTACCGTTTTGTTGCGTTTCGACTGGGAATGGGGCCTCTGGCCCGGGGACGCCGTCATAAGCCTCTGCCAAACAATGCTTTTTACCCGTTGGAGCCACACATTCAGAACTTCATCAGGCAGGCGCTTTCCACTCACTCTTCACCTGAAATCATCAGTGGCCGTTTGCACCTGGAATTCGGTATATCTGTCAGCAAGAATACGCTATATCTCTATATCCTGCAGGAGAGACAGGCTGGCGGGGAGCTATATCAGCAACTTCCTCATCGGGGAAAACGTTACAGGTACAATGCCGAAAACCTCAAATCAGGCCCTATTCCCAACCGTGTTGGTATTGAGTATCGCCCAGCTCAAGCCGAGCTTAAACAGGAGCCTGGCCACTTCGAAATTGACACTATTTTTGGCAAAGACCAGAAGTCATTCTTGTTAACCATCGTAGATAAAGCATTGAAAACCGTCATCATTCGCAAACTGCCTAATAAGCGTGCGGAGACTGTGGTTGCTGCTTTCAGGGACATTGAAGCTAATACCTTTTGCAAGTTTAAGACCCTAACAGCTGATAACGGCCCTGAATTCGCTCTGCACGAGCAAATTACTCAAATCACAGGGGCGCAGGTCTACTTTGCCCATCCTTATCATTCCTGGGAGAGGGGCTTGAATGAGCACACCAACGGGCTGATACGACGTTTTTACCCAAAGGGAACAGACTTCAGTCAGGTCAGTCATCGTAAGATTGCCGAACTCGAACACATACTCAATACAAGGGGCAGAAAATCGCTGGGCTATCGTTCCTCCAATGAGGTATTTTTAACGCACTTACTGGTGGCATAAGCCTCTACCGTTTTGTTGCGTTTCGAGTGGGAATGGGGCGATGACTGTTTCCAGGGTCGAGTCATGATCACAGCTCACGGTAATGGGACGGTTATCCGAAGACTGGATAAGCGAAGCGGCTGTGTGGGCGAGGGAGGTCTTACCTACTCCGCGATCGCCATAGATGAACACATGTCGGCCCGGTGAATGAAGTGCCAGTTGTATCGTCTCCAACTGCTTATCCCGCCCAAAGAGTTTTTCAGGTGTACGCACTGGCACACTGAGAGTAAGCACTTCATTGAGCCGGGTGGCAAAAGTTGGTAAGTCGCAACCTGCAATAGCCATGTCCATTCACTCCGATAAGATGATTTAGGGGCTATTATACTGATTTCCTGAAAGCGGGTGCATGGCAACACAGTCTAAATGCAGAAAGTAAATTACATAAGCAGGAGTAGATGAGAGACATAGATGGAATTAACTATTCATGTCTGGGAAAAGTGTGGTTTGCTGGAAGGGGATAGCACCTGAATGGCAAATGAAGCGTGAAATGCTTTCACCAGCATATACAACTCGCTGGTCTGAACTGCCAGTTGCGAAACTATGAGCCACAAAGAGGTTGAAAAAAAGTGGTGATTTCAGTGTGAAATAATTTTTAATTTTCCTTTATAATCAAAAGAATAATCATGAAATCAGCATGGTGAAAAATATAAAAAGGATGGAGCCTGTACATAGATTTGTGTAATTGCCTGATTTTGATATGTTCAATCCAACATCAAAAACAGGTTAATTTATGGACGAAAAACAGTTGCAGGCCCTGGCTAACGAACTGGCCAAAAATCTCAAAACCCCTGACGATCTCAACCAGTTCGATCGCCTGCTGAAAAAAATCAGCGTCGAGGCGGCGCTCAACGCCGAAATGACCCATCATCTCGGCTACGATAAAAATCAGCCCAGACCGGCGACCAACGCCCGCAACGGCTATACCCAAAAGACGGTTATCACTGGCGATGGCCCGCTGGAGCTGCGTACACCGCGCGATCGTGATGGCTCTTTCGAACCGCAACTGGTTAAGAAAAACCAGACCCGGATCACCGGAATGGATAACCAGATTTTATCGTTGTACGCCAAAGGGATGACCACCCGCGAGATAGCAGCAGCGTTCAAAGAGCTGTATGACGCTGATGTCTCTCCGGCGCTGGTCTCGAAGGTCACCGACGCCGTAATGGAGCAGGTTACCGAATGGCAGAGTCGTCCACTGGACGCAGTCTATCCCATTGTTTATCTTGACTGTATCGTCCTGAAGGTCCGGCAGGACAGTCGCGTCATCAATAAATCCGTGTTCCTGGCCCTGGGTATCAACATCGAAGGCCAGAAAGAACTGCTGGGTATGTGGCTGGCTGAAAACGAGGGCGCGAAATTCTGGCTCAATGTGCTGACAGAACTAAAAAACCGCGGCCTGAACGATATCCTCATCGCCTGTGTCGACGGTCTGAAAGGCTTCCCGGACGCCATCAACACGGTGTATCCGGAAGCCCGTATCCAGCTGTGCATCGTACATATGGTGCGCAACAGCCTGCGGTTCGTCTCCTGGAAGGACTACAAAGCCGTCACCCGTGACCTGAAAGCCATCTATCAGGCCCCCACGGAAGAAGCAGGCCAGCAGGCGCTGGAAGCGTTCGCCAGCGCCTGGGACAGTCGCTACCCGCAGATAAGTCGGAGCTGGCAGTCAAACTGGGCCAACCTGGCGACGTTCTTCGCTTACCCGGCGGACATCCGCAAGGTTATCTACACGACGAATGCCATAGAGTCGCTGAACAGCGTGATCCGGCATGCCATCAAAAAGCGTAATGTGTTCCCGACGGACGACGCAGTGAAAAAGGTGGTGTGGCTGTCAATCCAGGCAGCATCACAGAAATGGACGATGCCGCTGAGGGACTGGCGTATGGCGATGAGCCGCTTTATTATCGAGTTCGGTGACCGCCTGGACGGTCACTACTGAGAAAAGGCATTTACACAGAATCGTGTACAGGGTCAAACCGGTAACTCTAAACCTTTCAATGTAATGTGTCAGATCAAGTCGCGACTAATACATATCTGGCATCCTTTTTTCCTTACTCACCTGATTCAGGTAGTCTTTTCAGAATACGTTTTATTGCCTCATCAATCTCCGATTGTGCCTCAGCGGAAATGCGGGAAAACTCATAAACAACAAGTCGCTTCTTTGAATCAGTTTTCTTTCTGGCAAACTGATTGCGATCTGAAAATTCTCTCAGCTTCTCAGTTTGAACCGTTCTGGTAGGGCGGGCAGTCAACGATTTGCCCTCCTCCCTGATAACGGCCAGAATTTTGCTTTTATCAATTGCCGGATAATCTGGCATGGTCTTCAACCGATGCTGAACTTTTTCCATCAGTTCTGTTACCGATGTTTGCTTGTTGTTTGCTTCTTCGGCCAGTTTCAGTAAAAACTGATAATCCGACAACGAAATATCATTTATCACCGGGAATACTGCAACCATTTCGTCTGGCACTGCTGCTGCCTGAAACGCACGTGTCACTTTCGCCGGAGAGAGATTTTCTTTCAACGCAATCTCTTCTTTCGTCATGCTAGTTCCGTAGGTAACTTCGAGTCGTTTCCCCAGCTCGCGGAGACTATGTTCTCTGGCAGTCTGTATATCTTTCGCCAGCTGCCGTGCATCGGCGAGTGAGATATCATCTTTTGTTACCAGAATTTCGAATTTAACGTTATTAAAGATGCAGGCAGCACGACGTCGGGTTCCATCTAATATCTCAATTAGTCCATTAACCTCCCGTCCAATAGCCGGGAAGAACTGCTGCAGCTTTATCGTCCGGGAAATATCACTGACGGACTCGCGCGTAAGCATTGTCTGATCACGTCCATTAACCGAAGCATCAACGAACGTTTTTGATTCGACTTCTCCGCTTAACACAACTGTTTTGACAAACCTAGCCTGTGTGCCTGACTTAAGGGTAAACGTTTTAACATCACCGTCACCTTCAAGCATCCTAGCGAACTCTGAATTACTATTTCCCAGAACCCGACCACGGGCTATAACCTGTTTCATTTTTACGCTCCCCTGATATATTCAATTCGGTCAAATACGGCCTTAGTAAACCGTTCAGCTTCAGTACGTGCCTTTTTCAGTGCCTCTGCACTTCCCGGGTACGAAACAGGGTTAGCACTAATGATGGTGTCAAAAGACTCACCACATCGTTCGAATCCGTCCAACCTCGGGAGCGATGAGTCCAGGATGTTACTCGCATACACCTCACGAGCCAGACTATGGGACGTTTCGTGATCGCGCTTACTGGTCATTTTTGACATAAATCCAATACTTGCACTCAGGCGTGGCTCTACACCTTCTTCTTCAAGACGTTCGAGCATTTCTGGCAAACGAGTCAGATATTTAAGGGTTGAATGGAAATCAACCTGTGCCGGAGGGGTAGGGGTCAGAAGCAAATCACTCGCAGCTAAGCCATTCAGAAGGAATGGATCAAGATGAGGTCCTGTATCAATGAAGACAAAATCATAATCACCAGCGATACGGTCAATGATTGTCTTTCTGAGTACTTCAGAAGGTTTAAGACCAGGCAAATGTTCTGCTACCAGAGACTCCCACTGGCTCGCCACGAAACCGTCATCGATAGAAGCAGGTATAACATCAACACCTGGAATAATAGTCGGCCGTATAACCGCTTCTCGCAACATTTCAGCATCGAGATCATTCAGCATTGCCTGAGCGGCGGTTTCAATAACTGTACCGATGCTATGGGTGTGGTCCAGAAACATGGTGCTGGATGCCTGCGGGTCGAGGTCTATAACCAAGATACGAAGATCATGGCGGAGCAAATCCTGATGTACACGTAATGCATGTGCCAGCGTTACTGTACTGACGGTTTTTGATACCCCACCTTTTAGGTTGACGACAAAAATTACGTAAGGTTCTTTATGAATATAACGGTACTTAGGTATCTGTCGGTGGGCGTATATATCAATTACATTTTGAATTGTTAATGCATATTGCTCGACGTTGCCAACCTGCTTTTTATTGAATTCATAGCCGCTTTCTTCCATTTCTTTTACGGCCAATTCAACAATGCGACGGCTCAACTTTGGTAACTTTGCCACAGCATTTCGAGTATATGTTTGATGATACTCTGTCAGATTGAATTCTTTCCTTTGAGCCTCGATATCCCGACTCATTGCCTGAAGTAAAGCACTTGCTCTGAGCGCTATGGTACCCACACTACCGTAATCGCGTTTCATGGTTTTCCTCTGAGATAGATTCCTGCACCTCAATGACGTATAAAGCCTAATCACATTGTACGCAATAAAAAGTAACGTACAATATATTTTGCAATATCATGAAATAAATGTACGTTAGCGGGTTGCAGTTCACATAAAAGAGGGTAGTGCCTACACGTTCACATTGGGGTATACCTCAGCCATACCGATATCTGGTATGCTGTTCCATATCAATGTGACCATATAAGTGATACCATAAATAACGCGACCACTTAAACGTGACCATAAGGGTGGAAAATGCTCATTTTTGGATACCTGCGCGCATCAACATCAGAGCAGGATGCTACCCGTGCAAAAAATGCTCTGAAAACATTTGCCCGTCAGCATGGCCAGCGTATCGCTGGCTGGTATGTCGATAATGTCTCCTGTACCACAATGAACCGCCCCGAGCTGCTACGACTACTGGAAGAGGCAGAACCCGGTGATGTCATTCTGACTGAACAGGTCGACCGCCTCTCCCGGCTGGATGACGCTGGCTGGGAAACTCTGCGAAAGCAAATCACTGATAAACAGCTGGCCATCGTCAGTCTTGACCTGCCAACCAGCCATCTGGCGCTGACCAGCGTCATCAGTGATGATTTTACCCGCAGCATGCTGAAAGCCGTGAACGGGATGATGCTCGATATGCTGGCCGCCATTGCCAGAAAGGACTATGAAGACCGAAGACGCCGCCAGGCGGAAGGGATCAGTAAAGCGAAAACCGAGGGCAAATACCGGGGCAGGGTAGCCGATGTGCAGAAACACGAACTGATACGCACACTGCGCCTGGCTCACGGTAAATCCTTACGCGAAACCGCACGTCTGGCCGGCGTTTCTAAAATGACAGTAATCCGGGTCTGCAATGCTCAGAAGGTGGAACCGGAGACCGGTAATACCCGGAATGAATAACCGGGATGACTTCCCGGCAAACAGACTCCGGTGGTGTGGTAACATATGCAGATTATTTTTCAGGGCCAGGACTGATGAAGAAGAAAAACACGACGCCCACGCCTCACGATGCCACGTTCCGGCAGTTCCTGACGCAGCCGGATATTGCCAGGGATTTCATGGAAATCCACCTGCCTGCGGAACTACGCGCGGTCTGCGATCTCAGCACGCTGAAACTGGAGTCCGGCTCGTTCGTTGAGGATGATCTGCGCCAGTATTTCAGCGACGTGCTCTACAGCCTGAAAACCTCTGCCGGCGATGGATACATTCACGTTCTTGTGGAGCACCAGTCGACGCCCGACAGGCATATGGCCTTTCGCCTTATCCGCTATGCGGTGGCCGCCATGCAGCGTCATCTCGACGCTGGCCATAAGACACTGCCACTGGTGATACCGGTACTGTTTTATACCGGTAAACGCAGCCCGTATCCGTACTCCACCCGCTGGCTGGATGAGTTTGACGATCCGGCTCTGGCTGGCAAACTCTACAGCAATGCTTTCCCGCTGGTTGATGTGACCGTCATTCCGGATGATGAAATCGCCGATCATCGCAGTATGGCTGCACTGACATTACTGCAGAAACATATTCATCAGCGGGATCTGGCAGAACTGGTCGATCGGCTGGCGCCCCTTTTACTGGCCGGATATCTGTCTTCATCGCAGGTGATATCACTGGTACACTATATTCTGCAGGCAGGCGAAACATCCGACGCCGAAGCCTTTGTACGCGAACTGGCACAGCGTGTGCCGCAACACGGAGACGCACTTATGACCATCGCACAACAGCTCGAACAGAAGGGCATCGAGAAGGGCATTCAGCTCGGTGAGCAACGTGGTATTGAAAAAGGCCGCAACGAAGGCAAGCTCGAAGGCAAGCTCGAAGGTAAATTCGAAGGTAAACTCGAAGTCGCCCGTACCATGCTGCAGAATGGCCTCGACGACAACACCGTCATGAAAATGACCGGCCTGACTGAAGACGACCTGGCACAAATCCGCCATTAGTCATCCTTTCCTGACACGCCCTGCCTGGCCATCAGCGTATACTGATGGCCAGGGAAAATCTGTATGTTACGGCGAGTGGTATGTTCCTTCGGCTTTGTTGAATAATTTAAGATACTTATTTATATAAGCATTATAAAATTTCAACGACTAATTTTTCCTCTCGGAATGTTTTTTATTGTGCTAACTATTTGATTTGTCGTTCTAACAAAATACATTCTCTGTAAATGCATTCTAACTAAAGAAGATGTAAATCAAACGGTTAAATTATTCAACAAAGCCTGTTCCTTCCTCATTTTTTGGACAGAGCTGTAGCGATAGTAGGTGAGGAGCGTATTCTTTTTTCTACTGATTATCCATTTCAATATCGCCCCGGTAATGATGCGAGGCAATTTCTGGAAAAATGTAATCTTGATGAAACTGGCAAAGCAGCTTTTGCTCACAATAACTGGATGCGCCTGACTCGTGACAGAAATGCTGATTAACTTGAATGGCGGCAAAGCAACTTAAGCCCAATGGTCATAATTGTTTCGATAAATAAGAAAGCTACGCGAAAAGCGTGATTTTTTAAAAAGCTGACGCGCCTTCCTTCAATATTATTCATGTAAAACAGTTGGATACTTTCTTAGCGTGGTTTTTCACACGATTGGTAATCGAACCCCGCCAAAGATATTAGGGCAAAACAACAGACCGAGAGCACTACAGCACCGACCGTTACGCCATGAAAAGCATGAGATGATGAGCCATCATGTTGAGAGGAGTCACGGTTACATTCAGTAAGCGTGTTGCTTAATAGTGAAATAAGGGTGTTTCGGTGATTGAAGTAAATTTTACGCTGTTCTGAGATGGAAATTCCAAAGACCGGCGCTAAGGAGTAAGAAGGTATCATCAATAAAGGGTCTACGATTCCGTAAAATTGAGCCTGTACACGATTCTGTGTAAATGCCTTTTCTCAGTAGTGACCGTCCAGGCGGTCACCGAACTCGATAATAAAGCGGCTCATCGCCATACGCCAGTCCCTCAGCGGCATCGTCCATTTCTGTGATGCTGCCTGGATTGCCAGCCACACCACCTTTTTCACTGCGTCGTCCGTCGGGAACACCTTACGCTTTTTGATGGCATGCCGGATCACGCTGTTCAGCGACTCTATGGCATTCGTCGTGTAGATAACCTTGCGGATGTCCGCCGGGTAAGCGAAGAACGTCGCCAGGTTGGCCCAGTTTGACTGCCAGCTCCGACTTATCTGCGGGTAGCGACTGTCCCAGGCGCTGGCGAACGCTTCCAGCGCCTGCTGGCCTGCTTCTTCCGTGGGGGCCTGATAGATGGCTTTCAGGTCACGGGTGACGGCTTTGTAGTCCTTCCAGGAGACGAACCGCAGGCTGTTGCGCACCATATGTACGATGCACAGCTGGATACGGGCTTCCGGATACACCGTGTTGATGGCGTCCGGGAAGCCTTTCAGACCGTCGACACAGGCGATGAGGATATCGTTCAGGCCGCGGTTTTTTAGTTCTGTCAGCACATTGAGCCAGAATTTCGCGCCCTCGTTTTCAGCCAGCCACATACCCAGCAGTTCTTTCTGGCCTTCGATGTTGATACCCAGGGCCAGGAACACGGATTTATTGATGACGCGACTGTCCTGCCGGACCTTCAGGACGATACAGTCAAGATAAACAATGGGATAGACTGCGTCCAGTGGACGACTCTGCCATTCGGTAACCTGCTCCATTACGGCGTCGGTGACCTTCGAGACCAGCGCCGGAGAGACATCAGCGTCATACAGCTCTTTGAACGCTGTGCTATCTCGCGGGTGGTCATCCCTTTGGCGTACAACGATAAAATCTGGTTATCCATCCCGGTGATCCTGGTCTGGTTTTTCTTAACCAGTTGCGGTTCGCAAGAGCCATCACGATCGCGCGGTGTACGCAGCTCCAGCGGGCCATCGTCAGTGATAACCGTCTTTTGGGTATAGCCGTTGCGGGCGTTGGTCGCCGCCTCGACGCTGATTTTTTTCAGCAGGCGATCGAACTGGTTGAGATCGTCAGGGATTTTGAGATTTTTGGCCAGTTCGTTAGCCAGGGCCTGCAACTGTTTTTCGTCCATAAATTAACCTGTTTTTGATGTTGGATTGTACCGCAGGATGTAACTTAAGATTTAGCGCTGTCAGAGTGATCTTTTCTGAGTTGTTTAATACGGTCAGTTGGAAAATATCGGTAGCGACAGGTAGAAAGCAGTGCGGGCTGAAACTCCGTTAAAAACCGGCTTAGCAGCGCGAAGGGCAGTCCGTGGGCATATGGGGCTTCAGGGTTCGCTACGCTCACGTATCGGCGCGCTAAAGCTCCTGTACGCATCTGTAAGCAATTTTCGCGCCTTCCATGCCTGCGGCATAGATTACCCAAAAACAGAAGCAGGTGGGTTAGTTTTACTTCGGCACAGTGGGTCAGATTTCAATTTGCACTGACATATCACTTAGAGATACCTCGCAGGAATCGATTTTAAGGCACCTGTAAGCCTCTCTACGGTGCTTTCTACTGTGAAGGCTGCCAAATTACTTCTACGGGATTACCAGCGTAGAAAGTCAGTTATTGGTGATCTCGGTAATGTGTTTTTTCAATCTAAAATAAGTAGCCCTAGATATTCCTGTTTTTTCAGTCACTATCTTACGTGTTTTTCCCTCGCGGATCATCGTCTGGGCAGAGGTAGTCCCCGAATGAGGTTTCCTGCCAAACTTAACCCCGCATGCCATTGCGGCTATTCTGCCATCATTTGTCCTCTCCAGAATACGCTCTCGCTCAGCCTCTGATACTGCGGCTAGGATTTGAATAACCATCTTTCCAATCGTACCTTCTGTACTGAGGCTATTCTCTAGGAATCGGATGGCAATCCCCTTTTTGTAGCAACCGTCAACAATACCGATCATGTCAGCGGTGTTACGCCCTAGGCGATCCATTTTTGTGCAGATGATTACGTCGTCTTTCTCTGCCCTGGCCAGCAGCCGCTGTAACCCTTCCCGCTCATCAGTTGCTCCTGTCATCATGTCTGTAAAAATACGATCTTCGCGTACACCTGCATTTTTTAACTCCGTTACCTGATGCGTTAGCTTCTGATGACTGGTTGATACCCGTGCATAGCCCAGTAGTGCCATTTTTAGTCTCATAAATGGTTTTTGATACAGAATTGTATCATAATGCACTAAATACGATTTCTGATACCTATTTTGGCTTTGTTTTTTCGAGTATCAAATATTATAATATTTGATACTCTCATAAGAAAATGTGATTGATAGATCGATTATTTATGATTACGTGGCGCTGGGAATCTGAAAACCGGTGGTATGAGGCTGAGTTATTGTGTGATTTGTTTGGTGACTGGTTGCTTGTTCGGCGTTGGGGGGGGTTGTACAACGACAGGTAAGGTACAAAAACAGAGGTTGTTCCAGACCTTCTATCTGGGGTTGCCCTGCTGTTTGCCATCGATAAAGAGCGTAAAGCCAGAAGAGCACCCTATAAACGATTCTAAAAGCCTCTTTGCGCTGTTAAGCCTACCAATAGGGTTTTTCATACCTCTTTCATCAAAAATTGCCTTTAAGCTGCTACAGCGCGTTTGAAAACCAAAGAAAACCCTCTCCTTAAATCCCACCGCTCGCCGCAGTCTTTGGCTGAGGCGTACCACAGGAGCGGAGCGACGAGGAACGAACAGCCAAAGCGAGGAAGCGGAAGAGCACCAAATGCTGATTGAGCCACGTTCACACTGATGCTTGAGATGGGCACAGGGAATTTTATCAGGAAGGAGCAAAATCTGCCTTTTGGCGGGTTTGCCAGAACTGAAGTTATCCACAGGCTCAATGGGGTGAAACCCGGTTAAAAGATTAGTTATGTATAAGTTAAATAAGTTAAAGGGATTTTTTTTGGCTGTAGGTGTATGAAATACAATAATTTTTACGACTTGTTGGTTTTTAAAGGACGATTGTATGTTTTTAAAAGACGATAGGTCACGGGGGCACCGGTCTACTTTGCCCGGCCATATCATTCCTGGGAACGCGGGTTGAATGAGCATACCAACGGGCTGATACGGCGTTTTTACCCGAAGGGAACGGACTTCAATTATGTCACCCATCGCAAGGTTGCAGCACTCGAACACCTGCTCAATACGCGAGGCCGAAAATCGCTGGGTTATAGTTCTCCAAATGAGGTATTTTTAACGCACTTACAGGCGGCATAATGCCCTACCGTTTTGTTGCGTTTCGACTGGGAATGGGGCAAGCTGCCGGACCTGGTGGAAATTCTGCCGGAAGCGCGTAAGTTTGGTGGTTGCTATGTGTTCGGTATTCAGTCCTACGCGCAGCTTGAGGACATCTACGGCGATAAAGGCGCCGCCACGCTGTTTGACGTCATGAACACCCGCGTATTCTTCCGTTCGCCGACGCGCAAAATTGCCGAATTCGCTGCAGGGGAGATAGGCGAGAAAGAAATCCTCAAAGCCTCCGAGCAGTATTCCTACGGGGTAGACCCGGTGCGTGACGGGACGTCGGTGGGCAAGGACATGGAGCGCGTGACACTCGTCAGCTACTCCGACATCCAGACGCTGCCGGATCTCTCCTGTTATATCACGCTACCGGGACCGTATCCGGCAGTGAAGATGGCCCTGAAGTACCAGCCACGACCGAAGGTCGCGCCCGAATTCATCCCGCGCACCCTGGATGAGCAGGCGGATGCGCGTCTAAGCCTCGCCTTGGCCGCACGCGAAGACGAATCTCGCAGTCTGGCGGGGTTGTTTACGCCGGATATACCGGTTGCAGCGGCTGAGAAAGTGGAAACGACAGTGGTGGCCAGCGGACCCCTGGTGCCTGTGGACGTCCCTGTCGCCCCTGCTCCGCCCGTTGCGCGCCCAGAGACGAGTGGCGCACCTCCGCTTAAATCGGGTTCATCGGCAGCAGCGGTGGGCGTTGGCGGTACCGAGCAAGAGCTGGTCAGCAAAGCCGAAGAGGCTGAAGAGCTGCCGCCCGGTATCAATGTCAGCGGTGAAGTGGTGGACAGGGATGCTTTTGAAGCCTGGCAGGCTGAGCAGGAGGGGCTGTCAGGGAAGGATAGGCAGCGCCGTGAAGAGGTGAACATCAATGTGCATCGTTCGCCTGAAAAGGGTCTTGAACCGGGAGGGTACATCTGATGATGAGCATCGGATCGGTTAAATCTGCCGGCAGCGCGGGCAATTATTACACCGACAAGGACAACTACTACGTCATCGGCAGTATGGGTGAGCGCTGGGCCGGAAAGGGCGCTGAAGCGCTGGGGCTGAGCGGCGGGGTGGACCAAAAGGTCTTTACGAAGGTGCTCGAAGGGCGTCTCCCGGACGGCAGCGACCTCAGTAGGACCCAGGACGGCACCAACAAACACCGTCCGGGCTACGACCTGACCTTCTCCGCGCCCAAAAGTATCTCAGTGATGGGCATGCTCGGGGGTGACACGCGGCTGATTGACGCGCATAACCACGCGGTGGATACCGCTGTGAAGCAGGTGGAGGCACTGGCCTCTACGCGGGTGATGAGCGACGGTAAAAGTCACACCGAGTTGACCGGCAATCTGGTGATGGCGCTGTTTAACCACGATACCAGCCGTGACCAGGAGCCGCAGTTGCACACCCATGCCGTGGTGGCCAACCTCACCCGGCATGGTGATAATTGGCGCACGCTCAGCAGCGATAAGGTCGGCAAAACCGGCTTCATCGAAAACGTGTACGCCAACCAGATAGCCTTCGGTAAAATTTACCGCGCCGCGTTGCATCAGGAAGTCACGGCGCTGGGCTATGAGACTGAGGTAGTAGGCAAGCACGGCATGTGGGAGCTGAAAGACGTGCCGGTCGGCGAATTCTCCAGTCGCACTCAGGCGATTAAGGACGCCGTTGGGGAAGATGCGTCGCTAAAATCACGCGACATGGCCGCGCTGGATACGCGGCGCTCGAAAGCAAAGGTCGATCCAGCGCAACGGATGAGCGAGTGGATGCACACACTGAAAGCCACCGGCTTCGATATCCGGGGCTACCGCGAGGACGCTGACCAGCGTGCGCAGTCGGGTGACATCCCGGCCCCGGCCGTGGAGGCCGTCGACATCAGCGCGTCGGTCGGCCTAGCCATCGGCCTGCTGAGCGACCGGCGGGCGCGCTTCACCTACTCTGAATTGCTGGCCACCACAATAGGCCAGTTGCCCGCGCAGCCGGGAGTGGTGGCGCAGGCGCGCGAGGGCATCGAGTCGGCGATTAAAAACGAGCAGCTTATTCCGCTCGATAGAGAAAAAGGCCTGTTCACCTCAAACATTCATGTGCTCGACGAACTGTCTGTGGCGGCCCTGACCCGCGACCTGCAGCGAGCCGGGCCGATTGATACCTTTGCGGATAAAGCACAGCCCCGTACTCGAGCCTACTCTGACGCGGTCAGTGTGCTGGCACAGGACCGTCTGCCGGTGGCGATTGTGGCCGGGCAAGGGGGTGCCGCTGGCCAGCGTGAGCGTGTAGCGGAGCTGGCCATGATGGCGCATGAACAGGGACGCGAGGTGCAGATAGTGGCGGCAGATCGCCGCTCGGCCCGCAGCCTGGCGCAGGATGAGCGGCTTGGCGGGGAATACATTACCGACAGGCGGGCACTGACTGAGGGGATGACCTTTTTACCGGGCAGCACGCTGATTGTCGACCAAAGCGAAAAGCTGACGCTTAAGGAGACGCTGACGCTGCTCGATGGCGCCCTGCGTCATAACGTGCAGCTATTGATGACCGACAGCGGGCAACGCAGCGGCACTGGCAGCGCCCTGACGGTGATGAAAGAAACGGGCGTGAATACGCTGAGCTGGCAGCAGGGGGAGAAAACCCGGGTGGACGTCATCAGCGAGCCTGACCGGCGTCAGCGTTATGACCGGCTGGCCAACGACTTTGCCCGCAGTATACGGGAGGGAGAACACAGCGTGGCACAGGTTACCGGTGCCCGCGAACAGGCGGCACTCACCGGTGCGGTGCGTAATGCCCTGCGCTCAGAACGCGTGCTGGGCGAGAAAGAGCAAACCATCACCGCGCTGGAGCCGGTGTGGCTGGACAGTCGCCATCAGCAGGTGCGTGACCACTACCGCAACGGCATGGTGATGGAGCGTTGGGATGCTCAGGCGCGACGTCATGAACGGTTTGTGATAGAACGCGTTACCGCCCGTAATAACAGCCTGACGCTGCGCAATGCGCAGGGTGAAAGTCAGGTGACCCGGCTGGCGTCGCTCGACAGCAGCTGGTCGTTGCTTCGCGCCACACAAATCCCGGTGTCGGAAGGGGACCGACTGGCGGTGCTGGGCAAAATGCCAGGCGCAAGGCTTAAGGGGGGCGATACCGTGACCGTCACCGGCTTGGATGATAAAGGCATAGCCGTGACCCTGCCAGGTCGCAAGGGAACGGTGGCGCTGCCGTCCGGAGACAGTCCGTTTACGGCGCCGAAAGTCGGGCAAGGTTGGGTGGGATCGCCGGGGAGCAGCGTGAGTGATAACGCCACGGTATTTGCCTCGCTGAGCCTGCGGGAGATGGACACCTCCACCCTGAACACGCTGGCCCTGAGCGGTCCGCAGGTGCGGCTGTATTCGGCGCAGACCGAAGCGAAAACCACGGAAAAACTCGCTCGGCAGCCGACCTTCAGCGTGGTGTCGGCACAAATCAAGGCAGCGTCCGGACATGACCGACTGGAAGAGGCGCTCACACACCAAAAAAACGCGCTGCACACCCCGGTGCAGCAGGCCATTCATCTGGCCATCCCTGCACTGGAAAGTCGCAACCTCGCCTTCACAAAACCGCAGCTTATGGCGGCGGCCAGCGAGGCAGCGCCGACAGGGCCGGGACTGACGGCGATTGAGCGGGAGATAGACCAGCAAACCCGGGATGGTTCGCTGATGTCGGTGCCGGTCTCACCGGGGAACGGGCTGCAGCTGCTGGTTGCCCGTGCATCTTATAACGCCGAGAAAAGTATTCTGCGTCATGTGCTGGAAGGGAAAGACGCGGTCGAACCGCTGATGGCACAGGTTCCGGCGGCGCAGCTCGATGGCCTCACCCTTGGTCAGCGTAACGCCACCCGGATGATACTGGGTTCGAAAGACCGTTTCACCTTGGTGCAGGGCTATGCCGGGGTGGGTAAAACCACCCAATTTCGGGCGGTGATGTCGGCTATCGACACACTACCGGAGCAGCAGCAGCCCCGCGTCATTGGCGTGGCACCCACCCACAGAGCCGTGAGCGAAATGCGCGATGCCGGCGTGCCGGAGTCGCAGACGCTCGCTGCGTTTATTCACGACACGCAACAGCAGCTGCGCGGCGGCGAACAGCCGGATTTTCGCAACGTGCTGTTCCTGGTGGATGAAAGCTCGATGGTCGGCAATGCCGATATGGCCCGGGCCTATGGCCTGATCGCCGGGGGCGGCGGACGGGCGGTGTTAAGTGGCGACACTGAACAGTTGCAGTCCATCGCACCTGGCCAACCGTTCCGTCTGCTGCAAAAACGCAGCGCCATCGACGTAGCGGTGATGCAGGAGATCGTCCGCCAGACCCCAGCTCTGAAACCGGCGGTCTACAGTTTGATTGACCGGGACATCGACAGCGCCCTCAACAGCATTGAGCAGGTGTCCCCTGCACAGGTGCCACGTCAGGCGGGTGCCTGGCAGCCGGAGAGTTCGGTGGTGGAGTTCGGGGCGGCGCAGGAGAAGGCCATCGAGAAAGGTCTGGGCGACGGGAGCCTGACGCCCGGTGCGCAGCCCGCCACCCTCTATGAAGCCATCGTGCGCGACTACGCCGGGCGCACACCGCAGGCGCAGGCACAGACCATCGTGGTGACTACCCTGAACGCCGACCGGCGGGCGCTGAACGCGCAGATACATGAGGCTCGTCAGGCGGCCGGTGAGCTGGGTGAGCTGGAGGCCCGGCTACCGGTACTGACCTCCGCTAACCTGCGTGACGGTGAACTGCGTAAAATGGCCACCTGGCAGGCGGCGCACGACAATCTGGTGCTGCTGGACAGCACCTACTATCGGATTGACAGCCTAGATAAGGACGGGCAGTTGGTCACCCTGAAAGATGAGCAGGGCAACACCCGCTCGCTGTCCCCCACCCAGGCGGCGACAGAGGGGGTGACGCTGTATCGCCCGGACACCCTCACGGTGTCGCCCGGCGACCGGATGCGCTTTTCAAAAAGCGACAATGAGCGTGGTTTTGTGGCCAACAGCGTCTGGACAGTATCCGAGATTGACGGTGACAGGGTAACGCTGTCCGACGGACACCAGACCCGGACGGTGAACCCCGCTGCCGAGCGGGCAGAACAGCATATCGACCTGGCCTACGCCGTCACTGCCCACGGGGCGCAGGGGGCCAGTGAGCCGTTTGTGATTGCCCTGCAGGGCACCGAAGGAGCACGAAAAGCCATGGTGAGCTTCGAATCGGCCTACGTGGCGCTGAGCCGTATGAAGCAGCATGTACAGGTTTACACCGACGACCGTGCGGCCTGGGTTGAGGCAATGGGAAAATCTCGCGCCCGCAGCACGGCGCATGACATTCTGGCGCCTCGCGGTGACCGGGCAGTCAGTAATGCCGAGCGTTTGATGGGTACGGCAAAGCCGCTGGGAGAGGTGGCGGCCGGACGCGCAGTGCTGCGACAGGCTGGATTGTCGCCGGACGGCTCGATGGCACGTTTCATCTCGCCCGGTCGTAAATATCCGCAGCCCCATGTGGTGCTGCCGGCCTTTGACGGCAACGGTAAGCCGGCGGGTATCTGGCTGAGTTCGCTGATGCCCGGTGAGGGTGAAGTGCGTGGGCTGACGAACGAAGGGCGCGTGATGGGCAGTGAGGAAGCCACGTTTGCCGGCCTGCAGGTGAGCCGTAATGGGGAATCGCTGCTGGCGGCCGATATGCCGGCTGCGGTGAAGCTGGCGCGGGAAAATCCGCACAGCGGCGTGGTGGTACGTCTTCCCGGCAGCGAGGGGCGGCCCTGGAACCCCGGTGCCATCACCGGGGGCCGGGTCTGGGCGGATGGCATATCGGATGATGTGGTCACTGGCACACAGCATGGCGAAAAGCTGCCGCCGGAGGTGGTGGCGCAGCAGGCGCAGGCCGAACAGCAGCGCCGCGAAAGGGAAGAACGGGCCGCGCAGGCGGTACGGGAAATGGCGCGCAGCGGTGATAAGGGCAGGGAAGGCACAGACCCTGTACGGGAAGTGGCGCGAGAGCTGGAACGCACGCAGGACCTCACCCCTGACGCGGTCAGGGTACCGGACAATCATGAGGAGCGCCGCCGCAATGACGCGGTGGCACAGGTGGTGCACGAGAGCGTGCAACGTGAACGCCTGCAACAGATGGAGCGCGAGGTGGTGCGTGACCTCGACCGGGAAAAAACACTGAGCGGAGACTGATATGCGGGCAGAGGATAACGTTTTCTTTCCCCTGGTGGTGGTCATGGATAACTGGCTGCAACGGCTGATGGTCTGGACGCCGGGGCAAATCGACCTGATTAAAACCGTGGCGCTGCTACTGATGGTGGCCGACCACACCAGTCTGCTGTTCGGGCTCGACAACGACGCGCTACGGCTGCTTGGGCGGGGTGCTTTCCCGCTGTTCGGCCTGGTCTGGGCGATCAATCTGGCCCGCCATCCGCGCATCCGTCAGTCTTCGCTGAACCGGTTGTGGGTGTGGGCCGTGGTGGCACAGGGCGGCTGTATACTCGCCGGGCTGCAGCCGTATGAGGGCAATATCCTGTTTGCCTTTGCGGTCAGCGGGCAGGTGCTGGCGCTGATGCAGCAGCACGGTCCCCGCGTGTGGCCACTGTCGCTGGGACTGGTTCTGGCGTGGCTTCCATTTTCGTACTTCAGCTATGGCCTTGCCGGCATCATGATGCTGTTACTGGCCTACGGAGTGTGCATGACGGCCAGGCGCACCACCCGCACCGGACTGGCGTGCTGCCTGGCGCTGGTGATACTGGCGCTGAACGCCGGCGACGGTGCGGCGATGGTGATAGCGGGTCTGGTGATACCGGGCGTCACCTTGACAGTGCTGAGCTGCACCTGTCGTCTGGTCTCCCGCTTCTGGCCCCGGGATTTTTTCCCGCTGTTCTACACCGTGCATCTGGCGGTGTTGGGGCTGATTGCGATGTAACGCAACGACCAGAAAGATAAGGTAAAGTAACGGCATTAGCAGCATTGAGCGATGCGGAGAGAAACAACATGAAATAACAGGGCCGTCCCACACTGACACTGCGCCGTAAGGTGCCCTCGGAAAAACCTGCAGCCTCAACTGAGCACAACTCGCCCCGGGTGGATACCCCCCGGTGGTGACGCGAAAAAAAACAGTGGTGGTGAATGCCAGTGACAGCCCGCCGCCGGCCTGGAAAGTAAAAAAACAGGCAATGGAAGAACAAGAGAAAGCCGACCGGGCAGTTGCAAAAGCAGCGCGCCGGGTAGAGAAGGTGCGATTACGGGCCGAGCAGGAGAAAGCAGCCAAACAGGCAGAAAAGCAGAAGGCTGTGCAGCCGACGTTCATCAACATCATGCCGCTGGCGGACGCGGTGGCGGTCATACAACACTGTTGGCCGGCTCTGGTGGTTAATGGGGCGCCGCAGCTGTTGCCCATTCATGCGCGGGAAATGATGGCAGCCGATATCCGCGCACGTGGCCTGGACATCTCCATGAAAAAGCTTAAGCGCTGCCTGTCGGCCATCACTCGCTCGGAAATTTATTTGCAGAGCATGGTGGCGGAAGCGTGGCGGCTGAGCCTTGCGGGTGAGCCTGTGGCACAGGTGAGCGCGAGTGAAGCAGAGTATGCGGTGAAGCGTATTGCGCAGGAGCGGGGGCGCAACCAGCGCAGGCAGGCGTATGAGGAAAAGCAGGCCGCCGCTGCACTAGCAGGTAACCCGGTTGTTTAACCAGCCCGTAGAGCAAGGACAATATCCAGGCGAATGAGACACTGGCGAGTAACAAAGCATGGAACTCCGATTGCTCTGTTACTCGCCAAAGGTTTTCCCAAACGTTGGCGGCTTGCCGCTTACAACACCAGAACAGTAAAACAACGAGGGCAAGCTGACCGATGCTGATATCAGCGCGGCGGCAAAAGCCGTGAAATTTGATGCGAAGACAGCACCTGATGTTCAGGGAACGCTGGAGGGCATTAATGCCCTCCAACAGTTGGGCTTCAGTGGTACGCCTGCTCTGGTGGTTTTACCGTCAACCGGCGCCAATGCTGATAACGTGACGGTTATCCCTGGATACACCAGCGCGGAGGCCCTGCAGCAGGCCATCAATCATGCTGTCGGTGATACCAAAAAGTAATACGGTGTCCACCACCTGGCGACGCGCTATCTAATACAGCTAAAAGATACTGACGCCTTCGTTGTGCTCAGTTGTCCAACCCAGGAGAAGGGTAAAAGCAAGTTTTCCCCATCTCCGGCGTTTCTGGTTAACACATCCGAACAGTATTTCTGAGGTTATTGCTTTTTTCTCCCCCCTATGGGCCGCGCGCCAACGTGGCTCACAGTTTGATGTAAAGTTAAGTCGCTGATTTCAGGAATCTGTAGTATCCTCTGCGGAACGATCCTTGTTTGACCCTTGAGGATGCAGAGATGTCGCAAGCTGAAAATGCAGTGACTTCCTCATCGAAAGTAAAGCGTTCTTATCGTAAAGGCAATCCGATGTCGGCTTCAGAAAAACAGCTGGCAGCGATTGCTCGGAAAAGAGTAACCCATAAAGAAGTAAAGGTTTTTGTTCGCAATCCTTTGAAAGATATAATGATAAAGGTGTGTGACGAGGAAGGGGTTACTCAGGCTGAATTTGTTGAAAAACTGATTGAACTGGAATTTCAACAGAGAGGCTTGCTGGGGTAAAGTCTTTACTTTATTGCCAGTTATCGATTTGAATGCTAGATTACTGGTCGTTTTAACAGAATTTTGGCTGGCCACGCCGCAAGGTGGCAGGAAACTGGTTCTGATGGAATGTGCCCGGAGCCAGAAAAGACAAAACCCCGATAATCTTTCTATTCTTGGCGGAAGGATAAGATTAACGGGGCTTACCTAAACTGTATAGAAGCGGTTGCTCTATGCAGGGAGTATAGTTCTATGCTCAGAAAAGTTCAATACCTTCTGTGTACATTACTCCTTCCGTGCAACATAAGCGCGGGCAGGTTTGGTTGACGCCATTCTTTCTCAGGTCCAGCCTGATATCTCTGTTATTTCCCGGCGCGGGTTGTCCAATACGCTGCGCAAAGGGAAATCCAAAATTCATCGCCGCTACCAGCCGACGCTTAGCTGTGCTGTTCCGCGCGGTATGGCGGCAAAGGTCGTGGCGCGTCTGAGCAGCCATGACTGGCATCGTAATCCCGATCTGATCGCGCTGCGCCAGCAGGGATATGTGCCTTATACCCGTCGTAACGATCCGCACTTTTTGCCAAAGCCGATGCGTCTTTCTGCCCGTTCGGAGAGCCGTGAGGCCCTGAATGCACTCTCCATGGCACTGGCGGCCAACTGCGATTATAACCCGGACAGTGACTATGCTTTCGAAGTCATGGTGCCGTTTGAACAAATTGCCGCCGCAATGGGATGCCTGCACGTCTACGGTAACGGACGTAAAGCCTATGACAGCCCGTTACATGCCCTTTCGGTGCAGGAGCAACTGGGTTACGTGATTGCCTTACGCGGGCAGGATACGGATTCGGGCCAGAACAAGCCGTTGCGCCTGTGGCTGACCGAAAAGTTCTTCACCTCCCGGGGAATTGCGGTGGAGGAAATCCGGCACTGGCTGGGCCAGTTCCGTCAGTGGGCCATCCGGAATGGCCTGACAGAGAGCCTGCGTAAAAAATACGAGCGTCACCTGTTGCGTGTCGAGCGTATCGGCATCGACCTGAAAGACAGACACAGCCTGCGCAACCGGCTGAAGCAAATCAAACGCTGGGTGGTTTCTCCTGACCTGGCCCGGGATAAACAGGCAAAGGTCCGGGAGCTGCAGCAGGGGCTGGACGGCCTGGAAAACCGTGAGGCGGAACGTCTGGATCTGATACTGGATGGCTTGCAGGCGAATGTCAGTGAGTTGGGCAAAGCGAAGCGCAAACGCCAGAATCCGCTCTATCAGGCCTTTGTCGCCTGGTCTACCAGTGGCAAGGTGATGACGCATCAAGTTAACGCGCTGGAGATGGAGGTCAGTCGGGAGCACCCGGCCCTGTTGAACACCGATCCGGAAGCCTACTATAAACTGCTGCTCGAGCGCGCTGGTATACTCTAATCCCCGTCCTCTTTCTTTTTAACCGTGCCCTGGCGCGGTTTTTGTGTTGCTGCTGCATCAGAAAAGGCAATTTTTATCATCCCGGACACCGTTATTCTGAGGCAATTTTCCAGTTCAGAGCAGCAGTGATGAGATGATGGCAAACTGATGGCCTGCTTTTAACTCATTAACTTCGTACTCTCCTATTAACTTCGAAAACCGCCCTGAGATATCAGTTAATTTCGAACGTTATTCCTGAACAAAGTAAGCCCTTTAAAAAGGGAGTAAGTTTCGTGCCGGCTAAAGCCGGGCACTCGAAAGTTGCTCCCTCACGTTGTTCGGGCAAACAC
>NZ_CP189881.1:0-74583 GCF_052050035.1 Symbiopectobacterium purcellii
GCAGGGAGTTCCAGGCACTGCTGATACTGTTGTTAAACCCGCTCATTGCCGTCTGCGCCTGAGACTCAGATTCCCGGGCCATTTGCTGCTGCGCACTCGCAATCTGGCGTGACACATTAACATCCACCGGCAGTTTTGACATGGCCCCGGAGCTGTCCAGCACCGTATCGCCGCCACGGGTGCGGGTGGTCATTGCACCATTCCCCAACTGCTGGCTCATTTGCCCAAACACCGTCGAGCTGTTGGTGTTCCAGTTGTAGCCGCTGACGTTCTCGGTCTGCATATTGGCGTAGGAGTAGTTTCCGTCGACCGCGCCGGAAGCTGCCGTGGCTGCTGGGCTGATGGCTGAGGACGCCAGATGGCTGTACAGGTTCGAGAAGCCCGCCCCGAGTCCCTTGAGCATGCCCCACGCCAGGGGCGGGATTAGCATCGACAGATAACCGGCCGTGGTGGCAAGGTCGGAATATTTAATCTGCACCTGCGAGAGTTCAGACAGCACCACCGGCGAGCCGTTAGCTTTGGCGTAAAAAGTCATACAGCTGTTCAGGATGGCATACAACAGCGGCCAGCTCTGCACCCACATGATGGCCAGCACGTAGCCCTTGAGCACGTTCAGCGTCACGGCATTGAACATTCCGCCTAAGATCATCAGCGGGAACAAACCTATCGTCAGCCCCACAATCAGCGTTTGCGACATCGGCAGGGAGCGCAGCGCCACCTGTCCGACAGTGGCATGCGCCAGTCGTTGTTTTTCCATCGACGAGGTGGTGGAGATGTTGAGCAGGCTCGCGGTGTCGCCGTTACGGGCCGCGTAGCTCATGATGCCGTTGCGTACCGCGTTCATGGTGACATTCTGACGCATAATTTGAGCGGCACCCTGTCCAGCCCCGTAGAAATAGCTGTAGCTATCGCCCACCATCTGGCTAAACAGCGCATCCGGATTCGGGCGGCCACCAAACGCCTGACGCACATAGTAGCTCCAGGTCTTGCCGCCGGTCTGAGTATCGAGCGCCAGTTTCGGCTTGATAACGGCGGCCGTTTCTTCACAGGTCAGGAACTGATTTTTGTCGTTGAACACACCGCGCAGCGGGCTAGGCCGGGAGAAAATCAGCGTGTAGGGGTCGGGGCTGTTCATCAGGTCTTCCATGCTGTATTTCCCGTTCAGAAAAATATCGCCCATCACGCAGTTCTGGACGTAGTCGGTGAACAGCGTGGTGATTTCCGGGTTCTGTGACAGAAAGTCAGTACTGCGCGACACCAGATTCGCCCCAAATATCATCCCGGTCTTGCTGTAGGTGACGCTGTCGGGTTGCGAAAACACCATTTCATAGCCCTGCACCAGGGCATAGCCGATTTTGGTGGTCAGTGAGGCGGGCAGCGCCAGCCCCACCGGCACGTTGTCCACCTGATAAACCCGCGTCAGGTCGCTGTTGTCGATGATCTGCACCGGCGTGCGCACCCCGACCAGCAGGGATATAAGTACCATCACCCCGGCCCAGCCCACCATATCCATCACGTTGTGGCGACGTATCCAGCTCACTGCGACAAGGATCACTGAAAAGGCAATAACCATGTGCTGTATCGTCGCCCAGCTGTCGCCGTTCATGAAGGTCACGATGGCATTGAGTGTCCCCCGCAACCAATCACCACCGGCAATGACATAGATTTCCTGCATCAGCGCGCCCCCACGAAGTGGTAATTATTCTGGTAGCGTTGCAACATGCGGGCCGAGACCTGCTGGCGCAGGTAGCTCATCTGCCGATCTACAACCAGCAACGCATCCTGCTGGACCTGTACCTGCGTCTGGAATGACGCTATCTGGCGAGTCGCTTCGTTGAGATTGTTGTTGATGCTCTCAATCACTGCCTGGTCATAATTCCCCGTGGCCACCATCGCCCGGGCTTGTTGAACCAGTTCCTGAATGTACTGCAGCAGGATGTCGTAACCGATGTAATCGGTCAGCTGATATACTAGGCTGTTCGACACCCCCAGCATTTGCGGATCGACCAGGTATTTAAATACCGGGATGGTGGTACTGGTGATGAAGCCCTTCTCTTTTTCGGTGAGCTTCTCATCGGTCACGGCCTTGTTCTGAATGCCGGCGAGGATGTCTTTAATCTGATTTTTGAGCGCGTTTTTCTGGCTGATGGTGACCGTCAAATCCGCCACCACCTTCAGGCACTTGTCGCTGTCGTTGCAGTGGTACACTCGCCCCGAGCCGCCTTCCATCATGGCGCGTATCAGGTCACGGTCTGTGGTTCTGGCGGGCAGCGGGGTAATGTTGCCGTTTTCATCAAACACCATCGTGCCGGTCAGGGTCATGATGAACTCTTTCAGTTCCTTGTTGCCGTCAAACATCCGGTTTTTACCGAGCGCACTCCAGATAACATTGATGTTTTTTGTAATGCGTTCTTTATCTTTATCGCTCGCTTTATCACGGACCTTGTCCATGCTGCCGCCCACGGTACAGCCCTGCCGTGAGGCCGCCCAGTCGGCAAACATGTTGCTCTCCCCGGAAATGTCCTGGCAGACCTTCTGCTGGGAAACCTGCGTGCGCGGGAACAGCCCGCCGACAATGCCCTGCGCGGCCTGACAGGAGCTGAGATTCATGCTGTTGATGTCGCTGGCCATTTTCTGCAGAAAATCTTTGGCGGTTTTGATTTCCGGTACTGTGGTCTGCAGGGCGAGGTCAAAGAAGTACCCGGCCGAATTGGACATGATCTGTTTGGCGAACCGCTGCAGCTGCTCGCTGTTGATGAAGCTGAACGAGCCCAGGTAGGCATCGATACCGCCGCAGCCGGCGTTAATGTCCGGCAGGGTCATCGAGACCAGCTGGATGGTTTTCACCTGGGTGCGGGCATACAGCGACCCGCCGGAGGCGTAACCAGCCGCCTGCCCTTGCCAGACCTGGGGCTGACTGGTGTTGGAATCAAATCCGAGTTTGTTAAAAAAGTTATTCATATCGCTGTTCACGTCAGCCGATACCGTCACCGACAACGTCAGCAGCACCGCACACAGGGCGGCCAGTGGGGTTTTCATCATAGTGCACGCCCTCCCTGACGCATCTGCAGCACGGTATCGAGACGAGCCATAAAGCCCTGTTCGTCAGTGGCCCCCTGCAACAGCGGCAACGCTTCCAGGGTGTTCACGTTAACCAGAAACGTGGTGGGGGTGGCGACCGGCAGGTTGAGGAAGAATGTCCGCATAACATCTGCCGGCACCGGCAGGGCTTCGGGGTACGCTTCGTCGACGTGCCCATCAATGGTGTAGGCCATCACGCCAAATCCGACGCGTTCAGACAGCGACTTCAACACCGGGTCGAATTTGTGGCAATACGGGCAACTCCCCTGCATAAACAGCACCACCTTCCATTCCGCCAGGTTAGCCTTCTGCCCGTTACTCAGTCGTAACCAGACCGGTTGACCGGAAGGAACAGAGATGACCGCCACTGGGGCAGATGCTGGGGTTTCGTTATTGATTTCGGGTACGGCAGCGCCAAGCCCTTTTGGATTCCATAACGATTGAAGTTGGTCCATCGTGTTTGCCTGAATGCCCGGAGGGCAGACACACAGTATAGTCAGCAGTAACAGTGGCTTAACCTTCATGATGTTCAGCTCCTGTTGATGTTCTACGGTCGACAGCATCCTTCTCTGCTGCCCGTGCCCGAGCAATCCAAACATTGAGGATGCGGTAGACTCCCCACAGGCTGAGCGACAACCCGATAATCTGCGCCAACAAAATGGCCATTGATGGATTGGGGCGGATCAGGCGGGAAACAATGTAAAACCAGACGCCCAGTGTCAGTATCCACAGCCCGACGTTGTCAAACTCAGGCAGACGAAAGCGGAATTTACGCATACAGACTCTCCGAAAACTAAAAGTTGGGGGCAAAATCGGTGGAAACATTGAGGAACTGTTTGGCCAGGTCGTCCTGGCTGATAAACCCGTAGGAAACGGGCTTCACGGTGCCGCTTTTCGGATCGGCCAGCATCAACGCCGGGAAGTGAAGAATACCTAGCCGCTCTGCCTGGCCAGCGTCAACGCGGCTGTCGGGCAACAGCGGGTTGATGATGCCGTCCACGGACACCGGAATAACGCTCAGGTGGTAGGTTTCGCGGAAGTTCTTGATCACCTGCGCCAGCTGTCCGTCGATGGGTTCTTGCCCCCGGTAGAAAAACATCACCCCGTATTGCTGGGCCAGTGCTTCGATGGCCCGCCGCTGGTCGACAAAATCCGCCGCCAGCTGATTGCGCACGGTGCCGTTGTAGTGGCTGTGCTGCAGGTTGTAGTCCAGTTCCGGGTGCGCCAGCATGGCTTTTTTGGCGCTCATCGAGAACAATCCGGCCTGCTGCGTCCAGTAATTCTGCAGCCGGAAATAGCGGGTGAAGTTTTCCACGTTCGGGTACAGGATGGCTTCATACATCGCCCGTTTAGTGGCCTGTTGCAACGTGGCCAGTTTTTCCATGATGTCCGGTTGTGCGGGCGGTACCGTGGCCGTGGGCGGTTCTTCCGTTTGCCGCTTCAGGCTTTCGTTGTACCACTGCCAGCCGGCATCCTTCGCCAGCGCCGGCAGGCTGAGCAACAGAGCGGCCGCCGTCACGGAGAGTCGTTTTTTCAAGTGTCCGCCTACTTATTCTGCAACTGAGTGGCTATCTGCTCACGGACACGTTCCGTCAGCGCGTTGTTGTCGGGGATTTTTTGGTTTTTTTGCAAATCTTCAAAGAAGTTAGAGAAGTCGATATTGTCGAATTTAATCTGCTGGAGCTCGGTCTGGGTGATGCCTCGGCAGTCCGGGCTTTTGGCCGCCCCGAAGCCGATACGCAACTGACCATTGCGACCTTGTTGCTGAACAATCTGGGCCAGTTTTGAATCGAACTGGCAGTAACCGCGCTTTTTCTCCAGGCACACGCCCAGCACCTTCTTCGAGCAGAACTCCCCGACGCTGACGGTGAGTTGCTTCTCTTTGGCTTTGCCCAGCGCTTTCTCTTCGGTGCTGCAGCTGGCAATTCCGATATCCTGCCCCCAGCCCGAGTCCTTGCAGCAGTTGCTGAAGCCGACCGCAAACTTCTTACAGAACTTCGCGCTGCCGGTGAACGCGCGCACATTCACGCCGTTGAGGGCCGCCACGTCTTTCCCGGCTGCGGCGAGGGCGGCCAGCGCAGACACCACCGGCGCGAAATCATTGTTTTTTCCCTGCTGTGCACTCTCACATTCACCATCGAGACAGAAGGTGTCGCCGCCACAAATCATCACCTTGCCGGTGGTGCGGGTTTCACAGGAGTAGCTGACGTATTCATGCAGGCAGCCACCTCCGTCTTCCGTGTTGAAAGCGCAGGTGCGAGACGCAAGCGTGCAAGCGGGGTTACCCATATACTTTTGACAGCTCCCCCCATCGGCCAGCTGGGTTATATAGGTGTCTTTGAACTGCCAGCACGCCTGGTTGATGGAATACTGTTTGCCCTCTACGCTAAGGGTCCTTTCGCCTCCTGGTTGAAGGCACTCAGTATTTGACTGACGTCCCTCATCCTTGTTGAAAGGGCAATGCTCGGTCCACGCCACGCGGGGCGTGAATATGCGCGTATCCACCTGGAGATCAAAATGGAGCGTGGCTGGGATAGGTGATTTATGCTTGATCAGCACGCCGCCCCTGACCCGCTTGTATTTACGGTCTCCGTGCGAAACCTCAAAGGGTTGGCCAGCCACCAGATCGACCTGTGAGGGCCAGAAATCAGTCCCGCTTTGCTCGGTCCATCCGTGATAATAAAGCGACGTGCCCAATACACTTATATCAGTGCGCTGGTTCCCGGCGACGCGTGGATATCTGTACGTCGCCCGGATGATTTTCCCACTGACGGGCGGGGTGATCGTGATATGAACGGCACCTCCGTAAATGTTGAACGGCTGCTCAGATAACGTCACCTCAAAAGACTTCTGCTCCGTGCTCCCCGACCAGCCGCCGGTCAACTCAGCCGTTCGCGTACACGCCCGCTCAACCTGAACGTCCCGTTCGCAGCTATAATTGGTGAATTCACTGCGGTTGATCTGTTGTGCTTCACACTGCATCTGTCCCGTTTTACCGATAATGGTGTCTGCCCGGGATTGAACATCCTTACCGGACTGAATGAACGGCGCATCCGGTAAAATCGGTTCCTTCGGGTTCTTCATCATGGAGTCGGTCACCGCTTTCCCCGCCTCGGTCTGGCTCCAGGCGTTACCGCCGTCGGTTTTCAGTGTGCCATCGCTGGTCGCCTTCACGCCGCCGTAGTAATTTTTCTCGCCGGGGGAATCGGTGTAATTCGGGATACTGTTGCCCGGATTAAAGTTGTTCAGGCTGCTGTCGCCCTTGCCCTTTATCTCACGGGCAAAATCAGCCCCGGCTTTGTACTGCGCATCCGCATCGGTTTGTGCGTTCGCGTTGGCGATCCCCGCCATGAGGAGCACGGCCACAGAAACCAGGCACACGCGGCTCATTTCTTCGCTCCTTCTTCCAGCAACCGGCGGGCCTTATCCCGGCAGTCTCCATTTTCGACCACTTTCTCCAGCGCCTCTTTGAGCCGCAGGTTGCCCCGGATAACATCATGACCCGCCGGGCAGAACACCACGAGAGACGGCACGCTGGTGATGCCGTACTGACGGTAGCGGGTGGGATCAATCGCCACCCCGTCGGTGCTACCGTCTTTGACCAGCGCCATGATGGCGTTGGCAGTGGTTTTCATGTCGTTTTGCACCATACCCCTGAGCGTCGCCGGAATACCGAAACGGCGGGCTTCCGACAGCATGCGTTTAAGGCCGGTTTCGGGAATGGAGAACGACACGAAGTAGAGCGCACCCTGCGCCGGTTTATCGGATTGGGCGTCCATCTGTTCTTGTTTCAGGCCGTCGATAAACTGCCGGTCTCCCCCGTACAGGGGGTTCTGGCGTACCTGCTGCTCCAGCATTTGACGCAGCGGCGCATTGTCCTGACGGCGCAGCTGGTCACTCAGATTCTCCTGCTGGCGCATAAACTCACGGTTGTCCTCGTGTATCCCGGCGGCCAGCGCAGGGGCGAAGCAGGCCGACAGCCATATCGCTGCCGCCAGTCGGTGTAGGGTATTCATCAGCAGATCCTTTCTCAGAGGAAGACGCAGTTGCGTTTGCGCCACAACAAGTAGCCGTAGCTTTTCCGCGTTGATGGAAGATTGTGTCCGACCTCCCAGCGCATCACGGTGCGCCCGAAGGGATGGCACTGCAGCACATCGGGGATCATGTTCACCATCTGATAGCGCCAGCGCGATTTCGGGATGATGGGCGACGGATACTGATGACAGACCGCACGATCTGCGCCGATGCTTTCCAACACCTGTCCCTGCCGGTGCAGCTTGAACGCCATCCGTTCGCTGAGCAGCACCGACGACTGCAGGGGGCTGGACTCATTGCTCACCCAGCCGTTAAAGGGGTACATCGAGCCCTGCGAGCCGGCACACCAGAACAGCGGGTCGAGCGGCATGCCCAACGCGCTGGCAATGGCGTCCGCCGCGCAGGCCCCTTGAGCTATCGGGTTGGAAAAAATCACCGCTTCCGGGTTCAGAATGGACGTCAGGGCGCTGTCGCCCCAGGTGGGGTCAATCTCGGACAGATACCCGATATCCAGGTCACCGGCCTGCAAACACCCCATTGAGGTGATGATGTTGAGCCAGTAGGTCAGCGGGTATTTGTACCAATGCACATGGTAGAACGCGCCGTTGACCTGCTTGTCGTCCTTCTTCGTGGTGCCCATACCCATTTTGCCGAGATTAATGGAGAACCCGCCGAGATTGACCATGCAGCCCGGTGAGCGGGTCACGTCCGTCATGGCCATTGGCTCCCAGAACCCGATGGCCAGTCCGATGCGTTGGAATATCGGCGGCGGCATCGGGCATAACTGAATGGGACTGGCAGGGTTGGGCGTGTCCGGCAGATCACCACCGGTCACCTGCACACTGCCGAGCGACAACGGAAACATACAGCGCCAGCAGATATCGGTGATCGGATTAACAAACCGCCCCTCACAAGCCACAGCTCCTGCGCCCGGCACCGCCATCACCCCATTGCTCAACCCCAGCAATAACAGACCCAAAAGGGGGACCAGCACCTTACTCATGCGTTGCTCCTTGGCTGTCGTACTGCGTCATCTCGGGCGGGATAACTTCCACCTTCAGGCGCAGTCCGCTGGGCGCTGCCGTCACGCGGGCCGGCACTTCGCTGATGGCGAAGCGAGTCGTCAGTGCTCCGTTCTGGTCGAAGAAAATACGGCTATCGAGCTTTTCCGATGTCTCCGGGATGTTGCCTTTCACCAGAATGATGCGGGAAATCAGCGTCGCCGGTTTCTGGCGCGCCACCCAGGACACCTGCTCTGTGTCGTCGCCGTCAATGAAAATCAGGGTCTCGTTGAACGGCACCACGTTCAGGGGATTAAAGACCTCACCGGCCCAGGCAAACACCCGACCTTGATGATCGGACACGTCTTTGTCCAGGCGGATACTCGGGTCGAACCAGCGCCGTTCGTAGCGCAAGGCCCGCGTTATCCCTTCCACCGTCGGCGGCCGCTGGCTATTGCGCACCACGCGATCTTTAAACTCCGTCATCTTTTTGTCCATCTTCCCGGACTGCTTCAGGGACTGCAGCCGCTGCTCGATAACGCTCAACATGTCCGGCTCGGCCACGGGCCAGAGGTCTCCCCACGTCCCCAAATCCGTGGCCAGTGCGCTGCCCGCAAACAACGTCAGGCTCAGGGCAACGACCGCCCTCATGACGATGCCTTCATCCGGCGGGCAACGTCCTTCTGGATGTCTCGGGTGATGTCCGGTGCACCCTGCACCACCGCCGGCGCCACCAGGATGAGGCCGTTGTGACGGGTCTGCCAATCCTGAAGGCTGGCTTCGAGCGCGGCATTAAAGCGCTCTGACAGCGCCTTGGTCTGCGCCTCGTCCAGCGACCGGCGTGTGGCGCTTTCAAAGAAGGCATCCACTGTAGATTTCATGTTAAATGCCACCACCACAGGGGCATTCAGGCGACAGGTCAACCAACTGATCCCGGCGCTGGCGAGCAGCGTGCCAGAGATGAGTGACACCGCGAGTACCGTTGTTTTTTTCACGCTTCCACTCCTGCAATGCGCATCCGTTCCCGGAGCTTAGTCTGCTGTTCCATCACCATTGCCAACCAGTGCCCACCGTCGTACAGCTTGGTAACATCGTCTTTCAACACCGCTTGCAGCATTTGCCGTATATACCCGGTTAGCGGCAATGCGTTCGCCAGGTGCAATAGCCATCCGTCCATATAAGCCAGATGGTCAAGCAGACTGCTTTGGTCACTGTCTGGCGTCGTGATACGACGAACCCTGGCAGCCATTTCGCGACATTCAAGGATGCGTTTATAGACCGCCCCCCTTCACCCGCCGCCGAGCGCAACTGCCCAAGCGTTTCTTGATTGGCGGACAATAAGAACCTGCAACTGGTGAGCTGATGAAAGCAGGCATCAAAGGTTTTTCTCTTCACAAACATAGATGTTTCCTTCTTAATGGCCCGCGCAACCGCTGGCAGGGATTTGATACACAGTCACAGTTCGCAGATACTCCATGTATCTCTGGCTTTTCAGAACGATTTGCTGTCAAAGGGTTATCCCCTCATGCTCCTGCAACCACTTTTCCAGCGAAGCCATTTCCGGACCGGACTTCTTCCAGGCCAATTCCCAGACGGCTTCGTGAATGGTTAATCCCTCTCGTCGACGGCGCTGCACAAACTCAAAGTCCGGTCCGTCTGACGAATACATTGCCCGGCTAAGCGGGTCGACAAACAGCCGGTGCCAGGACGTGAGGTGCTCCACCGACAGCATAAAACTGCTAAACCACTGGTCTTTTGCGTTGCCGAAACGGGCGATCATGTCACGCTGCATCTGCGAATACTGGTCCGGATAAAGCTGGTTGTATTTGGCAAATTCTTTGGCTGACTGCTTGAGGATGATTTTGTACGACGAGTTGCCCCAGGCCGCCCGCGCCGCAGTGGAAGCGGTGTCCGAGTCGAAGTCGACGATGTTCTGGGTGATGGTGATGTATGAGCCCGAATGGCGGCGGGCGGTCCGGTACCCTTTTTCGATAAACTTCCCGACCTTCTCATTTTTGAAATCCAACAGGCGCCAGCCTTCATCAATGACATTGAGCTTTTTCAGGCTGCGTGGCGTGCGGTACATGCGGTTTTCGATATAGAGAATGAGCGAGAACATCACGGCAACCAACAATGATGGTCGGTCTTCCAGTCCGCCCAGCTCCAGCACCACCATCCGCGAATCATCCCTCAGCGACGGTTCATCGGAATTGAAGTAACTGCCGTACACGCCATCGCGGGTGTATTGAGTGAGCAATACCACCATTTCGTCCAGGCGACTGCGGAGGGTGGGTGAGCCGGCATACTCTTCGCTGTCGCGGGACATAATGAGGTAGTCCACCACGTCATCAATACGCGCCTGATTCTTCTTCGACAGCCAGGTGGCTTTTACCGCCTTAAGCAACAGCGCTTCATGAACCCCGTCCAGGCTGCCGTCGGGGCTGGCCATTACCGACAACTGGTCACGCAGGCGCTCGGCCATTTCATCAATGGTGTCGTCGGTGACGTTGGCAAACGGGTTGAATTTAAGGCTTTCGCCATCGAGGTACACACCACCCATGTTTTCGCACAGGGATTTGTAGCCATCGCCCATATCAAACACCACCGCAAACCCACCGGAGTCAATCACGCTGCGGATAAGCGGCTGGATAAGACCGGTTTTCCCGGCTCCTGACGTGCCGCAGACCGCCATATTGAAGTTGGTGTTGCCCATCCCCTTGCTGAACAGGTCAATAAACGCCAGCTGGTTGCGGTAGGTCGGTGCCAGCAGTCCAGAAGGGGCCAGCGGGCTGTCAGCCACCACCGGCAACAGGTTGGCCACGTTAAAGCTTTCGGCACGTTGCACGACGCCGGACGCTTTCAGCTGCTTAAACAGACCGCCACCGGCGGTGAACGGCAGGTTAACCAGGAAATTACGCATCTGGTTAAAACGCGGGGGAATGAGCTCGAATCCGTTTTTACGGAAGCTGTTCAGCACGTCCTGTTCCACGTTAAGCGCGGTTTCTTGCTCATCCCGGCAGAAAACAGTGATGTTCAGGAAATAGCTCACCAGTGACGACTGGCCCGAGGCCAGCCGCTGACGCAGGTCACCCCATTCCTTCGCCTCCTGCACCACGCCCGGGAAGAATTTGGCGTAGCTATTTTTAGACTTTTTCTCCAGGTCGATAAACTTCAGGTTCGCCTCATTCTGGGACTTCACCTGGTCTTCTACCGACAGGACCAAGGTCAGAATAAACGGAGAGGAGATAGACAGCTCCGGACTCAGCAGGTTGCTATAGTTGTCGGCCGTATTCCACAGAAACGCCATCTCCGGGTTGCGGGTCAGCTGGAAGTTCATGATACGTGCCGCGCTGTTTTTCCCGTTCTCACGCAGGCCCAGCGTCATGTGATCCGCTTTAACCTTCAGGTCAAAGCCGTCATCCACGCACTGATAGTTCAGATCCTTGAGCGGGTCGAGCTCACGTTCCTTGGTGTACAGCGCATCCGGGTTGTGGTTCACCATTTCCGCCACGATGCGTATGAAGGCATCGGCATCCACGCCCCGGGTCACAATCTGTGCTCCCTGCAGGGATGCGCGGATGATTTTGACCTGGTTCTCCAGCTCCATCACGCTGGCCTTGCTGCCCCGTTTGCGAGGAACGCAGCAGGAGAAATAGACGCGGTAATTACGCAGTGTCAGCGGCAGATTAAGATGTTCGGGCAGGGGAAAACCCTCTTCCGCTGCTCTCAGGTAATAGGCACGTGTGATGGCGTTGAATTTGTCGGCCTCTTCGCCGGTCCAGGACAGTTCGCGCAGACCGTACTGGATGTCCTTCCCCACCAGAGGGCTGGACACCAGGTGGATGGCCAGCGGTACCTCCCGGGTCAGTTTGGTGCGCATCAGGTTTTCGAGTGACGAAACAATGGTCTCATTCGCGCCATTGATGGGCTGGGCTTCCAGCATAAAGCCCATCGTTTTGTCATTCATGAACAGCCCGGTTTGGGCGTCATAATCACGATATGGCAACAGCCGGCTGAACTGCGGGAAGTGCATCTGCCCGAGAATATCATTGGCTTTCGCTGAGTCATCGGGCATTTTCAGCGCGGTGACCAACGCATTGACCGTGCGCGTCACCGCGTCCATCGGGCTACTCATGGCTCCCCCCTGGATGGTCACCCTTCGCAGAGGTCGATGCCGCCAACGACGATGGGCGCGCGCTCAGGCAAACATACGGGCGGTGCCCAATAATGAAGGCCATCCCCGCAAAGAGCACCGCGAACAGCACCCATAGCGCCTGCAGCACGCGTAGTGAGCCGTCAATGTGCGCCGCATAGCCCTCCGCGTTGGTCAGTACCGTATCGCGGCAAACATGCGTGGGTACGGCCCCAATGAAGTCAGTACCCGCCTTACCGCTGTACTGTTCTTTAAGCTGGCTGACATCAGCGTGCGCCAGAAACACCCGCACAACCTCAACACCTATAGCCGTTTTGCCACACCCCAGCTCTTCCTGACTTTCAGCCAGCACCACGAAATTTCCTGACTCACCCGACTTATTCGCTTTCATTCGACGGTCTCCTTATCTGGATCTGGCCTGGTGCAGCATGCATCTCAGGACACGCTACCGCCCATCCCTTTTCACGTTTCAGGGCACGCGTGATAGAACCGGATGTTGAAAAAGCCCCCTTTACAGGGGGAATACGTTAGTGAACGCGCGGTTGTCCCCACGCTGACGGTTTAACAACAAAAAACACCCGGGTCGGCTGGTGATAGACGTCCTGCGTATCGATATAGGGCGCAATCCACAGCCCTGCGGTCTTTTCGCCCACACGCAATGGTCGAGGGTCGACAATCATGTCGTAAGTCGATACCGACACCGGTAGTGGGTGATAACTGGCGGTCACAGCGGGCGGCATTGTCACTGCCACACTGCGGGTAAACGGCGCATTCTGACGCGGCGTGCCAACGGACGTCGTAGCGATCGTCGTTATCGGAGCAGTCGGTATTGCCAGTGGCTGCGCAGAGACTGTGCGGAAGTCGCCTTCAGCCAGTCGAGGCAACGCGGCCACATCCGGCTTTACGCCATTCCCCTCTTCCAGCCGTTTTGCTTTTTCATTTGCCTGTTCGATGGTCATACAGGTATCTGACGTGGTGGCATTGCATTCAAAGTCGCTGGACGTCCCGGCACAGCCTGACAAGGTCAGGATGCTGCCCAGGGTCAATGTGAGTAGCGGTATCTTGTTCATGTACGGTTCCTCTGCGCGTGATTACTGTGCCCTGGTGCCGGGCATAAACTGGTTCGGGTTAACTTTCCCCAACTGCTGTAGCATCTGGTCGGTGTTAAAGCCGTTCATGTTGTTGGGCAGGGATGGCTGTGGCACTGGACTACTGCCTTCACCCTCTGTTTTTGGCTGGGAAGCCGCTTGCGCCAGCTCTTCAATGGTTCTCAGCTGGAAGCCGTCCTGGAAGACCACCGTGACCTCATTACCCGCCCCGATAGGTATTACCGGGTGGTACTGCTCCGCGCGTTTGATGTAATAGTCACCCAACGTCTGAGCGGCTTTCGATGCCCCTCCGCCGATGCCCATTTTCAAAACATCCCCGGCCCCGATCGACGCGGTTGCCCCCAGACCCACTGCCGGTTGAGAGGCGGTTTGCGCCCCCTGCCCGATACCGTCAACGAAGCCGGCGCCCCAGGCCCAACCGAGGATTTTTCCGTTGCGCATTACCACTTCGCCCTTGATGCCATTTTTGCCCATAAAGCTCACATGCCCGGCAATCGGCTGGTCGATGGTGACGCCGTGTTTCAGGCAACTGATGTTGCGGGTGCGAACGATGGCCCGCTCACTGGAAACGTCGCCCCAGGCTTCCAGGCCGACAAAACAGCCGGTCAGGTCGTAGGTTTTGCTGTTGGGCATCTCAACCCGCCCGGTCAGACGCACCTGCATCGGCACCGTGGATTCATTCCCGGTGACGGACGCATTGGCATCTGCCCCTTCAATCAGCATCGATTTGGCAAAACTGCCAGAAGGGATATACGGCAGCGAGGGGCCTTTGTTCCCGTCGCCATAGCTGAACGTTTTACGTCGCACCTGATTTGGCACCGGGATGGACTGATAACTCACCTGCGGGGGTGGCGTCACGCCATTACCAGGATAGAAAGCCGTCGGCGGGGGTACCGCGCCCCTGCCCTGCGGCGGGAAACCCACGGGCTGCGGCTCACCTTCCGGTCCTGGTGGTGGTGATGGTGGCTGCGGTGCCGGTTCGCCCGAGCCGGTGACTGGTCTCGCCCCCAGTGCACTCACCTGTGCGGCCAACGCCGCGTTATCCCCGTTGAGTTTATCAATCTGGCGCTGATAGTCCGCCTGCCCCTTACTGAGCAACTCCATCTCACGACGCATCGCGTCGTACTGTTTCTGCATGCCAGCGGCGGTCGCCTGCATTTCGGTCGTCGCATGCTGCTGCACCTTCTGGTCAAAGGTACTGTCCACCACGCCAGTCATGTCCGGGGCCGGCTCGTCAGTCGCGTGCGCTGCTTCGCTTCCCTCGTAACGGGCCTCCGCCAGATACCAGCCACCGCCCCCGACCACGCCGAGGGTGGCCAACACAATCCCAAGCCAGATAAACTGCTTACGTTTTACGACTGCATTAATACTGGCCATCCACTGCCCCTCCGCCGCTGATGATGAAGACCTGCAGTGCACCGCCCGCCATCATCTGACGTGCAGACTCGGCGAACAGCACCCCCCGGATACCCCGCTGCCAGAAATCACTCTCTGCCAGACTGCGGGCACCGGCGGAGCTGTTGGTGATGCAATAGCTGACTACCTTCAAATGGTTGCCCACCCAGACACGCTCAGCACGGGCAACCAGGCCTGCAGGGGCGATCAGCCGTTCGTTCGTCACCGGAATACTCTGCCAACCGGACGGCAGTTTCCCGCCGAGCAGATGTTGACTCAGCGACACCAGCATGGATTCATACGGGGAAGATTCTTCCCAGGTGCGCGCCGCGTCACCGGTACCGGAGAGTTCACTGACCAGACGTATCGTCCGGCCCACACCCGCACGCGGCACCGCCTGCACGGAGAAATTCAGGCCGCGTTCCGTTTCGAGAATGAAGGTGAACGGTTTTTTGTTGAGGGTGCTGACGATGACGCCGCCACTGGCGGTCTGCTCCTGCCGGGTCAGTTCACCGTCGAGGCTAGTTAGTGCTGTCACGCGGTCGCCCGCCACGGTAAACAGATTGGGGTCAGTGTTACTGACAGCGATACTCGCTTGCCCCCCGTTCGCCAGCGGCACGACGGTAGCGGACACCGCCGCCGGGGCTGCCGCTGTATGCCCGGTCACCAGCATCAGCAATGCAGTCAGCGTAATACGGCTATTTTTGTTCATCGCTAATTTCTCCGAAGTGAACCAGCCAGCTAACCCCATCCTGACGTTCGAACTGCAAAACGTACTGCTTCAGCTCGGGGTAAGGTTTGGAATCGCCAATCCAGGTCTTCAACTGTCCGCGAACGTCAACGCGGCTGCTGAACGGATACACCTTCACGCTGGTCATGTAGAAGGCCGAGTTAACGTTGTTGTCCTTGATCCGCGTGGCATCTTCTGCCAGTTTGATTTTTAACGCGTTCTGGGACGCCGGACGAACATACATCAGCAGTTGTTCGTGTGAGGCATCCACGGTTTCTGGCGTGACGTTGACGCGCAAGGCAATGAGCGAGAGGGCCATCTGTTGCAGGTACGACGCATCGGCCTGATTCTGTGATACGGCGAACGGTGCGTTGTAGAGCATCGGCGTAACCGCCACCTTTTGTTCGTTCTGCAGGCGATAGTTATTAATCCCCTGAATGACGTTGGTACTGAGGCTCAGCAGCAATAGTGTCCCCAGCGAGAGAAACCCGATGGCGATAACGCGCTGTGTACTGAGGCGTGCTCCATGATCCATCTGAATAATCCTGTCTATTTTATCCACTGCCGATAGCAGGAGTCCGGTACGTCGTGGAAAATGCCCCTCAACAGGGAAGTCGGCATATACCAGTACACCAGGTCCCGCAGCCATGTGCTGCCACGCCCTTTCTTCAGTTTTTTAATGACCAGATATGCCAGTACGCCCGCGACAATCCCCAAAAGGTAATGCTGCGACCAGATCCCCCACCCCAGGCAAATAATGGCCGGAATGAGTTCGTCCACAGGCAGACCAAACCAGCGCCCCTGATTGGTGAGCGTTTCGGGAAATCGGTATTTTTTGAGAGATTCGTCTGCCATTTAAATAGCCCTCCGGGTAACTGGCGGGCAGCCGCGAAATATCTGCCAACCAGAATTCAGGCAAAGCAATCCCATGAACGCGAATAAACGCATTCGAAATTAAATAAAATTAATAATCAGGGACGCTTTCTATTTCCGCTAACGCGGAATTAATACCCGGCGACAGACATACCGATGGCGACAAACACCGACAGAATGGCGAAGCCGGCAAGAAACTTGAGGTTCTTGGTGGTCATATACATCACCGCCCCGACCAGCACCTCAGCCAAGATGACCCATTTAACCACGCTTGATCCGGACCCAAAGGTGCTCTTAACGGTACCGTCGCCGCTTGCCATTAGATCTTTACCGGCTCCGGCTGCCATCACCGTTTCTGGGAAGAAAGCCGCCACCGCGGCAATCGGCAGAGCGAACTTCAGCGTTTTGAGAAGACCGACTTTACTGAATTTCTTTTTAGCAGGTGCTGCGGGTACTGCTTCAATAACAGACACATCATTCATTTTCATTATTCCTTTAATTACACGGACAGGTTTGTAGAACTTAAATAGTGAAAACTACTTTACAGATTTTGAATCAAGATTGTTTTGTATTACCTCTGTTAACTCAGCATTATAAAAATCGGGGAAGCGCTCTAAATGATCTTTGAGTCTCACAGTCAGTTCATTAGACTTACTTCTTCCACTCCTATTTTTAGCTTTGATTAATCTTTCGTTAGTTGAATCATCTAAACGTACAAAAACAGCCTTACCTGGAGCAGAACGGCTATCACTCTGTCTCACAAGATTCTCCTTACTATGCAATAAAATATTGACGATCTAGTAGCAAACCATTATCGGCCCCGAATAGCAAACCAAAATAAATTTTTTTCACTACAAAACAAACACTTGCATATATAAAAGCAAGACCAAGAAATTCTAGGCGAAAACAAACACGTGGATACTTTGGTAAAGTTCATCACATATAGATGTGAACCTGCTCCACATGGAGTGAGCTCACTATGTATAGTTATCCAACTTATGTATACTTTACATCTGCAATGTTAACTAGAATACACATTCACAAATATATACTATACTATAAGGATAGTATAATGCAAGAAAAGTATATTAAATTATACAAAGAAAACGATATGTCATTGAAAAATATAGGTAATAAACTAGCTTCATTAATGAAGAGAGATAATATTGACGCACAGACACTTAGTGATAAAACAGGAATTGGTATTGCCACAATAAAAAACATAAGACGCGGCGTAGGAAACCCAACAATTTCAACACTTTACACTATAACTGAGTATTTTAAAATCAGCATTGGGGACCTGACTGAAGGCACCACTTCAACTACAATTAGTGAAACAAAAACAGCAACAATGCCACTGATAAAGTACAACGAAATTGAGCGATTTTTATCCACCAAAACTGCTTATATAGAAAGCTATACAACAGAAGTTGATGATACATCAGATGATTCACTGTTTGCTTTCGAAATTACTAATAGTGCATTTTCTCCAGAGCTTGAAAGAGCATCTATTTGTATTGTGTCGACCAATGAAAGTGCCAATGACGGAGATATGGTTTTGCTCAAGATACAAGGTTACCCAATAGCACTGAGAAGAGCTTATGTTGGCGAAGCAGGAATGATTTTCTGCAATATTTCTTTAGAAAATGAAATATCTCCAGTATCCTATACACAATATGAAATAGTAGGTGTCTTATTAAAGGTTATAAAGAGACTAAGATAATGAAAATATTGAAAAAGTGGTGGTACTCCGTAGAAAAGGTATTCTCTCCTCCCTATATATATACTTTGGATAAAGATCTGACTAAAAAAAACAGTAATCAATGGTATTTCAAGGAGTTTGGCACACACACATACGTTAAAAAAACTTGGGAGCAGATGTTACGTTCTAACTTCTTAAGTAAAGTTAAGCCTGATGACATATCATATATATCATATATAGAGGCACACAAGGTGATGACATCTTCGGTGTATCATATATCGGAAGAAAAAAGAGGGGGGTTTTATAACCTCAAAAGTGAAATAAAGAACGAGCCCATTTCGATTCACGAACACGACTTCATAAAAAATAGAGAGTTAATATCCAAAACAGATCCATTTGATATTCTACAGATAGCATATAAGGCCGGAGTAATGAGAGGAAAAAACTTATCTAGCAGCATAGTTAAACAGGAGGCACATGCTAAAAAAACGCCTCCTCTGCGGATTGTCAAATGAAATACGTCTCAGAATGGATTTGGTCATCTAAAGAAACAATACTAAATCCACTCTCTAAAAACTTTTCCACCTCGGAAGTACCGTTGACCCACTGATAACATACTGCCGGGGCAATAGAAACGAATATTTGGCCAATCCTTTGTTGGCATGATGTATGAGCATGTCCAGCTGCGATAAACTTCACGTTGTGACTCATACATAAACCTAAAAAATCCCCAGAGTTCTGCAGCATACAGGAATCAACTAAAGGAGTTCCGACCTCTAAAGGGTGATGATGCAAGAATACAGCAATTTTCTTCCCTCTATTAGTTAGGAGCATATGTTCTAACATGGAAAGTTCTTTTTCGTTTATGAAACCATAATCCTTTCCTGGAACCACAGTATTAACTTTAATCAATGACCAGTGTTCATCAGAGAAAAGAGATAGATCTTTATGATGTACTGCACCGCTTGAGAGCACCCTCATATTGTCAGTGTCATCATGATTCCCCGGAAAAGCGGAATAAGGTATATCCAGACTATCCATATGACTGAAGAAATACTCGTAAGACTCCCTTTCACCATTATTAGAAATATCTCCGGTTACAATGATTTTATCAAAATTAATGATACTTTTATTTTTAGCAAGAAAACCTATCAACTTTTCAAATCTATAGTTTTCATCCGATGGAAGTTCTTTTGTAAGATGCAAATCAGTTAAATGAACAAACCTCATTTCTCTTTACCCCTTTTCAAAATAAAAATGGGATTATAGCTAACCCCCCAATCGTAATGATCAGTATTTTCAATTTTCTTTACTATATGTACCAACCAAACAGCTACCGGCAAAAGAAGCAGTGAGATAACAACTTTATAGCTCCATGTAGTTACAATAATGTTTATTAATTTATGTAAATCGTATTTTCCAGACAAGCTGATTGGATATGCAGTGAGAAGTAATGCCGCTTGTGTCGTCATAGACCCTATTGTATATCTAAATAAAAAATACTTTCCATAAAATACTACTTTAAGCTTTGATATTATAAATCCATTTATGAAGTAAGATACAGGAACAGATACCCATGATCCAATCATTACTCGCCAGAAATCTTGAAACAAAAAATTGTAGCCCGCAGATATATTGTTGTAGTCAGGTTGAATTATAGAGCTTAAATATATCAGTGACACAAACAAACTTTGGCAAAAAACAACTATCCATATATTGATTACGGACAGACGATAACCATAAACCTCTGTCATAATTGTCGAAATAAGAAAGCATAAAGAAAATATTATTCCAGAAGCTGTAATATTAAGACCAAATATATCGAAAACCCTGTAGACTAAAGTGTCACAGGTTATCATTATAGTTACAGTTAAACCTATGAAAAAACCATAAAGTTTATATTCTCTCACAAGAAACCTCTGTTTATCCGTCCTAAATTTCTGTTACTCCGCAACTTCACTAGGGAAGAAGGATTCAATTTCAGCATTAACAAAATAAAGTATTTCCGGAACAACTTTAGAAAATTCGAAATTTTCATCTCCTTTAACATGAGGACTAAGAGAAGTTATTCCTAAAACTTTAGAAACAATCATTTGTGTTTTTAGGACATTTTCCAGAATAACTTTATTGTACTCCATTTGATTGAAAGGATTTACCTTTTTTTGCATCTGGGCATCGTAAACCCTCAACCCCAACTCCAACAGCATACTTGCCACGCTTGAAAAATTAACATCCTTATTGCTAACCCCCTCAGACCTTCTTTGCTGAACGATAGCCCGAATTTTCTCATCGCACTCATTACTAATATAAACCTGTACACGTGGCATATTTCTTTTCCTTTCAAAGGTAAGTGTCATGCAATAAATTAAAAGCCCTCCCCCCCCTAAATTGATAATCTGAAGCAACTCTGCACTAGAGTCAAGATATCATAAATGATTGTTTATAAATTAATAGTCACCAAAGAGTCTCAGGGGACTCTTTACCTACTCCAACTGTAGTCTACGAAGACTACAGTTTATATTTCAAAAGAAATAAAGCTCAATATTAAATAATTAACCACATGATTTAATTATGAAATCAGAAAAATTTCAATTTTGCGTGGGGTGTGGTGCTTTTGGTGGTGAGGAGTGCATATTTATTGAACCTGAGTTCGGGATGGATTATGGTATTTCCGGCATGGTGCCCGGAGGGAAGAAATGAAAAGCATAACAGTCACATTTTTACCTTTTTTATTTTCTGGTTCGCTATACGCTGCTGATTGCTTTGATTTAGCTGGCAGAGACTATTCAATAGATCCCGATCTTCTCCGGGCAGTCGCCTGGAATGAATCTCGATTTGTTACTACGGCAATAGGCAGGAATACAGACAAAAGCATTGATGTTGGCGTGATGCAAATCAACTCCCAACACTTTTCAACGCTCAGTAATGTGGGAATCACACAACAACACCTTCTTAGTGATGCATGTATGAATATTTACACGGGCGCTTATTTCCTTGCGCAGGCATTCAACAGGTGGGGAGTAAGCTGGCAATCTGTCGGAGCGTATAACGCTGGCTTTCGTAAGTCTGAAAAACAGGCATTGAGAAGGTATCAGTACGCAAGCCGGATAGCATCCACATATCATGAGATTAAGAACAGCAAAAACACTGTCCTTGCTAAATCCGAAAAATAAATGCAGGCTGAATCTCCCCGGGTTTATTGGAATAAAAAATCTTAAAGTAATGCACGTTTCGTCGAAATGAGAATAGGTCTATCAGCGCCGCATTTGACGCAAATGCGATGCCGATTTGTGGCACTGATTTTGATGCTTCCACCCTTTTGCAAAAAGAAAAAATGCTTTTAATAATAGCTTATTAGGTATTTTGGGTTGTGTAAAAACAGCATTTTCCCGTTATGCACCACTGCTAAAATTCTGCGATTCAATTATTGAATCCTGGCGCTATGGTTAAGTTAGAGACTTAAAAAGAATCAGCTCCAATAAACCCGGGGAGATTCAGTGTCAATGATGTAGCTTTATTTCTGGTGTCTTCGGCCTATTTTTTTACGTCGTTCATGCGTTGAAACGCACAGCCGGAGAGCACTATCGTGGAAATCACGACAGACACTGTTTTTAATTTCATAAATTCACTGCTTCCAGCCCCAAAAGATTTTTATATCAAAATTCATGAATGGTAGTGATGAGTAGCAAAATAATAACCTATGATTACCAAGTGATCTACTATTCGGAACAGCTATTTAGACCGGCTGGCCGTGTTGCCTAAGATGAATTTTAAAGAAAAAGTAAGTAGTGTTAAAGTGGAAGTCCCGGTCAGCAGTGACTTTTTACGTATCCTGTCTGACCGGAACAATTTTTCCATGGTGTTGTATCAATAGTTAAATAAATAACTGAAAAGTGCTAAGTGATCTTAATTATCATCACTCTATATAACATATACAACTGACAAAAATTACATTGTAAAATAGACTTATTTATGAAATAATTTAAGGTTAAATAAAATTCACTCTGGTAATATCTCGACAGGTTATTGCATCACTCAACGACGCTGAATATTAAAGGTGAGATCTACCGGTTAAGAGAGAAACGAAAAGCAGGCGTGCTGAGCAAAAATCTGGCACCAGAGAACAATGAGGCATCGCTGGAGAAAAGTGGTCAACCTGGTTGATGAACAGCGGGGAAGTTCGTCAGGTGGTGAAGTACTGAGTGTGGTGTCGGCGGGGCTTTGGCCATACCGTTATACACATCTTCCTTGCTAACTTATTAATCAATGATTTATACGTGGAACTCAGAGGGACAGTCAAACACCCAAAATGCCAGTAAGACGATTGGCATACCGCGATACACGGGCTCCCAAGTAGGTTGCTCAAAAAACGGGCAAAAGATGTGTATAACGGTATGGGCTTTGGCGCAGGAGTTGGGTCAGTTGTCACTGTCCTTGAAGCCATGTGGGACAAGGACTCCCGATATTTACGGTGTCAGGGGCGCAAGTCGGACTAGCGGGAGCATTTGAACAGAAACTTACGGTTTCACTTTTTGTGGGGTATTTAAACCGTAAATTCCTGCATGTGTATGCAATCTAAGAATGTTTTGATGCCGGTATGGAGCCCTGAGGACAGCCGATATCATTACTGTGTGATTGACCCTCTTCCAGAACTGGTGCGGTTAGCGTAAAAAAATTTCCGATCTCCAAATTGACCCCAATAAACGAGGTCTTTGGAACTCAGTGACAGTGTCACGGCCTAAAGAAGTACTAATTATTGGATACCTTACCGGTAAAGTATTTAAATTTATACATACACCAATAAGAAATGCTGGCAACCAATAATGAGTTAATAGCGGGGACGCCCCATTTATCAATGGCACCGATCAAACTACCTAATGCACAGGAGAATATAGCTTCCCAACCGATTAAAGGCGTGATGTCACCTCCTGGTAGGGTGTTTGTATCACGTAATTGATTCAGTGTTCTTGTATTTTTCTTTACGCAAAAATATCCCACAATCATCACACCAACGATAGGAGGGAAAATAATTCCTAATAATGTCAGGAAATTGATAAACCTATCGAGTATGCCTAGTACAGAAAGTGTTGTTCCTATTATTCCAATAATAATGGTGATGCTTGTATAACTTAATTTTTTGCCGAAAGTAATTTCAATGGCATTCGCAATGCTCAGCGATGAAGAGTAAAGGTTCAAATCATTGACTCTCAATGTTGAAAAAATAACGGCTAACAATCCTATCCCTCCGGTTGTTTGTGCCATTATGATGACAACATTTTCCGTGTTAAGTGCTCTGGCTAACATGATCGCCAAGCCATTAATAATAAATTCACCGACTAAAACAGTGAACAGGGTCATTGAGAGTACATGGGATGTTTTTTTAGCATATCGCGTTATATCTGGAGTCATCAATGCCGCAACAATACAGCCACCTACAATAATGGTTATTGCATTAGCAATTGTTAAAGTTTCCCCTTGCGGGGTGGTATTAAAGAGAATGTCCATTTTGAGATGAGAAAGAATCGGGATAGATATAAATGTTATAACAACAATAAATATTGGAACTGCAATCGATGCGGCGATTTTAATCGCTTTAATACCAAAAGCGACTAGAAAAGTGAGAAATAAACCTGATAAAGCAGCAGATAATTCAAAACCAAACATTCCATTTAATGCATGATCTATGCCTTTGGCGAACAGAGAATTTTGAATACCGAACCATCCTAAAAGGCTGATTGCTACGATCACACTAATTAATACAGAGCCAACTCGCCCAAAACCTGACCATCGGGCGAGCAGGACTCCTGTTAATCCCTCTTTCATTCCTGCATAGCCAAGCGCGAATGTGACGGTACCAAATACAAGACTAGCAATAATAATAGCTATAAACGCTTCCTGCATAGACATTGAGTGACCGAGGATTGCTCCCAGCATAAACTGGTCAAGAGCCGTTAACATACCCGCGTGAACGAGCATTATGCCTAGTAAAGGTAAGCGACATTCATATGGCACTCGACTATATGAGTGGTCCTCATGTTTATTCATAAATTGTAAATTCCTTTTTTTAAGATTGCTGTCGGAATATAATTATCAATTCCATATTCGACATAGATTTCACGCAATTGTGCTATATTGTGGATATCTAATCTTTTAAAAACTGAATGTATTCTAGAATATACTGTACGTATAGGGATATTATAAATACGTGATATCTCTTTTCTAGAATAGCCCTGGGTAAGTAGCCAGGTAACCTCAAGTTCTTTTTCCGTTACTAAATTGTTTCCTTCTGAACTTATTTGATAGTTGCTTTTATTTAAAGATTTTAGAATAGGGTTGGTAGAATATGCTGGTTTAGCATCCCAAAGAATACCCATACATTTATTAACATCATCATAAATAGGGGTTTTTGTACTAATGTAAGCTACTGGGTTATCATTACCGTTCCAGCAATGTATTTCTAATACTCTAACGCTTTTGTTACTGCTTATCGTGTCTTGATCGTGTGTAATCAAGTCAAGATATAATTCATGCCATGCAGCTGGAAACTCAATATCAAGCTTACCTTCAACTGAGAATTTTTGAGGTGTATTAGTGTATCGTTTTGCTGCAAGATTAAGATAGACATGCCGTGATTCAATGTCTTTTATTCCCCAAGGTTCATCAAGATTTTCTATTATGGAAATGGCTTTAGAAAAATCAGCTGAACATTGCATATATTCCACCCTCTCATTTAGCAAAGATGCTTAGTCAGGTAATGCCTTATGATTTTTCGATAAAAACCATCAAGGGTGCCATATTCCAAATAACCAAGTTTTTTATAAAATCCACAGGCCTGAAAACTGAACGTGTCGACATAAGAAAAATGACAACCTCTTCTCACCCCCTCACTCTCAGCCATTAGCATCAACTCGCGACCGACACCTTTTTTTCGATACTCAGCCTCTACCCACAAATATTGAATCTCTAATCCTCCCCACCATGTTCTGGCTATTATTCCACCTTTTATATTATCTGATTCATCTTTAACCGTGATTCTTAGTGGTTGTATGTCAACTGGTGCATAGTGGTCGTTATGTCCCCATAAGCCATCTATTATCTGTCTTTCTTCATTCTCGTCCGGTGTTCCGTGCAATGTGTAATTCATCGGTAGTCTCTCGTCTTTTTTAACACTAACCACAGTCCGCTAGTTTAATCTTATTTAAATTAATATATATGATAGCAAAATAAAATAGAAAAAAGGATACAACCAACCTTTATGATTATTATATGATGATACATATTGATAGTTATTAGTGCTGTTGATGCCGTTCAACATAAACATGATTAGCCAGTGATGAATGGGGCCGCTATACCAGAGGAGTTACAAAATATAACTGATTGATAGAAATAGTATTTACTAAACATAATGAGCGAGATAATCAGGCAATCCATAGTCGAGCCAATATCCTGGCTTGTAACTCGATTGGTTTCTCGCGTTCGAGCGAACGCTACGTAGAGATTATCGGTGCAGGCACCAAAAAGTACATGTTTTACTCATTAGAGACCCCCTTAGAGACCTTACCGGGGTGAATTTTATTTAACTGAGTAAAATCTCATGAATGAGTCTTATTTGCAATGTAAACTTTATCAGTTGTGCATGTTAAATACAGTGGTGATACTTATGAGCAATTAGCACTGTTCAGTTATTCTTTAACTAAAGATGCAACACCAGGGAAAATAATAAATGAAAGTAGTACTAATTACATGAATATTAATGCTTTTTATTCATGTGTAAATATTGGAGCTAATTTTTCAATGAGGTAGCGTTAAGAATCAAGGTAGTCGCCACCCCGTTAATTTAAGCAGCCTGTTTTTCTCGTTCCCTATTCCGGGTAACGGGTCTTCCGGTTGCTATTTTCTTGTTCTTTCTGACCAGCGTCACTAAACTAGTTGCTGAATAGAGACTTGCATTTTTTGTCAGGCTATTGAGAATAAAAAGAGGTTTAACTTAGAGAATAAAGGTTTGAAATGATCAACAAAGAGCGGTTGTTACGAGATAATCGTTTATGTAAAGCAATCATTGGATTATCAGTCGAAGAATTGAAAAATTTAGCCGCTGAATTTTCAGCTTGTTATTTGATTTATCGGAAAAAGAATCGAAAAAATCACGAGCGGCAGATGGGTGCAGGGCAGAAAGGATTTATCCCAACCCCATTAGATAAACTGCTTTTTATTTTATTGTATTTAAAATGTTATCCGACCTATGATTTGCAAGGACTTCTTTTTGGTTTAGATAGAACACGGGTATGTCGCTGGGTAAAAATATTATCGGTGAGTGTCAAGGTAGTTGTCGCCTCCGTTAACTCATGCAGCGGGAGTTCCCCGCTCAGGATTTAGCCATACTTCGTCCTGCCGACTCCAATTCCGTGTTTGACTTGACCAACGATGCGGATTTCGCATTTTGGCTGCCTCATACACCGATTTACGCTGCGTCAGCAGCAGGCGGTCTTCGCCCCTGTGGCGCTGACCTGGCGTCACATAACGAATGGCGCTATGGAGATGCTCTTCGTTGTACCAGGCGACGAAGCTTTCCACCCAGGTTCGAGCCTCTTCCAGCGTAGCGAAGCCTTTTTCCGGCCACGCTGGTGCATATTTCAGCGTTTTGAAAAACGATTCAACATACGCGTTATCATTGCTCACGCGAGGCCGACTGTGCGATGGCGTTATCTTCAGTTCCGCAAGCTTTACCTGTAGCACCTGGGATTTCATCGGCGCACCGTTATCCGCATGCAGCACTATAGCCAAGCGACTTAATTTTGATTACACCATATGGACTGAGAACAAACTCTCTGTATCGCAACCCATCTCTCTTTTTTTGCTTTTTGCTTGTGCCCATTTATGCTCAATTGGGTTAAGATCTGGCGAATATGTAGGCAAATACTCCACCATATACCCTGCATCGATGATGACTTGTTGAATATTATGTTTTTTGTGAAAAGTGGCATTGTCCATCATGATTACACTGTTTTTAGGGAGTACTGGGATAAGGACTTGTGTGACCCAGGCATAGAAAACATCGCTGTTAATATTGATATCAAATAATCCGATAGCAAACAGCGTTGTGCCTAATAAAGCGCCGATAACATTTGTTCTTCCCCTAGCTCCCCAGTTCTTCAGGCCAAAACACCGTTGACCTTTTGGGGAATAGCCGTGAGTCCGTGGGGCATCGTGTGAAAAACCACTTTCATCAATAAAAACAATAGGTTTACCTTCTTTTTCATACTGTTGTTTTTTTTTGTTGAAATCCCTGCCGGGCGTTTTCGTCGGCTTTCGGATGACGTAGAGTTTTTTTTATAGGTCAATCCCAGCTTTTTAAGCGCTTGCCAAATGGCCTTCTGACAAACGCCAAAACGCTCTGCACGTTCTTTTTTGTAAGCATCTGGATATTGTTCAACATCTTTTATCAACTCGGATTTATCGATCTTTCGCTGACGCGTGGTCGATGCTTTTGACTCTATTTGATTAATCCAACGCGATACAGAGGCAGGGCCAATCCGAAATTGCTTCGCTGTTTCTCGGATACTCAACCCTTCGTTTTTCCGTGTAGATATCACTTTACGTCTAAAATCAATTGAATAGCTCATTTAAATAATGTAATCAAAATTAAGTCGTTTAGCTATAACAGCCAGCTATGCTTCTTTGCCGCATATCAGGGCATAGGATGTAATCATTTTTAAGTCGGTTGGCTATAATTGGGTTGATTTCGTCAGCTATTGCTCAGACTTTCCAGAAGGAAACCAGTTAATTGTATGCCGCCTCAATCGCGATGATTGCAAGGATGAAATAAATGCGCTTAGGGAAAGGAGGCAACAATTTCTAACTCTGGTTATGGAGGTTAAGCAAAATATATTAAATCAGGTTGCAGCATGAGTGCATGCATACCGGTAACCGGCAATGCAGGTGAGCTCAGCCTGACACGGGAGGTAAGTTGCTGGCAGTGAAGGGTCGGGCAGGACTCGAACCTGCGGCCTTACGGTTGGGGAACACGTACGCTCTTCCACACTGAGCTACCGACCCAAGGTGGCAGAATTGATTAAAGGGCCGTAACGAGAAAAGCTTTCACAACCAGAGAGAGAATACCCAAAATTCCAGCGCTCAGCATCCAGCGCATTAACTTCTGCTCAGAGCGGATACCCGCCATCTCAAGCTGTAAGTCTTTACGGACTAATTGCATATCCTTGCGGACATCTGCTATCTGAACCGTTAAATCTTTGCGCACGTCTTCGAGGTCACGCTTGGTAGCAAGGTCTGCAACCTCATGGGACTGACGCACAACAAGGGTTATAGCCTTGGCCTGCTCTCTATTAAGACCAGAGTTTTCCAGCTTCTCGACGAACTCTTGAGTATCAAATGCAACCTGTCCCATAGCGGCTCCTCCTGTGTTAAGCCAAGTGTAAGCGATCTGACCGCCAATCTGCAAAATTTTACAAGTGAGTCTGCTAATACCTTTAACCACATCCGTTTCATTATGGAGAAATCGTTATGTCTAAATTCGTTGTCATTGAAAATATGGTCGTCCGTCAGGATGCTTTCGGGCGTTATAGCCAAGCGACTTAATTTTGATTACACCATATGGACTGAGAACAAACTCTCTGTATCGCAACCCATCTCTCTTTTTTTGCTTTTTGCTTGTGCCCATTTATGCTCAATTGGGTTAAGATCTGGCGAATATGTAGGCAAATACTCCACCATATACCCTGCATCGATGATGACTTGTTGAATATTATGTTTTTTGTGAAAAGTGGCATTGTCCATCATGATTACACTGTTTTTAGGGAGTACTGGGATAAGGACTTGTGTGACCCAGGCATAGAAAACATCGCTGTTAATATTGATATCAAATAATCCGATAGCAAACAGCGTTGTGCCTAATAAAGCGCCGATAACATTTGTTCTTCCCCTAGCTCCCCAGTTCTTCAGGCCAAAACACCGTTGACCTTTTGGGGAATAGCCGTGAGTCCGTGGGGCATCGTGTGAAAAACCACTTTCATCAATAAAAACAATAGGTTTACCTTCTTTTTCATACTGTTGTTTTTTTTGTTGAAATCCCTGCCGGGCGTTTTCGTCGGCTTTCGGATGACGTAGAGTTTTTTTTATAGGTCAATCCCAGCTTTTTAAGCGCTTGCCAAATGGCCTTCTGACAAACGCCAAAACGCTCTGCACGTTCTTTTTGGTAAGCATCTGGATATTGTTCAACATCTTTTATCAACTCGGATTTATCGATCTTTCGCTGACGCGTGGTCGATGCTTTTGACTCTATTTGATTAATCCAACGCGATACAGAGGCAGGGCCAATCCGAAATTGCTTCGCTGTTTCTCGGATACTCAACCCTTCGTTTTTCCGTGTAGATATCACTTTACGTCTAAAATCAATTGAATAGCTCATTTAAATAATGTAATCAAAATTAAGTCTTTTAGCTATACTGCCTCAACGATTTGCACCGCGCCGCCTTTGCGCAAGTTAAAGCGACTAAATAGCTGTGCGGAATAGTGCTCCACTGAGAGTGTAAAAAGATCTGTGTAAATGGCATTTTGAGGAAAACCTTCAGAGGACAAAAAATGCCTATCAGCAACGAACTTATTGACCAACTGCTTCAGGATTGCCACTCCCCTCAGGAGCTTCTGGGTGAATCAGGACTACTCAAGCAGCTGACTAAAAGACTGGCGGAACGGGTTCTTCAAGCTGAGATGGAAATACACCTTGGGTATGCTAAGCATGACCCGGCTGGTAATAATTCAGGCAACTCCCGCAATGGCAAGACATCCAAGAGCGTACGTAGCCAAAATGGGGAGATCGAGCTCGATATAGCCAAGCGACATTATTTTGATAACAGCCAGCTATGCTTCTTTGCCGCATATCAGGGCATAGGATGTAATCATTTTTAAGTCGGTTGGCTATATTCCGCGCGACCGCAACAGTACCTTCGAGCCGACACTGATCGGTAAGCACGAAAAGCAGCTTAACGGCTTCGATGACCGCATTATTTCTCTCTATTCCAGAGGGCTATCAACCCGTGATATTCAGGCTCACTTTAAAGAAGTCTACGGGGTCGATGTTTCCGCTGGCTTCATTTCTCAAGTGACCAATGCCGTGATGGATGACGTTAAGCGCTGGCAGCAACGGCCGCTGGATGCGTTTTATCCCATTGTTTACCTTGACTGTATTGTGGTCAAAAGCCAGGACGGCGGAGCCGTGACCAACAAGTCTGTTTACTTGGCTCTAGGCATCAACGGCCAGGGCGAAAAAGAGCTGCTGGGGCTATGGATAGCCAAAACCGAGGGGGCCAAGTTCTGGTTATCTGTAATGACAGAACTGAAAAATCGTGGGCTACAGGACATCTTCATCGCCTGCTGCGATGGCCTGAAGGGCTTTCCTGATGCCATTGAAGCTGTTTACCCGCATACGCGGGTACAGCTCTGCATCGTGCATCAGGTGCGGAACTCGCTGCGCTACGTCGGCTGGAAAGAGCGTAAAGCCGTTGCTGCTGACCTCCGCACTATCTATAGTTCCGCAACGCTAGAGGGCGCTGAAGAGGCCCTGGATGCCTTCGCGGCCAAATGGGATGAACAGTTCCCGACGATCAGCCCATCGTGGAGAAATAATTGGGAACGTCTCATCGTCATTTTTGATTTTCCGCCGGAGATTCGCAAGGTTATCTACACCACCAACGCGATAGAGTCGTTAAATGCTTCATTGCGCAAGATAACGAAAACGCGACGAATATTTCCAACGGATGACTCGGTAAACTAGTTGCTGAATAGAGACTTGCATTTTTTGTCAGGCTATTGGCTTTGTTGAATAAATCAGAGTTAGCGCGGACAGGATGCTTCCAGCCGGGGCTGCCGTTATGCAATCCGGACGCTGTCCGGCATTCCTAACTGCGTCATGCGGTTCAGCCCCTTACTCATTGCCATCACCTCTCCCACCTGAGCCTGATAGTCCCGCAGGCTCAGGTGGCCACCCAGCAGAGTTTTGATGCGGAACATCGCTGTTTCTGCCACTGAACGGCGGTTATTGACGCAAGAAGAATCCATGCGCTATAGTCAGTCTGCATCTGCAAATTCAGGTGCCTGGATTCGCGTCCTGACGGATACAACCGCGACAAAATGACATGCCGCGAGCGTGTTTTTATATGTCGCAGTCTAGCCTCATCTCAATGGTTGGCTGGACGGTGGAGCTTAAAGGCTCACCGGTTGGTTGTATCCGGTACGCGAACGCCCCATTCCCACTCGAAACGCAACAAAGTGACCCACTTGCCAGAGTCGGATAAAATCACCGTTCTGGCCATACTGGAGAGCCTGTTACATGCAGGGAAAACATCTGACTCAGAAAGAACGGTTCTACATCGAAAAGCGGCGTGGTGAAGGTGTCAACCAAGCTACCATCGCCAGAGAGCTTGCTCTGCCTCGCTCGACCATCAGCAGGGAACTCAGACGCAATACCGACCCTACTTTCAATGGTGTCTACTGCTGTAGAAGGGCGGACACTCTGGCTCGGGAACGCCGTCATAAGCCTCTGCCAAACAATGCTTTTTACCAGTTTGAGCCACACATTCAGAACTTCATCAGGCAGGCGCTTTCCACTCACTCTTCACCTGAAATTATCAGTGGCCGTTTGCACCTGGAATTTGGTATATCTGTCAGCAAGAATACGCTATATCGCTATATCCTGCAGGAGAGACAGGCTGGCGGGGGCCCCATTCCCAGTCGAAACGCAACAAAACGGTAGGGCATTATGCCGCCTGTAAGTGCGTTAAAAATACCTCATTTGGAGAACGATAACCCAGCGATTTTCGGCCTCGCGTATTGAGCAGGTGTTCGAGTGCTGCAACCTTGCGATGGGTGACATAATTGAAGTCCGTTCCCTTCGGGTAAAAACGCCGTATCAGCCCGTTGGTATGCTCATTCAACCCGCGTTCCCAGGAATGATATGGCCGGGCAAAGTAGACCGGTGCCCCCGTGACTTTTGTAATTTCCCCGTGCTGGGAAAATTCAGAACCGTTGTCAACAGTCAGGGTTTTAAACTCGCAGAAGGTATTGGCAACGATGTCCCTGAAGGCCGCTACCACTGTCTCTGCTCGCTTGTTGGGCACTTTGCGAATGATGACCAGCTTGACGGCTTTATCGACTACCGTCAGCAGGAATGATTTCTGATCTTTGCCAAAGATGGTGTCAATCTCGAAATGCCCGGGTTCCTGCTTGAGGTCAGCAACGGCCGGCCGCTGCTCAATGCCAACACGGTTGGGAATAGGACCGCGTTTGTTCTCATCGGTCTGATAGTTATACCGTTTACCCCGATGAGGGAGCTGCTGATACAGCTCACCGCCGGCCCGGCGCTCCTGCTGGATATAGCGATAGAGCGAGTTCTTGCTGACGGACAGGCCAAATTCCAGGACCAGGCGCCCACTGATGACCTCAGGTGAGGTGTGGGTAGACAGCGCCGTTCTGATAAAGTCCTGAATGTGCGGTTCAAGCTGGTTAATCACGCTGTCCGGCCCTGTTTTCTGCCGCCGCCCTCTGGCCAACGTTTCGGCCCTTCTGCAGGAATAGACCCCGTTGAAAGCGGCGTCGGTATTGCGTCTGAGCTCCCTGCTGATGGTAGAACGAGGAAGCTCCAGTTCCCGGGCGATGGTGGCCTGGTTAACCCCATCACCACGCCGTTTTTCGATGTAGAACCGCTCTTTGTGAGTCAGATGTTTTCCCTGCATGCAACGGGATCTCCAGTAGGGCCAGAACGGTGATTTTATCCGGGTCTGGCCAGTGGGTCACTTTGTTGCATTTCGACTGGGAATGGGGCACCGGTTATCTACACCACCAACGCGATAGAGTCGTTAAATGCTTCATTGCGCAAGATAACGAAAACGCGACGAATATTTCCAACGGATGACTCGGTGCTAAAATTATTCTATCTAGCCTTGCATAATATCTCGGCTAAATGGACCCTACCAATCAGAGACTGGAAACCGGCTATGAGCCAATTCATGTTGATGTATGGAGATCGGATTTCCGGTTAAGCGATGGAGCCATTTACACGAAATTCTTTACAGACTCACAGTGCCATGCTCTTCTCTGCATCACAGCTTACCAGGGCATTCTCTGTCAATACTAAGTACTGTTTTACCTGAGTTGCTCAGCTTACGTGTTCCCGGTAAAAATGTGGATGCCCCTTCTGCCTTATCGTTATAAGCCCAGTTCACGTAGCTGATATTATGTGCATTAAGAAATCTTATCCATGTTGCCGTTTCTTGTATATTTACTGAGCCGTTACCATCTGCATTTACCGTTCCCCATTCCGTCACGAACACCGGTAATCTATGCTGTAATGCGGCCAACAGCTTGTCCCTGAAGGGCTGTCCATGCGTGCCTGCGTAAAAATGAAATGTGTAGGCGATATTTATTCCGCTTAAAGGGGCCTGAGCGGCAACATCCACGTCCTGAGACCAGTTAGGCACTCCGACAATAATGAGATTATCCGGATCCTTTTTCCTAATTGCCGAAATAACCGAGTTCGCGTAAGGTCTGATGGTTTCTTTCCATGACACAGCAAGTGGTTCATTATAAATCTCATAGATGACGTTAGGATATTTCCCGTATTTCGTAGCCAATCTTTGAAAAAACGATACAGCTTCCTTTTGGTGGGATTCCGCATGACTACTGTGCCAGTCAACTATTACATACATGTTTGCTTTTATTGCGGCATCGATAACGCTATCCACACGCTTGATATTTCCCTGCGGGTCGCTAAGGTATCCACCGCCATCTTCCACCCCCATAGCCGCACGAACAATTCCGGCATGCCAGTTATTTTTCAGATCTGCAATACTCGCTGCATTATAGAATTTCTCCCCACCCCATCCACTGTTGCTCCAAAATAGACTGTTACCACAAAGGCTAACCTGCCTGTTTCCATAAAGTATTTTATTTCCTTGAACCTGAACAGGAGGAACTGCCATGGCTGGCATGCTGCTACAGATAACGGCGGTTAAAGCCATTTTTCTCAATAAATTTATGCATGAGTACATAGTGTCATGTCCTGTATTATGGATGTTGTGTTAAATAACATAAATTAAAATGGAAACTGCACACGCCCTGGAATAACTTTCACTTTTGATGACTCTTTATTTAAGACACCATCAGGAATATAATCATTAAGTTGATGGCCATAAATGTCAAGGTAACGTATTTTTATTTTTCCCGTCCCAGCTTTATTCAGAATAAAATGGTTATAATCTGTTTTATTCGCCCGATTCCAATGTCCCGACTCATAATACTCCATACTCATAACAGGATATCGTGTTCTGCGAACCTGAATTGCTGCCCAATAAATAGTGGAGCCTTCTTTTATCCTGTACAGGACAGGTTCCTTATAAGGGCCAGGGATCACTTTCCAGTGTATGTTATCTACCCTGCCGGGGGGAGTTCCGCTTATTTTTTTAAAGGCTCCAGGCGACAGGTCCAGTGCGCAGTTTTTTCCTTCAGGATACAGATCCGTAACATATACCTTTACGCTTCCGGCTGGTCCGGTTACCTGCAGCCAGGCTCCGGCGAGTGATGCGCGTACGCCTCCAAAATTGAGCTGGTAAGGATTAAGGGCCGCTATATCCATACCTGCCGGAATGGGATCCAACAGTAAAGCTCCACCTGAGTAACCCGATCCTGTTTCAGTCACATATCCCCTGCATACTTTGTTTTTTGGCCAGATAGCATCAGCGGCTTGTGCTGACGTACTGCTCAGAGTCAAACCGAAAGTTAAAACAGCGCAGATTGGGGTAATTTTTGTCAATAATCTAAAAGACATATTGTTCCTTATGATAAACGTGACTGAAAAAGTCAGGGCTGCTATTGAAAATTTTGAGATTTAGCGACGGGAAAGCATGGTTGTAAGCAGATGCCCGCGTTGAGATATTTTGAGCATCAAGATAGGGTAATCTCCGCATCAGGTTTGCCTTATTCATCATTTTCCATAACCAGTTTCGTGTAATGAAGCAATTCTGGAGCACTGTATTGCAGATGACCTGAATTTATCGCCTGCAATAACTCATTTAATTTATTTTTGCACGGTCAGGGAGGTTAGAGTAAGACTCCAAATTATCCACATGATCTAGGCTGTGTCCCTTAATTGCTTGAGCTATATAGCCAAGCGACATTATTTTGATAACAGCCAGCTATGCTTCTTTGCCGCATATCAGGGCATAGGATGTAATCATTTTTAAGTCGGTTGGCTATAGTATCCATCCGTTTCTAAGACACTTTGGATTATGGCTCGCTACGATCTTTCTGATGAAGCATGGGCAATCATTGAGCCCTTGTTACAAACCGTTTTGACATCTCCGCAGGCAGGCCGGCCATGGGCAGAACATCGCAAAATCCTCAACGGCATGTTCTGGATACTGTGTTCAGGTGCCCCATGGCGTGATTTACCTGAACGTTACGGCCCATGGAAAACCGTTTATAACCGTTTCAATAGATGGTCAAAGTCTGGAGTTATTAACATTATTTTTAATAAGTTACTTTCATTTCTTGATGCTCATGGACTTGTTGACTGGTCAGCCACTGCGCTGGATGGCAGCAATATCCGTGCGCTCAAATGTGCGGCTGGCGCTCAAAAAAACATCCCGATATTACCAACGATAACAGCCTGGGTCGCTCACGAGGTGGTTATGGCACCAAAATCCACATGGCGACTGACGGAAGCGGCATCCCGCTAAATATCGTACTGAGTGCTGGGCAGGCTCACGAAAGCCTGTTCGCGTTACGACTCCTGGACGGCATTGGCGTGCAACGGCAGAACGGTAGCATGAAGCGTCGTGGTCATGCGGTACTGGCTGACAAAGCCTACTCTGGCAATGCACTCCGTAACGAGTTGAAAAGAAAAGGGATAAGAGCGGTTATTCCCCGAAAATCAAATGAAAAACTGGCTTCAGATGGACGCTCACAACTTTATAGTGATGCTTATCGCCGTCGCAACGTTGTAGAAAGATGTTTTGGCCGTTTAAAGGAATATAGACGCCCCATTCCCACTCGAAACGCAACAAAGTGACCCACTTGCTAGAGTCGGATAAAATCACCGTTCTGGCCATACTGGAGAGCCTGTTGCATGCAGGGAAACATCTGACTCATAAAGAACGGTTCTACACCGTACAAGCCTTGTGGTATAAGGGATAATCAGCTTGCAGCCCAAAAAGCTTTTTATATCAAAGCTCAGGAGTGATAGTGATTAGTAGAAAAATAATAACCTATAGTTATCAAATGATCTACTATTCTGAACAGCTATTTATTATGCATTTATTTATTAACAATATAATATATAAAGGATTATTTATTACCTATAGGATTACCTCCTCCGGGAACTTCATGAGCTGTTGCAACTACAGCTACGGATGATGACATAATAATTGCAAGTGCACACACGGAAGAAAAAAGTAATTTTTTCAAATTCATAATTTGATATCCTTATTATCTTTATATAGATCACTCAAAAAGTGAGTGTGTATTAACAGTTAACGTGCACCGAATGAATGCGAAATATACATTAATGGTGCATCCGATACTGTTAGATATAAACATATATCAAATATAGCTCATTTGAATACAGAATAATCCGAATACTGGATAAATCCATTTAAGATGCTGATAAAATTATTTTTTTATGACAATGAGGCTGCATGCAAAATACATGGGCTTTGTTTTGGCTTTGTTGAATAGTAGGGAATAATTCTGTTATGGCACGTCTATTTTGGATTAAAATGCTGATCTCTCCGGGATGCATCACCACGCTCTGGATGTAACATACTGATTTTTCGTCAAGGGAATCCGCAGTCTTTATGGCTGTGCAGCATAATATCTATTTATTCAACAAAGCCCACCTGTTATGCAATCCGGATGCTGGCCGGCATACCCAACAGCGTCATCCGGTTCAGCGCTTTGCCCCATTCCCACTCGCTTGTTGAGATACTACAGGACTTTGGTTGGCTCTGTCGCATTAGTGAGATGAAGTTGGCATAAGTTGTGTTGTCGATTATTTAGGGGTCGCCCCAGAAAACGGAAATTATAGCCAAGCGACATTATTTTGATAACAGCCAGCTATTCTTCTTTGCCGCATATCAGGGCATAGGATGTAATCATTTTTAAGTCGGTTGGCTATAAAGCACGCTAAGCAAGTTGTAGTGGTCGTAGCGGCCTGAACTTACCTGCACCGATCTTGACACTATTGCGCCACAGGTAATCCCCTGTGAGGTTAATGTGCTCCCAGCCTAGCGGCGACAGATATTGTAATAACGCATCATCGACGGCATGCCCCTTGGCTCGTAATCCATTAGTCACCCTTTCCAGATAGACGGTATTCCATAGCACGATGGCGGCAGTCACCAGGTTAAGACCACTTGCCCGGTAACGCTGTTGCTCAAAACTGCGGTCACGGATCTCCCCTAATCGATTGAAAAACACTGCACGAGCCAAGGCGTTACGAGCCTCCCCCTTATTTAGTCCAGAATGTACGCGCCGGCGGAGCTCAACACTTTGCAGCCACTCCAGAATGAACAGTGTGCGCTCGATACGCCCCAACTCGGGGTTTTGTGCACATTTCCTCGAAAAGTGCCACGTGGCGTATAAAAAGCTATAATTATCATATTCTTGATCTATTAAAACAGGATGTATTACGAGATCTTTTCGTCTGCAAGTATTTTATAAACCGTGGAACGGGCAATACTAAGCTGGCGAGCAATTTCCGTTGCACCTGTAGCCCCATTCCCACTCGAAACGCAACAAAACGGTAGAGGCTTATGCCACCAGTAAGTGCGTTAAAAATACCTCATTGGGGGAACGATAGCCCAGCGATTTTCTGCCCCTTGTATTGAGTATGTGTTCGAGTTCGGCAATCTTACGATGACTGACCTGACTGAAGTCTGTTCCCTTTGGGTAAAACGTCGTATCAGCCCGTTGGTGTGCTCATTCAAGCCCCTCTCTGTAGTGGTCAACTAAATTTGGCTGTTGATGGAACAGCCGTTCTGATTCATTTGGTGTTAACCCACCGTTATACCAGTGAGGTCTGACATCGCTATAATAATGGGTTATGTAGCGAATAATGGATGATTGAGCAGTACTAAAGCTTTGGTAGCCAGTCGTTGGCACCCATTCAGTCTTCAGACTACGGAAGAATCGCTCCATCGGACTATTATCCCAACAATTTCCTCTGCGACTCATACTTTGGGTCATCTGATAACGCCACAATGCCTGCCTATAGGCTTTGTTGAATAAATCAGAATTAGCCTCCCTCTGCTACACCTGTTATCCTATCCTGACGCTGTGTGGCATACCCAAGGCCCATTCCCACTCGAAACGCAACAAAGTGACCCACTTGCCAGAGTCGGATAAAATCACCGTTCTGGCCATACTTGAGAGCCTGTTGCATGCAGGGAAAACATCTGACTCACAAAGAACGGTTCTACATCGAAAAGCGGCGTGGTGAAGGTGTCAACCAAGCTACCATCGCCAGAGAGCTTGCTCTGCCTCGCTCGACCATCAGCAGGGAACTCAGACGCAATACCGACCCTACTTTCAATGGTGTCTACTGCTGTAGAAGGGCGGACACTCTGGCCCGGGGACGCCGTCATAAGCCTTTGCCAAACAATGCTTTTTACCCGTTGGAGCCACACATTCAGAACTTCATCAGGCAGGCGCTTTCCACTCACTCTTCACCTGAAATCATCAGTGGCCGTTTGCACCTGGAATTCGGTATACCTGTCAGCAAGAATACGCTATATCGCTATATCCTGCAGGAGAGACAGGCTGGCGGGGAGCTATATCAGCAACTTCCTCATCGGGGAAAACGTTACAGGTACAATGCCGAAAACCTCAAATCAGGCCCTATTCCCAACCGTGTTGGTATTGAGTATCGCCCAGCTCAAGCCGAGCTTAAACAGGAGCCTGGCCACTTCGAAATTGACACTATTTTTGGCAAAGACCAGAAGTCATTCTTGTTAACCATCGTAGATAACGCATTGAAAACCGTCATCATTCGCAAACTGCCTAATAAGCGTGCGGAGACTGTGGTTGCTGCTTTCAGGGACATTGAAGCTAATACCTTTTGCAAGTTTAAGACCCTAACAGCTGATAACGGCCCTGAATTCGCTCTGCACGAGCAAATGACTCAAATCACAGGGGCGCAGGTCTACTTTGCCCATCCTTATCATTCCTGGGAGAGGGGCTTGAATGAGCACACCAACGGGCTGATACGACGTTTTTACCCAAAGGGAACAGACTTCAGTCAGGTCAGTCATCGTAAGATTGCCGAACTCGAACACATACTCAATACAAGGGGCAGAAAATCGCTGGGCTATCGTTCCCCCAATGAGGTATTTTTAACGCACTTACTGGTGGCATAAGCCTCTACCGTTTTGTTGCGTTTCGAGTGGGAATGGGGCCAACAACGTCATACGGTTCAGCGCTTTGACCATCGCTATGGCTTCACCTACTTGAGCCTCATAGTCACGCAGGCTCAGATGGCCACCCAGCAAAGTTTTTATGCGGAACATCGCTGTTTCTGCCACTGAACGCCGGTGATAACCCACTTTCTTTTTCCACATATCATTACTCCCGCTCAGACGCTGATTCGCCACCGCATGGTTACGTTCATGGTATAGCTAAACGACTTAATTTTGATTACATTATTTAAATGAGCTATTCAATTGATTTTAGACGTAAAGTGATATAGCCAACCGACTTAAAAATGATTACATCCTATGCCCTGATATGCGGCAAAGAAGCATAGCTGGCTGTTATCAAAATAATGTCGCTTGGCTATATCTACACGGAAAAACGAAGGGTTGAGTATCCGAGAAACAGCGAAGCAATTTCGGATTGGCCCTGCCTCTGTATCGCGTTGGATTAATCAAATATAGCCAAGCGACTTAATTTTGATTACACCATATGGACTGAGAACAAACTCTCTGTATCGCAACCCATCTCTCTTTTTTTGCTTTTTGCTTGTGCCCATTTATGCTCAATTGGGTTAAGATCTGGCGAATATGTAGGCAAATACTCCACCATATACCCTGCATCGATGATGAATTGTTGAATATTATGTTTTTTGTGAAAAGTGGCATTCTCCATCATGATTACACTGTTTTTAGGGAGTACTGGGATAAGGACTTGTGTGACCCAGGCATAGAAAACATCGCTGTTAATATTGATATCAAATAATCCGATAGCAAACAGCGTTGTGCCTAATAAAGCGCCGATAACATTTGTTCTTCCCCTAGCTCCCCAGTTCTTCAGGCCAAAACACCGTTGACCTTTTGGGGAATAGCCGTGAGTCCGTGGGGCATCGTGTGAAAAACCACTTTCATCAATAAAAACAATAGGTTTACCTTCTTTTTCATACTGTTGTTTTTTTTGTTGAAATCCCTGCCGGGCGTTTTCGTCGGCTTTCGGATGACGTAGAGTTTTTTTTATAGGTCAATCCCAGCTTTTTAAGCGCTTGCCAAATGGCCTTCTGACAAACGCCAAAACGCTCTGCACGTTCTTTTTGGTAAGCATCTGGATATTGTTCAACATCTTTTATCAACTCGGATTTATCGATCTTTCGCTGACGCGTGGTCGATGCTTTTGACTCTATTTGATTAATCCAACGCGATACAGAGGCAGGGCCAATCCGAAATTGCTTCGCTGTTTCTCGGATACTCAACCCTTCGTTTTTCCGTGTAGATATCACTTTACGTCTAAAATCAATTGAATAGCTCATTTAAATAATGTAATCAAAATTAAGTCGTTTAGCTATATCACTTTACGTCTAAAATCAATTGAATAGCTCATTTAAATAATGTAATCAAAATTAAGTCGTTTAGCTATACTTGTATCTGATAGAAGATGTGTTCAGCCGAAAAATCGTCGGTTACGAAGTGTATGCCGTTGAAAGCGGAGAAAATGCAGCAGAATTGCTGGGGCGCACGGTGCTGAGTGAGCGCTGCTGGCAGCAGCCGCTAGTGCTGCATGCGGATAACGGTGCGCCGATGAAATCCCAGGTGCTACAGGTAAAGCTTGCGGAACTGAAGATAACGCCATCGCACAGTCGGCCTCGCGTGAGCAATGATAACGCGTATGTTGAATCGTTTTTCAAAACGCTGAAATATGCACCAGCGTGGCCGGAAAAAGGCTTCGCTACGCTGGAAGAGGCTCGAACCTGGGTGGAAAGCTTCGTCGCCTGGTACAACGAAGAGCATCTCCATAGCGCCATTCGGTATGTGACGCCAGGTCAGCGCCACAGGGGCGAAGACCGCCTGCTGCTGACGCAGCGTAAATCGGTGTATGAGGGGCTTTGTTGAATAATTTAACCGTTTGATTTACATCTTCTTTAGGTAGAATGCATGTACAGAGACTGTATTTTGTTAGAACGACAAATCAAGTAGTTAGCACAATAAAAAGCATTACGGCTGGAAAACTTAGTTGTTGAAGTGTTATAATAATTATGTAAATCAGCATGTTAAATTATTCAACAAAGCCTGTATGAGGCAGCCAAAATGCGAAATCCGCATCGTTGGTCAAGTCAAACACGGAATTGGAGTCGGCAGGACGAAGTATGGCTAAATCCTGAGCGGGGAACTCCCGCTGCATGAGTTAACGGAGGCGACAACTACCTTGACACTCACCGATCCTGTCGCGATTGCTGGAGCGGCTGGAAGCGGAAGGTAATGCCAGGAGCATTGAGGCTCTGACCCGGGTATCACCGGTGGCCTGGCAACACATTTTGCTGAACGGACATTATACCTTCCAGAGAAGCGATGAGATTATTGACCTGGATGGCTTTGTTGAATAATTTAAGATACTGATTTATATAAGCATTATAAAATTTCAACGACTAATTTTTCCTCTCGGAATGCTTTTTATTGTGCTAACTATTTGATTTGTCGTTCTAACAAAATACATTCTCTGTACATGCATTCTAACTAAAGAAGATGTAAATCAAACGGTTAAATTATTCAACAAAGCCGACCTGGATACGCTGGTTGCCGGGCTGAAGCTGGGGTAACGGAAATTTCGGCGTTTCCGGCTTAGAACCCCCAATAGCGATAACTGCTTCGGTGAACATTAAAAATACGACACAACGATTTCACTGGATAAAGCGCTCTTAGCTTTTCAACTACCGAGAATTTTTCAGTGAGTCGGACATTAAGAGCGCAGTAGCCTTTTTTAAGATGGCATTCTCCATTTCCAGTCGGTGGATTTTTTTCTTCATTTCTCTGAACTCAATTTGTTCAGGTGTTAATGGCAGACCAGGCGATGTTTTCCCTTGACGTTCTAAACGAAGGGCTCTTACCCACCGGCTAATCGCTGAAAGACTGACGTTCATGGCTTTCGCGGCTTCCTGGTAGGTATAATTTTGGTCAAGGACTAATTTGGCGGTTTCACATTTAAATTCAGCAGTAATTATTTTACTCATTTTGGCACCTATAAAAATCATGAGGTAAGCATATCACCTCTACTTAGGTTGCCAAATTCAGTATGCCACTACACACCTGACGCTGGCGATGGAAGCAGGATACCAGACAGGTGAAAAACCGATTACCGCCACCCTGGTTGAATCCGTGCTGTCACGCCAGCTGGATGACCTGGAACCGACGCTCACGCGGCATGGTTACCGGCTGAAGGACATGGTAGAGCAGTTCGATGCAAAACCTGCTGAAATCAGGGCATTATTTAACAATCAGTTAGACCCTGCCCGCACAGCCGAGCTACGCGAAAGAATGCTGGCAGTCGGTCTGCCGATATGATGATGTTGATTTGCAGTTATTGTGAGCCCGGCGGACTGGATTGCGAGTCCGTCTGGCTGATTGCGAGCCCATTATCACTTAATGTGAGCCGGAATATGCGCTGATTGCGAGTCGGAGGGATTTCGATTGCGAGCCGCTACAGGTATAGCCAAGCGACATTATTTTGATAACAGCCAGCTATGCTTCTTTGCCGCATATCAGGGCATAGGATGTAATCATTTTTAAGTCGGTTGGCTATAAATACCCTGGGCGGCAGGTCAATAAGCCACGTTACGATGCTATCAACCGGTTATTGTTGAGCGGTAGTTCCTGGACTCAGGCTCAGAAAACGATAGGTTGCAGCCGAAGCACTATCAGCAGTGCCATCAAATATGCCGCCAGCCAGAATAAGGCTAAACCCCTGTCGCAAACTATTGTGGACTCCCCTGCCCCACATTCTATGACGCTGTTTGTGTCGATTGAAAATGGCAGTAAATTTACCCGTGGGAAGAAAAAGACTAGGCTGTGTCCCTTAATTAATTTTTACTGATTGGAAATGAGAAAACACATCGAATCTGTTCGTTTTTTGGACTGATTTTGGGTGTTTTTACTGTCAAAAACAGCCTGCTTTGTACGATTTTTCATCTATCGTGCAATTAAGGGACACAGCCTAGGGAGTTGATTGACTGGTTTATTGAAGCTGAATTTGAAGGTCAAGTTTTAGGCGGGAATGAATACCGAATACCTTTAACCGCTGAAAGGGGTGAACAATTGAAAGAACAGGTAGAGTATTTATTCATTGAAATTAATATGATAGCGGATGTCCGTAACTGTATGGTCATTGACTGCCTGCTGACCAATGACCAGACTCGCCGGGGGTGGGATGAATATGATTGAAGGTGGCAAACATAGTCACCAATAGGTTTAATAGACCTAAATTGCAATTTAGGTCTATAGGAATTTTCACATAATATGCAGTTGCAACAATGTTGTCATCCAATTAATTTAATCCATATCAATATCATTTTAATATTAAAATGATTTACTGATTGGTTCCACCAACAGTGGTTCCACGGGTAATGAGTTGTTTTACTGCCATCCTGATTAGTGCCGCTCTTGATACCCCCTCTTCTGTTGACATGATATCTAAAAGCTCAATGACATCAGGGTCAAATGTCACTGTAATCTGCTGCCGCTGACCTTTGACGACTCCCTTTTTTTCGGGAGGTGTTTCACTCTTAATGCCATCGGGAGCCTGATTTATGAAGTTACTAATGGTATCTACTGGTTCTGCCTTGACTACAGGCTTTCTTGTAATAGCCATATGAAATCCAAATGAGTTTATTTTAATATTATTTAAATTCTAAAACAGTATTGAAACAAGTGTATCTAACTCTGTTTTTGCTGCCTTCTCATGAGCACGCAATTTAAGCTCGGAAACAGACTTTCCGCTTCCTGCTGCTGCTGCAAAAACTTTCCTTTGCCTGATTGTATGATCCAGTAATTGTATGTCTTCGTTATAGTCTCTCATCGCATCCAGCATATCGGAATTATCATTGCTGCGAGGATTGGGATCAGCACGGTTGAGTAAAGAGAAAGCTGTTAAACCATCTCGCACACTTCTGGCATCACGCACCAGATTAACAACATCTTCCATAGCCCACACCTCAAAACTACCAGGAACGAAAGGCACTACGAGAATATCAGTCAGCGTTAATGCTGCACGCATTGCTGTTGAGTCCCTACCTCCACATTCAATGATCACCTCATCAAAATTAGATTTCTGTTGTAAAACCTGCGTCCTAAGAATTGGGCCGTCAGGAAAATGTGAACATGCTAAGCCGGGTTCTAAACCCGCCTCACTACGGATCAAAATTGCTGTTTGCGAGGAACCCTGCCGGTCTCCATCAACCAGCCATACACGTTTACCTAATCGGGCACGTTCCACTGCGATGTTTACTGCTAGGGTAGACTTTCCCACACCGCCTTTCGTATTTGCAATTGTAAGTATCATTTTAATTTAATCCATTTTAATATTAAAAAAGATGAATTTACGCAGCTATATTAAACCCTCGGTAAGTGATGTCAATAGGTTACTTGATGTTTTAAACATATTTATTTAATCTTAAAAAGATATTATTTTGATTCCAAAACGAAATCTATTTAGAAGTAAACACTAATTCCGCATTATCCTCTGGCAGTCGCTCGCGTTGTGTCTTTACATCCGAATAGCTACATATTTCCTACTGGCGAGCAGTGCGCAGCCAGTTATTCCCCCATTCCCACTCGAAACGCAACAAAGTGCCCCACTTGCCAGAGTCGGATAAAATCCCCCTATGTCAGGGTAGTTGTCGCCTCTAACTGAAAAAATCAGGGGGCAGGATACGACAATAATGAAGACTTATTCACCCGAGCGTAAAGCAGCTGTGATCGCCAGAATGATGCCACCGCATAACCAGTCAGTTGTTCAGATCGCCCGTTCTGAAGGGATCCCAACCAATACGCTTTATAGCCAACCGACTTAAAAATGATTACATCCTATGCCCTGATATGCGGCAAAGAAGCATAGCTGGCTGTTATCAAAATAATGTCGCTTGGCTATATATCGCTGGTTCGTGCCATCACATGGTTACCATGATTCATTGCCTGGGCAACGATGACAGCCATCAGGCTGTCTGCATCGGCATTCTTTTTGGCATATCGGGGTTGAAGCGGCTTCATGGCATGAAGAAACCGGCACTGCCCGTTAACAAACCGGAAGACGTCGGTCACATCGCAGAATGGCAACTGCTCATAAAGCGCGCAGATTTTTTTCCGCTGAGCATAGCGCTCGTGCTTAGTGGGTTGTTTGTCCGGAAGTAATTCCCCGGGAAAATAATGACTCAGGACAAAGTTGCAGTCGTCCGGAACTTCATCCCACCCGAAGCGGAAAAACATGTGCTTGGCTTTAAAGTAAGCGATCTGAATGATGCAATACATTTGAGCGTTAAGCCCCAGACGGCTGCAGGCCAGCGCCAGTTCGGATTCATTCAACGCCAGAAACTCCAGTCGCTGGGCCTCATCGAAATCCGGGAGAGCATAGAGCGCTTCCTGCTCGGCACTATTTAAAACTGCCAGGCGTTCACTTTTGCCTGTCGCTTTATCACGAGTTGTCATCCTGACCCGAAAATAGTGTCCGTAAAAGGATCGTTCAACGGACAGTAAAAAATAACTTTGTTGGCTCAGATAAAATCACTGCTGACGTTGTCTCATATAACTGGTACGGTATCAATCTCTTTCATTGCCCCTTAAACGTACACTTTATGACTGAAATACGGATTGGCTATGCCCGTTGCTCCACTGACAAACAGGATTTGACCGCCCAGCAGGAGGCGCTGGTGAAACTTGGCGTCTCTCCGGACCGGATTTACATCGACAAAGGGCTGACAGGGTCAAACCGGCAGAGACCAGGGCTGGATCAGGCGCTGGCCGCTGTGCGCCGTGGTGACACCCTGGTTGTACCAAAACTGGACCGCCTGGCACGCTCGGTACCTGATGCGCGTGAAATTGCGGATTCATTACAGGCCAGGGGCGTGAAGCTGGCGCTGGGAGCCAGCCTCTACGATCCGGAAGACCCGGTGGGGAAAATGTTCTTTAACGTGCTGGCAACCTTCGCTGAGTTCGAGGGCGATCTGATACGTCTGCGTACCCGGGAAGGCATGGCTATCGCACGGGCGAAAGGGAAACTTCGGGGGAAACAGCCAAAATTGTCTGAGAAGCAACAGAAAGAGCTGTGCCGGATGCATGAAACAGGGCAGTACTCGATTAGCGACCTGGCGGAGTTATTTTCAGTCTCACGGCCAACGGTTTACCGGACACTTTCACGTAATAATAAGGAATAATATGCGGATCCCGGAACAGGTTATCCTGCCAGCACTGCAAAAAGGCGCGAGTATCAAAAGTTTTTACCGGACATCGGCCCGGGCTGCGGGTTCAGCGGCCCGTCGCATACCTGACGGATATGTCCTGGAATCCCCTGGCGAGCGGAACGAGGTCATTCTGAGCCATACCGATTTTCAGTCTGTAGAAAAGCGCCTCACAGAAACAGAAACCTGGAAGCAGATTGTGGGAAGTGTGCTTTTCGGTGGTAGTACCTGGACGCTTTTCCCGGATATGGGCGATGAATAAGCTGATGAGATAACCGGACTTAATTGTATGAAAAAACCACCATCGGGAAACACCGGGCAGACTATCAATCTTGCTGAATTAATTGATGATATGCCTGAGGAAGTGCTGATAACGTTACATAATCTTATTGTTAACCGTCTCAATATGTTACAGCGCCAGCGAACCCGGCAAAGCATGGACGATTTTCGGCCCGGGGATGTGGTCAGCTTCCGGACTGAAGACGGGCAAACGGTGACGGGGGTTCTGATCCGACTGAATAAAAAAACGGTGACGGTCCATACCGAAAGCGGTGTCCGCTGGAATGTTGCGCCACAGTTATTGACCAGAGTTAAACGCCAACTGGGATCCGAAAACAAGGCAGATAACATAGTCGAAAAAAAGCTTCATTAAAGAGCGGGCTACAAATGCGAGGATAAAAATGATCGACCTGACGGTAGAACAGCGACAATTAGCGAAAATAGTTCATGATTACACCAGCCAGTTTCCCCTGACAGAGGATGGTGATGCTCAATTATTGCAGGGCTGTTATGACTACATGGAGGCCTTTAAGCAGGTGATGGACAGCACATCAAAGGTGCAGATGGACTACATTTACCTGCAATATCCAGGCTATTTTCGCTTTGCGAAATGGATGGAGCGACTGGCCCAGGGGATTGCTGATGGTGTGATCGAAGTGCCGAAAGATCACTAAAAAATTGCATGACGGAATTTTCGGCGGTTCCGGCGTAGAACCCCTTTCATATAGAGATGGATCTGTTTGTTGGTGAGAGCCACGGCGCGTGTCAAGGTAGTTGTCGCCTCAGTTAACTCATGCAGCCAGCGTTTCCCGCTCCGGATTTAGCCAGACTTCATCCTGTCGGCTCCAGTTGCGCGTTGGCCCGGACCAGCGATGCGGGGTCTGCATTTTTGCTGCTTCATATACCGATTTACGCTGCGCCAGCAGTTCATGATCTTCACCCCTGTGCCGCTGACCCGGTGTGACGTAGCGGATGCCGCTGTGGCGATGTTCTTCGTTGTACCAGCCGACGAAGGTTTCCACCCAGCCGCGCGCATCTTCCAGCGTTGCGAAGCCCTTATCAGGCCAGGCAGGCACGTATTTCAGCGTCCTGAACAGGGATTCAACATGTGCGTTGTCGTTGCTCACCCGCGGCCGGCTGTGCGACGGCGTTATCTTCAGCTCTGCAAGTTTGACCTGCAGCACCTGCGACTTCATTGGCGCACCATTATCCGCATGCAGTATAGCCAACCGACTTAAAAATGATTACATCCTATGCCCTGATATGCGGCAAAGAAGCATAGCTGGCTGTTATCAAAATAATGTCGCTTGGCTATATCAAAATAATGTCGCTTGGCTATACCAGCGGCTCCTGCCAGCAACGCTAGCTCAGCACGGTCCGCTTCAGCAGCTCTGCCGCATACTCACCGCTTTCAGCCAGGTGCACCTCGTGACCCACGATTTTGCGGCTGAACACGTCTTCTATCAGATACAGGTAGAACCAGTGCCCGGCCGTCAGCGATTTTAACCAGGTTATGTCCCATGACCACACCTGTCTGGCGGCTGTCGCCTTCCAGGTCGACAGTGGTTTGCTCTGCCGGGCCTTCTGCCGGCCCCGGTGCGTGGTTTCACCCGCCCGCCGCAGCACCCGGTAGAACGTTGATTCGCTGGCGATATAGCGCTTCTCATCAGCCAGCACCGGAACGATTTGCGATGGCGGCAGGCTGGCGAACCGGGGTTCATGGCAGATGGCCAGCACCTGCTGTTCCTCTTCAGCACTGAGCTTGTTTTTCGGTGCCGGCCGTGGCGTCGAGGTTCGCCGATCGTCCGGTATCTGCTGCCAGCGTTGCAGGGTCCGCTCACTCAGCCCAACGCAGCGACAGGCCTCGCTCAGTCGGGCCGCGCCAGCGACGGCTTCCTGCACCATCGCCATCAACTGTAGCCTGCCGGCAGTGCGCGTCATTCGGCCTCGTTTTCTTCGTCGAACAACGCCTTCAGCTTTTTTTCCAGGAGCAACAGCGCGGCAGCTTCGGCAAGCGCTTTATCCTTACGGGCAATTTCACGGTTAAGTTGTTGGTTTTCTTTTCTTAATCGTTTTATTTCGGCTTTTTCTTCTCGCTGACCGGGTTGCATTAACTCGTCCTTCCACTACTGAAGTTGTGTAGTGGCATACTGAATTTGGCCACCTAAGTAGAGGTGATATGCTTACCTCATGATTTTTATAGGTGCCAAAATGAGTAAAATAATTACTGCTGAATTTAAATGTGAAACCGCCAAATTAGTCCTTGACCAAAATTATACCTACCAGGAAGCCGCGAAAGCCATGAACGTCAGTCTTTCAGCGATTAGCCGGTGGGTAAGAGCCCTTCGTTTAGAACGTCAAGGGAAAACATCGCCTGGTCTGCCATTAACACCTGAACAAATTGAGTTCAGAGAAATGAAGAAAAAAATCCACCGACTGGAAATGGAGAATGCCATCTTAAAAAAGGCTACTGCGCTCTTAATGTCCGACTCACTGAAAAATTCTCGGTAGTTGAAAAGCTAAGAGCGCTTTATCCAGTGAAAGCGTTGTGTCGTATTTTTAATGTTCACCGAAGCAGTTATCGCTATTGGTGTCGACCTAAGGAGCCAGATATTGAGCGGACGATAAAACGTAGCCTGGTCAGCGAAGCGTGGAACGTTAGTGGCGGGTCTGCGGGCGCAAGGACTATCGCCACGATGGTTACCAATACACACGACGTGAAACTTGGGCGGTGGTTAGCGGGTAAGTTGATGAAAGAATTAACCCTCGTTAGTTGCCAAACAAGAAAACATCAATACAACCGCGGTGGAAATGAACGTATTGATATTCCAAATCTGCTCAATAGGCAGTTTGCTGTTACCAAGCCTGACCAGGTTTGGTGCGGCGATGTAACCTATATTTGGACAGGCGCCCGATGGGCGTATCTGGCGGTGGTATTAGATTTATTTGCGGCTTTGTTGAATAAATCGAACTTTCAGGGGATCGCCGGATCAAAGCACTATCATCGCTCCCGATAGCAGCTCCCCATGGCAAAGCAAAAGTTTAAAATCACCAACTGGCCCACCTACAACAAAGCGCTCAGACAACGCGGCTCCCTGACGGTCTGGCTTGATGAGTCGGCCATCGCTGCATGGACTGACAGTTCTTCGCCTGAAGGTCGTGGTCGGCCGCTTTACTACACCGATATGGCTGTTACCACGGTTTTGATGATAAAGCGCGTGTTTAACCTGTCGCTCCAGGCATTACAGGGCTTTGTCGACTCGGTTTTTACACTGATGAGCCTGCCACTGCGCTGCCCGGACTACTCTCTGGTCAGTCGGCGGGCAAAAACCGTCAGTATCAGCATAAAAACGCCAACGCGTGGTGAAATCTCGCATCTGGTCATCGACAGTACCGGTCTGAAGGTCTTTGGCGAAGGTGAATGGAAAGTCAGGCAGCATGGGGCTGACAGACGAAGAGTGTGGCGCAAGCTTCATCTGGCAGCAGACAGTGCGACGCATGAGATTATCTGTGCCGACTTATCGCTCAGCGGAACGACAGATGCGCAGGCACTGCCGGGCCTGATTAACCAAACCCACCGAAAAATCAGGGAAGTGTCAGCAGAAAGTCATCATCGATGCAGGGTATATGGTGGAGTATTTGCCTACATATTCGCCAGATCTTAACCCAATTGAGCATAAATGGGCACAAGCAAAAAGCAAAAAAAGAGAGATGGGTTGCGATACAGAGAGTTTGTTCTCAGTCCATATGGTGTAATCAAAATTAAGTCGCTTGGCTATAGTGCTGCATGCGGATAACGGTGCGCCGATGAAATCCCAGGTGCTACAGGTAAAGCTTGCGGAACTGAAGATAACGCCATCGCACAGTCGGCCTCGCGTGAGCAATGATAACGCGTATGTTGAATCTTTTTTCAAAACGCTGAAATATGCACCAGCGTGGCCGGAAAAAGGCTTCGCTACGCTGGAAGAGGCTCGAACCTGGGTGGAAAGCTTCGTAGCCTGGTACAACGAAGAGCATCTCCATAGCGCCATTCGGTATGTGACGCCAGGTCAGCGCCACAGGGGCGAAGACCGCCTGCTGCTGACGCAGCGTAAATCGGTGTATGAGGCAGCCAAAATGCGAAATCCGCATCGTTGGTCAAGTCAAACACGGAATTGGAGTCGGCAGGACGAAGTATGGCTAAATCCTGAGCGGGGAACTCCCGCTGCATGAGTTAACGGAGGCGACAACTACCTTGACACTCACCGTAGTTGTTACTATATTATCACTTTAGGTATTAAAAGAAAATGAAGAAAAAAAACCTGTTAGAAAGAGCAATGAAAGATATTAATAAAGCTAAGGTCGTATCGTTTGACGTGTTTGATACGTTACTACTTCGCCCTTACTTAACACCAACAGATTTATTTCTTCATATCGAAAAATCTAAAGAAGCTCCTTTTTTTCGTGAAGCTCGAATTGAATCAGAACGAGAAGCTCGCAAGAGAAATTCTCAGCGAGAGGATATAACTTTTGATGATATTTATGAAGAAATTGATTTTATTTTCAAGCCATTGAAACAAGTAGAACTTGATTTTGAAATGAGCGTCTTGCAACAAAATCCTGAAATGAAAAAAGTTTGGGATTATGCAAAATCTGAAAACAAAAAAATAGTTATCGCTTCAGATATGTATCTGCCTACTGAGATTATTGCTGAGGCATTAAAGAAAAATGGTTTTTTCGACTACGATAGAATTTATGTTTCCAGTGAACTAGGCAAAACCAAATCTCGTGGTTCAATGTATGAGCACATTATTAAGGATTTAAACGTTTCACCAAAAGATATTTTGCATATTGGTGATAATAAACACTCTGATTATATTAAAGCTAAGTTATATGGCATTCAGAGTATATTATATCAACAAGTTTCAAAACAGTTCATTGAACAATCCACACGTATCAAATCTTTCAAAAAAAAAGCTAAATTAGATTTAGGGAAAAGTATTCTTATTGCTATTCTCGCTCTGCGTTGGCAAAAAAAGCATCTTGGGATGTTGGATGCAGACTATTGGGGTGACATTGGTTATGATTATGCGGGTCCTGTTGCCTACGGGTATACTCGATGGATTTCGGCAGAGGCAAAATCGGAGAATATAAATAATTTGCTCTTTGTTGCTCGTGATGGATATACATTACAAAAAGTCTATTCTACCTTTGATACAAAAATAAAAACAAATTATGTTTACGCACCACGTCTCTTGAATTTAACGTGTCGTTTGGATTATGCAAAGAAAAATATAAAACACTCTAGCCTCATTATTGATTACTTTAGCGAAATAGATTCAGAAATAAAAAAAACCGCCCAAACATCAAAACTTGAGACTTGGTCAGACTACCATGAATTCATTCAAGAAAATAAATCACTCTTTGAAAAATCCGCCAGTAAAGAACACTTAGCATATAAAAATTACCTATTAAATACCGTCCATGATAAAAATAAAAAATTTGGTATAGTTGATACCATTACCGGTGAATTTTCTTCACAAAAATTAATTCAAAACACGCTAGAAATGACAACTCTTGGATTCTATTGGTCTGTGATTAAAATAAAAGGTCAAAGACAATATGATCATAAAATGTTCAGATCTAATGACATCTCAGAGAACAGCTGGAATAATATATATACTAAAAACTGGGATTTCATGGAGCTTTTGTTAACATCCCCCGAACTCCCAATTAAAAGGATGGCATTGGATGGTTCACCGATCTACGATGTTACACCAAATGAATCTGAAATAATACGTAGCAAAATTTACCCAACAATTTCAGATAATGCAGTTTCATTCGCCAATGATATAAAATATGTTTTCAACAATGTTAATATATACTTGACACCATCTATTTTAATTGAATGGGTGAATTGCTTTATTGACAAACCAACAAAAGAAGATATTAAGTCAATGGAGAATATCAAGCATGCTTCTGACAGTGGACATCAAAATCACATACCTCTGTTTTCAACAAAAATTCCACTCTCTTACATTTTTAAACATCCCAAAAATGCGTTAAATATTGTTAAAAAACTCGGGTGGCGAACCATACCGCAAAGCACTGCAATTTGTGTCACTTCACCGCTCAAGATCAGAATGCGTGGTTTACGCATGATAAAAATATTAATTTTTCCAAAATTAAAAAATAGATATTTTACATTATCATTGAACATATCAGAAAATTGCTATTTTCAGGTCATTGTAGGAAACGAAAAGGAAAATTAATATGAATAACACAGATTTCGATTATGCCTATCAATACAGTAACTGGCACGCAGACACGCCAGAAAGTTGCGCTCATGATATGTATCAGGCAAAACTGTTCTTTGATACTCATGCCATCTACCCAGAACAAAAAGAAAGCAAGGTACTTGAAATTGGGTGTGGAATGGGGCGCGTTATGCTTATGCTTCGTGAAGCGGGATATTATAACCTTAACGGAATTGATATCGATAAATCTCAAGCAGACATCGCAAAAAATCAGCAGTTAAATGTTTTTTTAGGTGACGCAGCTGAGTTATTGCAACAATCTGATACTAAATATAATACAGTTTATGCTTTTGATGTATTAGAGCATATCGCTAAAGAGAAACAATTAGCATTGCTGAAATTAATCTATGATAAAACATCAGATAATGCATGCCTTGCGTTATCTACACCTAACGCACTTGCACCAACAGCAACGTTTTATCGTTATATAGATTTCACCCACACGATAATATATACACAAAACACTATTGGTTTTTTACTACAAAATGCCGGTTTTCATTTTTTTTGCGTTCGCCCGCAACACCAAGAAACGGCAGAAGTACAAAAATTAAAATTGCCTTGGGCGAGATTATATCGTCATGAGTTTGGTATTGATAATTTTATTTTAACACCGAATTTGGTTGTCGTTGCATTCAAGACACGTGAGGCTTTAGATGAATATCTTGAAAAAGCACCATTGATAAAAAATAAATACAATGAAACCGTCGATAAAAAAAATAAACCTGGCGGACTTCGGCGTTTGTGGGGACATATAAAAAAAATGAAGTTCTGAATCAACTGGAGAAAATTATGTTGTTTTACCTTTCTACTTTTATTGTGATATTCGACTTTGTTGAATAAATCGAACTTTCATGAGATTGGCGGTTCTGCTCGCTACAGTCGTTTCAACATCGGGTCCCCATGGCAAAGAAAAAGTTAAAAATCACCAACTGGCCTGCCTACAACAACTCGCTCAAGCAACGCGGTTCCCTGACGGTATGGCTTGATGATTCGGCCATCGCTGCATCGACGGAAAGCCCGGCATCTAGACATCGTGGCCGACCACTTCACTACATCGATATGGCCATCACCTCGGTTCTGATGATGAAGCGCGTTTTCAACCTGTCGTTCCGGGCTTTACAGGGCTTCGTTGACTCAATTTTTAAACTAATGGCTCTGCCACTACGATGCCCGGATTACTCGCTGGTCAGCAAAGGTGCAAAGAGCGTCAACATTAGCATAAAAACGCCAACACGTGGTGAAATATTGCATCTGGTCATCGATGCTACAGGCCTGAATGTCTTTGGCGAAGGCGAATGTAAAACCAGACAGCATGGGGTTGACAGGCGCAGAGTGTGGCGTAAGCTTCATCTGACCGCATACAGTGCAACGCACTAAATTATCTGTGCCGGTTTATCGCTCAGTGGTGTGACAGATGCGCAGGCGATGCCGGAGCTGATTAACCACGGCGCGTGTCAAGGTAGTTGTCGCCAGGGCCTTGTCGACTCGGTTTTTACACTGATGAGCCTGCCACTGCGCTGCCCGGACTACTCTCTGGTCAGTCGGCGGGCAAAAACCGTCAGTATCAGCATAAAAACGCCGACCCGGGGCGAAATATCGCACCTGGTCATAGACAGTAGCGGTCTGAAGGTCTTCGGAGAAGGCGAATGGAAAGTCCGGCAACACGGGGCTGACAGACGCAGGGTATGGCGCAAGCTTCATCTGGCCGCAGACAGCGCAACGCATGAAATTATCTGTGCCGATTTATCGCTCAGTGGAACGACAGATGCGCAGGCCCTGCCGGGGCTGATGCCCCATTCCCACTCGAAACGCAACAAAGTGACCCACTTGCCAGAGTCGGATAAAATCACCGTTCTGGCCATACTGGAGAGCCTGTTGCATGCAGGGAAAACATCTGACTCAGAAAGAACGGTTCTACATCGAAAAGCGGCGTGGTGAAGGTGTCAACCAAGCTACCATCGCCCGGGAACTGGAGCTTCCTCGTTCTACCATCAGCAGGGAACTCAGACGCAATACCGACCCTACTTTCAATGGTGTCTACTGCTGTAGAAGGGCGGACACTCTGGCCCGGGGACGCCGTCATAAGCCTTTGCCAAACAATGCTTTTTACCCGTTGGAGCCACACATTCAGAACTTCATCAGGCAGGCGCTTTCCACTCACTCTTCACCTGAAATCATCAGTGGCCGTTTGCACCTGGAATTCGGTATATCTGTCAGCAAGAATACGCTATATCGCTATATCCTGCAGGAGAGACAGGCTGGCGGGGAGCTATATCAGCAACTTCCTCATCGGGGAAAACGTTACAGGTACAATGCCGAAAACCTCAAATCAGGCCCTATTCCCAACCGTGTTGGTATTGAGTATCGCCCAGCTCAAGCCGAGCTTAAACAGGAGCCTGGCCACTTCGAAATTGACACTATTTTTGGCAAAGACCAGAAGTCATTCTTGTTAACCATCGTAGATAAAGCATTGAAAACCTTCATCATTCGCAAACTGCCTAATAAGCGTGCGGAGACTGTGGTTGCTGCTTTCAGGGACATTGAAGCTAATACCTTTTGCAAGTTTAAGACCCTAACAGCTGATAACGGCCCTGAATTCGCTCTGCACGAGCAAATTACTCAAATCACAGGGGCGCAGGTCTACTTTGCCCATCCTTATCATTCCTGGGAGAGGGGCTTGAATGAGCACACCAACGGGCTGATACGACGTTTTTACCCAAAGGGAACAGACTTCAGTCATCGTAAGATTGCCGAACTCGAACACATACTCAATACAAGGGGCAGAAAATCGCTGGGCTATCGTTCCCCCAATGAGGTATTTTTAACGCACTTACTGGTGGCATAAGCCTCTACCGTTTTGTTGCGTTTCGAGTGGGGCATTGATATGACGGCGTACCGTAGTTTCGTGAATAAGTTGCGAGTGTGCAATCATTTCTGGGCTTTGTTGAATAATTTAACCGTTTGATTTACATCTTCTTTAGTTAGAATGCATTTACAGAGAATGTATTTTGTTAGAACGACAAATCAAATAGTTAGCACAATAAAAAGCATTCCGAGAGGAAAAATTAGTCGTTGAAATTTTATAATGCTTATATAAATCAGTATCTTAAATTATTCAACAAAGCCTCATTTCTGTTGTCCAGCCATCGGCGGACAACAGAACACACCGTATCCGATCGCGCACATGATGGTCACGACTTGCCTGGTGAAGATTTCTTAACCTTTGTTTCTGCTCTTCAGTATGATGAATGTTCATACCGATTAAATGGGCATTGCTCATAGAAAATCAAGCATCTTCAATAATTACGAGTATACTCAGCACACAGAGAGCCTCTATTACTTCAAATTATACAGGGAAGCATAGACACCGTTTTCATTTTTCATCAACTGCTCATGATTGCCTTGTTCTACAATTTCCCCCTGATTGAGCACTAATATTTTGTCTGCATTACGAATAGTTGACAGACGATGCGCAATAATAAATACGGTTCTGTCTTTCATCAAATTAGAAATTGCCTCTTGCACGATTGCTTCTGACTTATTATCCAGTGCAGATGTTGCTTCATCCAAGATAACAATCGGTGCATTTTTCAGGAACGCACGGGCTATTCCTACTCGTTGACGCTGTCCACCTGAAAGCAAAACTCCGCGCTCACCAATTTCTGTATCTAATCCCACATCAAGAGTAGATATAAATTCATCCAGGCAAGCACTCTTTACCGCTTGCTGTAGCTCTTCTTCTGTTGCATATTCGTTGCCTAACAAAATATTCTCACGAATTGTTCCAATAAATAAAAAATTATCTTGGAAAACAAAACCAATCTTACTTCTTAATGATTCAATATCGATATCTCTGATATCAATACCATCAATCAGAATCGCACCGGATGAAACATCATAGAAACGAGGCAACAGATTCGCAAATGTTGACTTTCCGCCTCCAGAGTTACCGACCAAAGCAATCGTTTTTCCTACACTCATCGTCAGGTTTACGTGCTTTAACACGGTTTTTCCGGGGCTATACTCAAAGCAGACATCACGATATTCAATACCTATGTTGACATTGCTCAATTTAACAGCGTTAGGCTTACTGGTGATCTCCTGAGGGGTATCTAATAAGTTCCAGACTCTCTCCATTGCCATAAACGCCATCTGTACTGCATTAAAATTATTTCCGATACCTTTGAGCGGTGTGTATAACATAAGCAATGCTGCCAGAAATGAGACAAAGTTGCCTGTGGTTATTTCTCCGATAACAATGAGGTAACTACCAAGCCAAATAACAACGGCTATACCGATAGAGACAATAAAATGCATTATAGGAGAAACAATGCCTGTCTTTTGGGTCATTTTCATGCCTAACCTAAAGACAGCATGTAATGCTTTTTCAAATCGTTTTTTCTGATATTCACCTAAATTGTAGGAAGTAACGATACGATTTCCATTGAATGCTTCATTATAATACGTTGAAATTAAAGCGCCAGAAAAGACTGCTTTATCAACCAGAGATTTTATTTTATGCCGAATTCTAGTGAGAGGATATAATGCACCGACTAAAACAATCACTGCAATAATAGCTAATTTCCATGAATTATAAATGAGAATGCAAACAAGAGAAGCAGAAGAGATTACTCGTGTCACTAATACTTTGACGTTTGATATAAGCCCATTACAAGCAGAATCGACATCATGGTTAAAACGAAGCTGGACTTGACCTGACGTTTCCCTGTCAAAGAATAATGCGCTGTTTTTTATTAAACGTTCATAAAGCACAAGTTTCATATCATTTGATATTCTCTGCCCAACCCAGGTGTTCATATATGCAGATTCATAATTTAGAACCCCCTGCAATAGGCCAAAAATAATAATTATGACAGGAAGGTATAACACGTAACCCGTTGCTTTTGAAACCATCATCACATCCATATAAGGCTTCAATGACCAGGCAATCGCTGCATCCATTAAACCGACGGGAACAGTAACCAGCATAGCAACCAAGGCACGGATTTTGTATGGCCGGACGTAAATCCACATTCTTTTATAATTTGTTACTAATATTGAATTCCTAAAAAACCCTGAATGTTTATTCATATTATAAATAAATCCAATGCACTGAGGGCATCGTTATGAAAAAACACCACAATAGAATATTTGCTGGCCGATTTTTATAAGATCTCTCTGGATGTGCTTTCATTCTTACGCCCCGTATGCATTTTCATTTTATAAAGCTGTCAATAAAATAAAACTCTTTCATACTTCAAATACAGCTTGACTGATATCCAACTTACCATCATGGGTATGTCAGATCAAGAACGCCTTGTTAACAGGCTTTGTTGAATAAATCAGAGTTAGCTACTGGATGGCCCCACCGGGGGTGCCGTTATGCGATGCGGATGCTGTCCGGCATGCCCAACAGCGTCATGCGGTTCAGCGCCTTAACCATCGCCATGGCTTCTCCGACCTGTGCGTCATAGTCCCGCAGCTTCAGGTGCCCGCCCAACAGGGTTTTGATGCGTAACATCGCCGTTTCTGCCACTGAACGCTGGTGATAACCCACTTTCTTTTTCCAGGCGTCATTACCCCCGCTCAGATGCTGATTCGCCTGAATGTAATATAGGCTTTGTTGAATAATTTAACCGTTTGATTTACATCTTCTTTAGTTAGAATGCATTTACAGAGAATGTATTTTGTTAGAACGACAAATCAAATAGTTAGCACAATAAAAAGCATTCCGAGAGGAAAAATTAGTCGTTGAAATTTTATAATGCTTATATAAATCAGTATCTTAAATTATTCAACAAAGCCTGTAATATAAGTTTTTTTACATTTCATTCAGGCGCGAGCAGTGCGCAGCGTGACTTCAGATGCGTCGCTGGCGACGCATGCCGGCGGAAAGAATGTCACATAGGATGTTGTAGCCACTCCCGCCGGAACGCCCGGCGTAGCCGGTTACGGCTTGATAGAAATCACCTATCGATACCTTCGCCCTGCAAAGCTAAATTTGTTTACCATTACGATAAGGGTTATGTGCGCGGTCGGAGTGGTCACGGCAAGGCCTTTGGCCGCCGTCGGGGCGTATCTCCGCGTTATGCGCCGTAGGCGCTTACGAGCGTGTACTCGATTCTTCCCGCCATAGATTTCATAAGCAACACTGAAGGTAGTTACATCATCCATTATAAATGCGGCACTTTTCCCCCGCCTTTGGCCGGGGGCGGCGCTGCTTTTGCAGTGGTGGGGTCTGGCTGTGAGGTTCCAGAAGCGGTGTTTCATCGGTTGCACTTTTATGAATGTTGTAACTAATACTTAGTGCCCGACGTTTAACGGCGGGAGGTGCTTCGCCCCATTCCCAGTCTAAATGCAACAAAGTGACCCACTGGCCAGACCCGGATAAAATCACCGTTCTGGCCCTACTGGAGATCCCGTTGCATGCAGGGAAAACATCTGACTCACAAAGAGCGGTTCTACATCGAAAAACGGCGTGGTGATGGGGTTAACCAGGCCACCATCGCCCGGGAACTGGAGCTTCCTCGTTCTACCATCAGCAGGGAGCTCAGACGCAATACCGACGCCGCTTTCAACGGGGTCTATTCCTGCAGAAGGGCCGAAACGTTGGCCAGAGGGCGGCGGCAGAAAACAGGGCCGGACAGCGTGATTAACCAGCTTGAACCGCACATTCAGGACTTTATCAGAACGGCGCTGTCTACCCACACCTCACCTGAGGTCATCAGTGGGCGCCTGGTCCTGGAATTTGGCCTGTCCGTCAGCAAGAACTCGCTCTATCGCTATATCCAGCAGGAGCGCCGGGCCGGCGGTGAGCTGTATCAGCAGCTCCCTCATCGGGGTAAACGGTATAACTATCAGACCGATGAGAACAAACGCGGTCCTATTCCCAACCGTGTTGGCATTGAGCAGCGGCCGGCCGTTGCTGACCTCAAGCAGGAACCCGGGCATTTCGAGATTGACACCATCTTTGGCAAAGATCAGAAATCATTCCTGCTGACGGTGGTCGATAAAGCCGTCAAGCTGGTCATCATTCGCAAACTGCCCAACAAGCGAGCAGAGACAGTGGTAGCGGCCTTCAGGGACATCGTTGCCAATACCTTCTGCGAGTTTAAAACCCTGACTGCTGACAACGGTTCTGAATTTTCCCAGCACGGGGAAATTACAAAAGTCACGGGGGCACCGGTCTACTTTGCCCGGCCATATCATTCCTGGGAACGCGGGTTGAATGAGCATACCAACGGGCTGATATAGCCAAGCGACATTATTTTGATAACAGCCAGCTATGCTTCTTTGCCGCATATCAGGGCATAGGATGTAATCATTTTTAAGTCGGTTGGCTATATGTCACCCATCGCAAGGTTGCAGCACTCGAACACCTGCTCAATACGCGAGGCCGAAAATCGCTGGGTTATCGTTCTCCAAATGAGGTATTTTTAACGCACTTACAGGCGGCATAATGCCCTACCGTTTTGTTGCGTTTCGACTGGGAATGGGGCCTTCTGCTTTTACGAAGCTTCAGCTGATGTTTGGGTTTATCGGGTGGTGTTTGCCCGAACAACGTGAGGGAGCAACTTTCGAGTGCCTGGCTTTAGCCGGCACGAAATATACTCCCTTTTTAAAGGGCTTACTTTGTTAAGGAATAACGTTCGAAATTAACTGATATCTCAGGGGGGGGTTCGAAGTTAATAGGAGAGTACGAAGTTAATGAGGTAAAAGCAGGCCATCAGTTTGCCATCATCTCGTCACTGCTGCTCTGAACTGGAAAATTGCCTCAGAATAACGGTGTCCGGGATGATAAAAATTGCCTTTTCTGATGCAGCAGCAACACGAAAACCGCGCCAGGGCACGGTTAAAAAGAAAGAGGACGGGGATTAGAGTATACCGGCGCGCTCGAGCAGCAGTTTATAGTAGGCTTCCGGATCGGTGTTCAACAGGGCCGGGTGCTCCCGAATGACCTCCATCTCCAGCGCGTTAACTTGATGCGTCATAACCTTGCCACTGGTAGACCAGGCGACAAAGGCCTGATAGAGCGGATTCTGGCGTTTCTGTTTCGCTCTGGCCATCATGCTGACATTCGCCTGCAGGCCGTCCAGTACTAGGTCCAGACGCTTCGCCTCACGATTATCCAGACCGTCCAGGCCATCTTGCAGTTGCCTGACCTTTGCCTGTTTTTCCTGAGTAAGGTCAGGACTCGCCACCCAGCGCTTGATTTGCTTCAGCCGGTTGCGCAGGCTGTGTTTGTCCTTCAGGTCAATACCAATACGCTCGATCCGCAACAGATGACGCTCGTATTTCTTGCGCAGACTCTCCGTCAGTCCCTTGCGGATAGCCCACTGGCGGAACTGGCCCAGCCAGTGCCGGATTTCCTCCACCGCAATTCCCCGGGAGGTGAAGAACTTTTCGGTCAGCCACAGGCGCAACGGCTTGTTCTGGCCCGAATCCGTATCCTGCCCGCGTAAGGCAATCACGTAACCCAGTTGCTCCTGCACCGAAAGGGCATGTAACGGGCTGTCATAGGCTTTACGTCCGTTACCGTAGACGTGCAGGCATCCCATTGCGGCGGCAATTTGTTCAAACGGCACCATGACTTCGAAAGTATAGTCACTGTCCGGGTTATAATCGCAGTTGGCCGCCAGTGCCATAGATAGTGCATTCAGGGCCTCACGGCTCTCCGAACGGGCTGAAAGACGCATCGGTTTTGGCAAAAAGTGCGGATCGTTGCGTTTGGTATAGGGCACATATCCCTGCTGGCGCAGCGCGATCAGATCGGGATTACGATGCCAGTCATGGCTGCTCAGACGCGCCACGACCTTTGCCGCCATACCGCGCGGAACAGCACAGCTAAGCGTCGGCTGGTAGCGGCGATGAATTTTGGATTTCCCTTTGCGCAGCGTATTGGACAACCCGCGCCGGGAAATAACAGAGATATCAGGCTGGACCTGAGAAAGAATGGTGTCAACCAAACCTGCCCGCGCTTATGTTGCACGGAAGGAGTAATGTACACAGAAGGTATTGAACTTTTCTGAGCATAAAACTATACTCCCTGCATAGAGCAACCGCTTCTATACAGTTTAGGTAAGCCCCGTTAATCTTCTCTTCCGCCAAGTTGATAAAGATTATCGGGGTTTTGTCTTTTCTGGCTCCGGGCACATTCCATCAGAACCAGTTTCCTGCCACCTTGCGGCGTGGCCAGCCAAAATTCTGTTAAAACGATCAGTAATCTAGCATTCAAATCGATAACTGGCAATAAAGTAAAGACTTTACCCCAGCAAGCCTCTCTGTTGAAATTCCAGTTCAATCAGTTTTTCAACAAATTCAGCCTGAGTAACCCCTTCCTCTTCACACACCTTTATCATTATATCTTTCAAAGGATTGCGAACAAAAACCTTTACTTCTTTATGGGTTACTCTTTTCCGAGCAATCGCTGCCAGCTGTTTTTCTGAAGCCGACATCGGATTGCCTTTACGATAAGAACGCTTTACTTTCGATGAGGAAGTCACTGCATTTTCAGCTTGCGACATCTCTGCATCCTCAAGGGTCAAACAAGGATCGTTCCGCAGAGGATACTACAGATTCCTGAAATCAGCGACTTAACTTTACATCAAACTGTGAGCCACGTTGGCGCGCGGCCCATAGGGGGGAGAAAAAAGCAATAACCTCAGAAATACTGTTCGGATGTGTTAACCAGAAACGCCGGAGATGGGGAAAACTTGCTTTTACCCTTCTCCTGGGTTGGACAACTGAGCACAACGAAGGCGTCAGTATCTTTTAGCTGTATTAGATAGCGCGTCGCCAGGTGGTGGACACCGTATTACTTTTTGGTATCACCGACAGCATGATTGATGGCCTGCTGCAGGGCCTCCGCGCTGGTGTATCCAGGGATAACCGTCACGTTATCAGCATTGGCGCCGGTTGACGGTAAAACCACCAGAGCAGGCGTACCACTGAAGCCCAACTGTTGGAGGGCATTAATGCCCTCCAGCGTTCCCTGAACATCAGGTGCTGTCTTCGCATCAAATTTCACGGCTTTTGCCGCCGCGCTGATATCAGCATCGGTCAGCTTGCCCTCGTTGTTTTACTGTTCTGGTGTTGTAAGCGGCAAGCCGCCAACGTTTGGGAAAACCTTTGGCGAGTAACAGAGCAATCGGAGTTCCATGCTTTGTTACTCGCCAGTGTCTCATTCGCCTGGATATTGTCCTTGCTCTACGGGCTGGTTAAACAACCGGGTTACCTGCTAGTGCAGCGGCGGCCTGCTTTTCCTCATACGCCTGCCTGCACTGGTTGCGCCCCCGCTCCTGCGCAATACGCTTCACCGCATACTCTGCTTCACTCGCGCTCACCTGTGCCACAGGCTCACCCGCAAGGCTCAGCCGCCACGCTTCCGCCACCATGCTCTGCAAATAAATTTCCGAGCGAGTGATGGCCGACAGGCAGCGCTTAAGCTTTTTCATGGAGATGTCCAGGCCACGTGCGCGGATATCGGCTGCCATCATTTCCCGCGCATGAATGGGCAACAGCTGCGGCGCCCCATTAACCACCAGAGCCGGCCAACAGTGTTGTATGACCGCCACCGCGTCCGCCAGCGGCATGATGTTGATGAACGTCGGCTGCACAGCCTTCTGCTTTTCTGCCTGTTTGGCTGCTTTCTCCTGCTCGGCCCGTAATCGCACCTTCTCTACCCGGCGCGCTGCTTTTGCAACTGCCCGGTCGGCTTTCTCTTGTTCTTCCATTGCCTGTTTTTTTACTTTCCAGGCCGGCGGCGGGCTGTCACTGGCATTCACCACCACTGTTTTTTTTCGCGTCACCACCGGGGGGTATCCACCCGGGGCGAGTTGTGCTCAGTTGAGGCTGCAGGTTTTTCCGAGGGCACCTTACGGCGCAGTGTCAGTGTGGGACGGCCCTGTTATTTCATGTTGTTTCTCTCCGCATCGCTCAATGCTGCTAATGCCGTTACTTTACCTTATCTTTCTGGTAGTTGCGTTACATCGCAATCAGCCCCAACACCGCCAGATGCACGGTGTAGAACAGCGGGAAAAAATCCCGGGGCCAGAAGCGGGAGACCAGACGACAGGTGCAGCTCAGCACTGTCAAGGTGACGCCCGGTATCACCAGACCCGCTATCACCATCGCCGCACCGTCGCCGGCGTTCAGCGCCAGTATCACCAGCGCCAGGCAGCACGCCAGTCCGGTGCGGGTGGTGCGCCTGGCCGTCATGCACACTCCGTAGGCCAGTAACAGCATCATGATGCCGGCAAGGCCATAGCTGAAGTACGAAAATGGAAGCCACGCCAGAACCAGTCCCAGCGACAGTGGCCACACGCGGGGACCGTGCTGCTGCATCAGCGCCAGCACCTGCCCGCTGACCGCAAAGGCAAACAGGATATTGCCCTCATACGGCTGCAGCCCGGCGAGTATACAGCCGCCCTGTGCCACCACGGCCCACACCCACAACCGGTTCAGCGAAGACTGACGGATGCGCGGATGGCGGGCCAGATTGATCGCCCAGACCAGGCCGAACAGCGGGAAAGCACCCCGCCCAAGCAGCCGTAGCGCGTCGTTGTCGAGCCCGAACAGCAGACTGGTGTGGTCGGCCACCATCAGTAGCAGCGCCACGGTTTTAATCAGGTCGATTTGCCCCGGCGTCCAGACCATCAGCCGTTGCAGCCAGTTATCCATGACCACCACCAGGGGAAAGAAAACGTTATCCTCTGCCCGCATATCAGTCTCCGCTCAGTGTTTTTTCCCGGTCGAGGTCACGCACCACCTCGCGCTCCATCTGTTGCAGGCGTTCACGTTGCACGCTCTCGTGCACCACCTGTGCCACCGCGTCATTGCGGCGGCGCTCCTCATGATTGTCCGGTACCCTGACCGCGTCAGGGGTGAGGTCCTGCGTGCGTTCCAGCTCTCGCGCCACTTCCCGTACAGGGTCTGTGCCTTCCCTGCCCTTATCACCGCTGCGCGCCATTTCCCGTACCGCCTGCGCGGCACGTTCTTCCCTTTCGCGGCGCTGCTGTTCGGCCTGCGCCTGCTGCGCCACCACCTCCGGCGGCAGCTTTTCGCCATGCTGTGTGCCAGTGACCACATCATCCGATATGCCATCCGCCCAAACCCGGCCACCGGTGATGGCACCGGGGTTCCAGGGCCGCCCCTCACTGCCGGGAAGACGTACCACCACGCCGATGTGCGGATTTTCCCGCGCCAGCTTCACCGCCGCCGGCATATCGGCCGCCAGCAGCGACTCTCCATTACGACTTACCTGCAGGCCGGCAAACGTGGCTTCCTCACTGCCCATCACGCGTCCTTCGTTCGTCAGCCACCGCACTTCACCCTCACCGGGCATCAGCGAACTCAGCCAGATACCCGCCGGCTTACCGTTGCCGTCAAAGGCCGGCAGCGCCACATGGGGCTGCGGATATTTACGACCGGGCGAGATGAAACGTGCCATCGAGCCGTCCGGCGACAATCCAGCCTGTCGCAGCACGGCGCGTCCGGCCGCCACCTCTCCCAGCGGCTTTGCCGTACCCATCAAACGCTCGGCATTACTGACTGCCCGGTCACCGCGAGGCGACAGAATGTCATGCGCCGTGCTGCGGGCGCGGGATTTTCCCATTGCCTCAACCCAGGCCGCACGGTCGTCGGTGTACACCTGTACATGCTGCTTCATACGGCTCAGCGCCACGTAGGCCGATTCGAAGCTCACCATGGCTTTTCGTGCCCCTTCGGTGCCCTGCAGGGCAATCACAAACGGCTCACTGGCCCCCTGCGCCCCGTGGGCAGTGACGGCGTAGGCCAGGTCGATATGCTGTTCTGCCCGCTCGGCAGCGGGGTTCACCGTCCGGGTCTGGTGTCCGTCGGACAGCGTTACCCTGTCACCGTCAATCTCGGATACTTTCCAGACGCTGTTGGCCACAAAACCACGCTCATTGTCGCTTTTTGAAAAGCGCATCCGGTCGCCGGGCGACACCGTGAGGGTGTCCGGGTGATACAGCGTCACCCCCTCTGTCGCCGCCTGGGTGGGGGACAGCGAGCGGGTGTTGCCCTGCTCATCTTTCAGGGTGACCAACTGCCCGTCCTTATCCAGGCTGTCAATCCGATAGTAGGTGCTGTCCAGCAGCACCAGATTGTCGTGCGCCGCCTGCCAGGTGGCCATTTTACGCAGCTCACCGTCACGCAGGTTAGCGGAGGTCAGCACCGGTAGCCGGGCCTCCGGCTCACCCAGCTCACCGGCCGCCTGACGAGCCTCATGTATCTGCGCGTTCAGCGCCCGCCGGTCGGCGTTCAGGGTAGTCACCACGATGGTCTGTGCCTGCGCCTGCGGTGTGCGCCCGGTGTAGTCGCGCACGATGGCTTCATAGAGGGTGGCTGGCTGCGCACCGGGCGTCATGCTCCCGTCGCCCAGACCTTTCTCGATGGCCTTCTCCTGCGCCGCGCCGAACTCCACCACCGAACTCTCCGGCTGCCAGGCACCCGCCTGACGCGGCACCTGTGCTGGGGCCACCTGCTCAATGGTGTTGAGGGCGCTGTCGATGTCCCGGTCAATCAAACTGTAGACCGCCGGTTTCAGGGCTGGGGTCTGGCGAACGATCTCCTGCATCACCGCTACGTCGATGGCGCTGCGTTTTTGCAGCAGACGGAACGGTTGGCCAGGTGCGATGGACTGCAACTGGTCAGTGTCGCCACTTAACACCGCTCGTCCCCCACCGCCAGCAATGAGACCGTAGGCGCGCGCCATGTCAGCGTTGCCCACCATCGAGCTCTCATCCACCAGGAACAGCACCTTGCTGAAATCAGGCTTTTCGCCACCACGCAGCTGCTGCTGTGTGTCGTGAATAAAGGTGGCCAGCGTCTGACTTTCCGGCACACCGGCGTCACGCATCTCACTCACCGCCCGGTGAGTGGGCGCCATGCCAATGACCCGCGGCTGCTGCTCAACGGGAAGCGTGTTAATGGCTGACATCACCGCCCGAAATTGGGTCGTTTTACCCACCCCGGCATAGCCCTGCACCAGGGTGAAACGGTCTTCCGAACCCAGTATCATCCGGGTGGCGTTACGCTGACCAAGGGTGAGGCCATCGAACTGCGCCGCCGGAACTTGTGCCATCAGCGGTTCGACCGCGCCTTTCCCTTCCAGCACATGACGCAGAATACTTTTCTCGGCGTTATAAGATGCGCGGGCAACCAGCAGCTGCAGCCCGTTCCCCGGTGAGACCGGCACCGACATCAGCGAACCATCCCGGGTTTGCTGGTCTATCTCCCGCTCAATCGCCGTCAGTCCCGGCCCTGTCGGCGCTGCCTCGCTGGCCGCCGCCATCAGCTGCGGTTTTGTGAAGGCGAGGTTGCGATTTTCCAGTGCAGGGATGGCCAGATGAATGGCCTGCTGCACCGGGGTGTGCAGCGCGTTTTTTTGGTGTGTGAGCGCATCTTCCAGTCGGTCATGCCCGGACGCTGCCTTGATTTGTGCCGACACCACGCTGAAGGCCGGCTGCCGAGCGAGTTTTTCCGTGGTTTTCGCTTCGGTCTGCGCCGAATACAGCCGCACCTGCGGACCGCTCAGTGCCAGCGTGTTCAGGGTGGAGGTGTCCATCTCCCGCAAGCTCAGCGAGGCAAAGACCGTGGCGTTATCACTCACGCTGCGCCCCGGCGATCCCACCCAACCTTGCCCGACTTTCGGTGCCGTAAACGGGCTGTCTCCGGACGGCAGCGCCACCGTTCCCTTGCGACCTGGCAGGGTCACGGCTATGCCTTTATCATCCAAGCGGGTGACGGTCACGGTATCGCCCCCCTTAAGCCGTGCGCCTGGCATTTTGCCCAGCACCGCCAGTCGGTCCCCTTCCGACACCGGGATTTGTGTGGCGCGAAGCAACGACCAGCTGCTGTCGAGCGACGCCAGCCGGGTCACCTGACTTTCACCCTGCGCATTGCGCAGCGTAAGGCTGTTATTACGGGCGGTAACACGTTCTATCACAAACCGTTCATGACGTCGTGCCTGAGCATCCCAACGCTCCATCACCATGCCGTCGCGGTAGTGGTCACGCACCTGCTGATGGCGACTGTCCAGCCACACCGGCTCCAGCGCGGTGATGGTTTGCTCTTTCTCGCACAGCACGCGTTCTGAGCGCAGGGCATTACGCACCGCACCGGTGAGTGCCGCCTGTTCGCGGGCACCGGTAACCTGTGCCACGCTGTGTTCTCCCTCCCGTATACTGCGGGCAAAGTCGGTGGCCAGCCGGTCATAACGCTGACGCCGGTCAGGCTCGCTGATGACGTCCACCCGGATTTTCTCCCCCAGCTGCCAGCTCAGCGTATTCACGCCCGTTTCTTTCATCACCGTCAGGGCGCTGCCAGTGCCGCTGCGTTGCCCGCTGTCGGTCATCAATAGCTGCACGTTATGACGCAGGGCGCCATCGAGCAGCGTCAGCGTCTCCTTAAGCGTCAGTTTTTCGCTTTGGTCGACAATCAGCGTGCTGCCCGGTAAAAAGGTCATCCCCTCAGTCAGTGCCCGCCTGTCGGTAATGTGTTCCCCGCCAAGCCGCTCATCCTGCACCAGGCTGCGGGCCGAGCGGCGGTCTGCCGCCACTATCTGCACCTCGCGCCCCTGCTCATGCGCCATCATGACCAGCTCCGCTACACGCTCACGCTGGCCAGCGGCCCCCCCTTGCCCGGCCACAATCGCCACCGACAGACGGTCCTGCGCCAGCACACTGACCGCGTCAGAGTAAGCTCGAGTACGGGGCTGTGCTTTATCCGCAAAGGTATCAATCGGCCCGGCTCGCTGCAGGTCACGGGTCAGGGCCGCCACCGACAGTTCGTCGAGCACATGAATGTTTGAGGTGAACAGGCCTTTTTCTCTATCGAGCGGAATAAGCTGCTCTTTTTTAATCGCCGACTCGATGCCCTCGCGCGCCTGCGCCACCACCCCCGGCTGCGCGGGCAACTGGCCTATTGTGGTGGCCAGCAGTTCAGAGTAGGTGAAGCGCGCCCGCCGGTCGCTCAGCAGGCCGATGGCCAGGCCGACCGACGCGCTGATGTCGACGGCCTCCACGGCCGGGGTCGGGATGTCACCCGACTGCGCACGCTGGTCAGCGTCCTCGCGGTAGCCCCGGATATCGAAGCCGGTGGCTTTCAGTGTGTGCATCCACTCGCTCATCCGTTGCGCTGGATCGACCTTTGCTTTCGAGCGCCGCGTATCCAGCGCGGCCATGTCACGTGATTTTAGCGACGCATCTTCCCCAACGGCGTCCTTAATCGCCTGAGTGCGACTGGAGAATTCGCCGACCGGCACGTCTTTCAGCTCCCACATGCCGTGCTTGCCTACTACCTCAGTCTCATAGCCCAGCGCCGTGACTTCCTGATGCAGCGCGGCGCGGTAAATTTTACCGAAGGCTATCTGGTTGGCGTACACGTTTTCGATGAAGCCGGTTTTGCCGACCTTATCGCTGCTGAGCGTGCGCCAATTATCACCATGCCGGGTGAGGTTGGCCACCACGGCATGGGTGTGCAACTGCGGCTCCTGGTCACGGCTGGTATCGTGGTTAAACAGCGCCATCACCAGATTGCCGGTCAACTCGGTGTGACTTTTACCGCCGCTCATCACCCGCGTAGAGGCCAGTGCCTCCACCTGCTTCACAGCGGTATCCACCGCGTGGTTATGCGCGTCAATCAGCCGCGTGTCACCGCCGAGCATGGCCATCACTGAGATACTTTTGGGCGCGGAGAAGGTCAGGTCGTAGCCCGGACGGTGTTTGTTGGTGCCGTCCTGGGTCCTACTGAGGTCGCTGCCGTCCGGGAGACGCCCTTCGAGCACCTTCGTAAAGACCTTTTGGTCCACCCCGCCGCTCAGCCCCAGCGCTTCAGCGCCCTTTCCGGCCCAGCGCTCACCCATACTGCCGATGACGTAGTAGTTGTCCTTGTCGGTGTAATAATTGCCCGCGCTGCCGGCAGATTTAACCGATCCGATGCTCATCATCAGATGTACCCTCCCGGTTCAAGACCCTTTTCAGGCGAACGATGCACATTGATGTTCACCTCTTCACGGCGCTGCATATCCTTCCCTGACAGCCCCTCCTGCTCAGCCTGCCAGGCTTCAAAAGCATCCCTGTCCACCACTTCACCGCTGACATTGATACCGGGCGGCAGCTCTTCAGCCTCTTCGGCTTTGCTGACCAGCTCTTGCTCGGTACCGCCAACGCCCACCGCTGCTGCCGATGAACCCGATTTAAGCGGAGGTGCGCCACTCGTCTCTGGGCGCGCAACGGGCGGAGCAGGGGCGACAGGGACGTCCACAGGCACCAGGGGTCCGCTGGCCACCACTGTCGTTTCCACTTTCTCAGCCGCTGCAACCGGTATATCCGGCGTAAACAACCCCGCCAGACTGCGAGATTCGTCTTCGCGTGCGGCCAAGGCGAGGCTTAGACGCGCATCCGCCTGCTCATCCAGGGTGCGCGGGATGAATTCGGGCGCGACCTTCGGTCGTGGCTGGTACTTCAGGGCCATCTTCACTGCCGGATACGGTCCCGGTAGCGTGATATAACAGGAGAGATCCGGCAGCGTCTGGATGTCGGAGTAGCTGACGAGTGTCACGCGCTCCATGTCCTTGCCCACCGACGTCCCGTCACGCACCGGGTCTACCCCGTAGGAATACTGCTCGGAGGCTTTGAGGATTTCTTTCTCGCCTATCTCCCCTGCAGCGAATTCGGCAATTTTGCGCGTCGGCGAACGGAAGAATACGCGGGTGTTCATGACGTCAAACAGCGTGGCGGCGCCTTTATCGCCGTAGATGTCCTCAAGCTGCGCGTAGGACTGAATACCGAACACATAGCAACCACCAAACTTACGCGCTTCCGGCAGAATTTCCACCAGGTCCGGCAGCTTGTGCAGGGTGGGCAGTTCGTCGCCAAACACCCATACCCGGCGATCCCGGTTCTCGCCCATCCCGAGCAGCCCTCGGATGGCGATGGACAGCCACATCGAAATGACCGGCTTGAGAGACGCATGGGTGTCGGCGTTCGATGAGATGAACAGCCAGCCGTTTTTCCCGTCTTCCCGCACCCCACGCATCCAGTCACGGATGGTAAACGGCTCTCCGTTACCCTCAATACCCTGCAGGTAGCGAATGGCTTTGACGTAGTTGGTCAGCACCGCACGAATAGAGATGGCGGTCTTTTCGATTTTCTCTTCAACCAGGTTGGCCGCCGGCGAGTTTTTGAGATAAGCGCGCAGCTTTTCGATTTTAATCGACAGTAATGTATCGACCAGTTTGCTGTAGCTGCGCTCTTTGTCATTACGCATCAGATACGCCGCTTCGGCAAAGATGGTGCGCCCGGACCCCTGCCAGAAGGGATCTTCTTTGGTGCCCATAGGGATAAGCGTGTTAGAGATGTTGTCAAAATCCGGCTGGGTCAGACACTCACGCCACAAATCCCAGGCCGCACAGCGGGCATCGAACGGGTTGAGAATTTTATCGGTGGCCGGGTCGTAATAGCTTTTGACGAATTCGCAAGAACGGTCGTAGACAATCACCATGTCGCCACGTTTACGAGCATAATTCATCAGGCGACGTATCGCCTCGGACTTCCCGGAACCGACCGTGCCGTGCAGACAGAAGTTCTGGATTTCGGAATTCTCGATGAGCGGCAGGTCGCCAATTTTAATGTCGGACGCCATACCGTCGCGTTTGAGCATTTTCGCCACGTGTTTCGGGTCATTGGTCAGCTCACGCCCCCCGGTGACCTCGTCCTCACTCTGCTGCTTACCCTGGTGGCCCAGTACCCAGGTGGCGACGAAGAACGCCACTACGCAGACCACGGCAGCGATGATGGCGGCCAGCAGAAACGTCGTCCAGACCTGATCGGCACACCACATGAGGTATTTATCCTGCAATACCTGCAGCGCGTTGTACTTAAGCTCTTTCCTGTAATAGCGCACGGTATAGACCGGCTGGGATTTAAATATATCGCGCATCGGCGACAGCGTCTGACACCAGTAATACAGCATGCCGTTAACAAACGTCTGCCACGACAGCTTTACCCAGAAGGTCAGCGCGATAATAATGTCAAAAAGAATAACGAGGCAGTAAATAATAATATTGGCAATCTGGCTGAACATACGGATGCGCATGCTCGCAATCTGACCACCCTGGGTCATATCCTTGGCATTAAAACTCATTATATCCGTCCGATATGAAAGAGAGGATTAAACGGGAAAACGTAATTTATTTCAGCGCTGATGACTATAGCCAACCGACTTAAAAATGATTACATCCTATGCCCTGATATGCGGCAAAGAGGCATAGCTGGCTGTTATCAAAATAATGTCGCTTGGCTATATTCCTGGCGCTGCGATTGCATATTCCTACTCAAACCGATCACTGATTCCGATTTAATTCGACCACGGATTCCAGCTTAGCCGGCAACATTTCACGGCTGCACAAAGGATTTGCACAGTCGTTCTGCGTTTACGGTTAAAGGCAGGGAGTCAGTTAGGCGATTGGGTTGTCAGCAGAGCAGCGGGCAAATTGCCTGCCGGGGAACTCAGTCGCCCCAGTAGGCATGGTGCAATTATTGTGCTTTAACGGCTTTCACGATCTCGGTGAATGCCGATAGTTGATAGCGAGAAACGTCCGCATTAAATGCAAAAACAAAACCTATTGAAACAAACATCATTGGCATTAAATACCCTAATGCTGCACCAGTAAAGAACGCGCACAACAGTGCCAATAAGGAAATTGTCAGCATGTAGCACATCGTGTATTTTTTTATTTTATTCTGCAAAAATAACATAACATTCGAGCTTTTTAGAAAGGAATTCGGAATCGAAAGAATCAAACCCCTTGCACTTACGATCCAAAATAGAATAATAAGACCCAAAAAAGAACTAAACCCAACAGAAATCAAAGTGTCTGCTGTAGTTTCACCGAACAGATTAAAAGAAACAAGTGGCCATATAAACAGCCACAGTAAGATCAGCACACCCGGCCTTGCACATTCCCACATACCAGGAATAACCAGTGAATCACTGCCCATGATCCCTTTCAGTTCTTCTATTTCCTGCCGGATGATCTTTTGCGTTAGCATTACTGACCTCACTTTTTCTTCTTAAACTGATCCTGTGCTTCCCTTGCCCGCTGAATGAGTTCTTCCTTCGAAGATGCCCCCGGAATACCGTTCTGCTTTTCTTTTTCGTTAGCATACTGTTTTTTCTGCCCTGCACTCACCTCAGCATGGTTCTCTTTCAGGTTGTCCTGCCGGGTAATGATTTCACCGGACTGACCGTCTATCTTATTGCGGGTTTCCGCCTGTGCGTTTTTATTACCACTAATCATTGTGTCCACTTTATCACCAACGTTATTTGCGATGCCAGCACTGCCCACGTGGCGATCAATTTTTTGGCTGTGGCTCGAATAATCGGCCCGTACCGCATCTGCATTACCGCCCACTGAAACGGCGCCCATACCACTGCCTGCTGCATCTCTGCCACTGGCATAATGCTCGTCTACTCCAGGTGCCACCTGCTCATTCACAAACTCCCGTGCCAGCGCCGAACGCTGCGCCGCGACTTCCGGTGAACTGGTGTTGGTCAGGATCTCTTCGGCATTATCCGGGGCGCGTTTCGCCACGAAGTTGGCAAACTGCTGGGTCAGGTTTTCGCTCATCTGCCCGGACATCGTCTCAGTACGCGAGGCCATCTCCGCGTACTCTTTGCTGCGGGTTTGCGCATCACTGTACTGCGTGTAGCTGCTTTTCGCGCTGCTGAGCGACGCTGCCAACTGATCTACCCTGGAGTCAGCATTGTTCTGGCTGTGGCTCGCTGATTCACTGGTTTTCTGGCTGGTAAAGTAGTCCATCCCCTGCTTGAAATCGGACGCAGCCTGGGCACTGGTATCGTGGCGGTCATCCTGACTGGCTCGGGTTCCTGAGCTGGCAGAATGGCTGTCATGGTCCACCCCATCCACACTGCCTTTCAGGTTTGCTGCCACCTCGACACCACCACCATTGCCCAAAATTTCCAGCCCCGTCTTAGCCCTAGCAGTACCCACAATACTGGCCCCGCCGGTAACATTTACCGACCGTTGAGCCAGTTCCTGCGTGGCCTGGTCTTCGCTGACGTTATTGGCTTTGGCATAGCTTTCTACGGCGCTGCGCATTTTTCCGGCCATCATGGTCGATTGCCCACCCTGCGAACTGTCGGCACCTTGGGTCATCGTGCTGCTGTTGCCGCTCTGGCCGGTAAATTGCTGC
>NZ_CP189883.1:0-24221 GCF_052050035.1 Symbiopectobacterium purcellii
GAAGCCGCAATGGCATTATCGGTGATCATCCGGTAGGCCGGGATTTCGCGCAATTGCATGGTTTGGGAATCGAACGCCTCAACATGCAGCAAATCAATGTTCAACCTCCCTTTGCGCAAGGCAGCAATATCGCTCGCGATACGCTGAACCCCGAAAAACAGCAGGGCATCCAGTGCTGTGACCAGAAGTCCTGATGTCAGCGCCAGACGTAGCCGTTCGCGGGGTTCGCTAACCTGACCGGCAATAAGCGTGTAACTGCTTTCGGTTCCCCCTTCTGCCCCAGAACGAAATACCCTGAATCGGCGGCTATAGCGAAACACTTCAGGTGTGACAATGTCACGCTTCAGACTATACAGTACTCCGCGTTTGTTGCCGTTGATTTCCACCCGGCGGCTGTGGATAGCCAGCTCATCGCGCAGTTTTTCGATAGCCTGGGGCGCACGGATGAGCAGCAGCCGAAACGGTAGTTCGTAGCTCGTTACATACGGCAGGCTGTGTAGCGCCAGTCTGACCCGCGCGATTTCCCCGGCGTGCTGTTGCTGCACCATCAGCCACTGCTTGGCTTGATGCGGGGTTTCGCTGGCCTCGGTGATGTGGTGGTACGCTATCTGATAATCGATGCGATACACTAGCGACCATCATCGAACAGGGTAGCCAGTTCGTCGTCGGACAGGCCGGTCGACATTTTGACAAGAGTGCGTTCAACGCCGTTGGCAAGAAGTTGCCTTGCAATTTTGAGCGAGGCGCTATGCTCGCCTTCCTGGCGACCGAGCAATATTCCCTTTTCGATGCCGCGTTGTTCGCCTAGCTGGATGCCTTGCTCGCGGCCTTTTTCTCTCAACTGTTCAGCAATCGTCATGGCGTCCTCCCGGTAGCGCGGCGTTTTTTCTGCCAGCGCGCGAATGAATTTTTCCCCTTCAACGGTATTTCCCGCCTCAGCCAGATAGTATAACAAGCTGCGAAACTGCTCTTTGGGGTACGCCCACTGTTCGAGCAATCCAGCCAGTTCATTGACCAGTTCGAGCATATCACGGGTACGGATATGCTTCTGCACCAGTTCCAGCAACGCCACGCGCCGATGCGTCAGGATTTCATCATCCGGTAGCGTGGTGATATCGACCAGTGGAAAGGACTGATGATAAACCATCGCCGCCAATTCTGGCTCGGCGAAGCAATCTAGCCATTTTGTACTGTACGGATACGGCGACGTGGTGCCGTGGTAAAACAGCAGTGGTATCACCACCGGCAGGCTATCCTTGCCCTGCTCGAGATGTCGCTGCATTGCCGCCACCGCATAGCGCATCAAACGAAATGCCATCAGCTTTTCTGGGCTGCTCTGGTGCTCGATGAGTCAATAGACATAGCCTTCATGACCGTTCGTGGTCTTTATCGCATACAGCATATCCGAGCACTGCCCCTTGAGATTATCGTCGATAAAACTGCCTGACGCCATCGCCAGCGTGCTGAAATCACAGCGCTTGCGCAGGTGCGGCGGCAGGTGTATTTCCAGAAAGTCCCGGGCGACAGCAATGTCACCGAGGAACTTTTTAAACACATGGTCATGGTGAGAAAGTGACGTTGTCATGTTCCTTTTTCCGGTCTATGAATCGACGGTAGCTGGCTCTGACCCGTTCCATAGCATTTCCGCTGTGGTTAATCTGCTGACCGATTTCCGCCGCTTTCTCCCATAACACTGCTGCTTCGCGCCAGTCTCCCCGCGCTTCGCTCTCTTGCGCAAGACCCGCAAGCCGCGAATAGTCCTTCATGCATTCCACACGTTGTAACAATATCGACATATACCATCCCTTGCGCAAAACAGGCACCGTCATTTGACGGAAAGCGGCAGACCCTGTCAATGACTCTCTGAAAACCGCCATCTACGCTTTTCTTCCAGCACCATACCCAGCGCTCTAGCCTTACGGTCTGCCTCCAGAAATTGGGATATCACCGTGCCATCCGGGAAGCGCCACGCATTCTGTGTGCTGTTGGCAAAGGGCACTACCATTACGGAATGCCCGGCTGGTTCATCGTGTCCTTCAGCCATCGCCACAGGTGCTTGAACGCTGCCATTGTCGTCAAAGCCCCCTCCGCGAGTTTTCAATCCTTGCTTTGGTCAGCCTGAGTTTTTCTCTCAACCCCGTCCGCTCCTGCTCCGTCAGGGTAGCCGCGAGAGTGGTACAGTGTCCGGAGACTTCGGTATAGCTGTTTTCATCGGTGACATCATCCAGGGCGTTGAGCGCGGCTTCAAGCGCAGGATTCGATTGTGACTCCGTGAACTCAGCCTCATGAATAGCTTCTGAATTTTGCTTCGCAGCTGGCTGGCCAAACTTCATCTTCCCCAGCGCATCACGCAGGCGTGGTCGCGATTTCGAGCTGTGCGCCACATTTAGCGGTTTTTCTGCCTCATCCGCAATCTGGTTAACATCCAGTAGAGAATACAGCTCAGAGGCGCACGGAAGGCGTCTGACGAGACGATGTAATACCGTCTTCAACGCCATGCGGTCAAACCACTTTTGCCACACTGCTGGCACTTTAGGTTTTCCATCCCGGTCTTTTTTAGCAGTCGCGTCACGCACCTTCTCAACTTCCGACCGGCTCATGACCTCCACCACAATTTCACCGCTGGTGAGTTTAGCAAAAGCATAGACCAGCCGGATTTCACCATGATTTTCAAACGCAGGCCGGTGCTCAATGTGCTCACCGTTCTCGTCAACCCAATAGTCAAATTTATCGGCCATATGCACCACTTTACCCGTGATGTTGGCAACCTGACCAGACTGACGCGCCCGTTTGAGAACCCCGTCAACCATTGGCAGGTACTGCGCCTTTTTAACCCACTGATCGCCCTGCTTCGTGTTGTAAACCACCATCGCGGCTTCGCGTCCGTCAGGAACAAGGCCGTCCTGCGCACAGCGGATCAGCGACATCACCAGTGACTGCCTGTCGGCGTTTTGCAGTTCAGGGTCAGCCACCAGTGCGGTGGCTGCGGTACGGGTGAACTGTTCCGGGCTGACGTGCGCAGGAAGCAGGCTTTGAATACCCTGCCGGGTTAACGCCGACGACAAATCGGCGTGAATACTTTCAAGCGTGGCTACCTGGTTCATGCTGATGCCTCCTGAGTTGCACGGCGGCGCTGGTCTGCCATTCTCGCCCACCAGGGTCTGCTGATGGTTCCCATGTCTGCTGAAAACCCGTCACGTTCACACACTTCAAGCTGGGTGATGGTTTCACGTACCTGCAACATCCCCTCGTCAAAATCAGCATCTTCCAGCAGTCCAAGAGAAACCGGATACCGCCCACACTCCAGGGACTTGCCGACCACACAGAAAGCAAAATCTGCCTCTACACCAAAGACTTTGTTCATCAGCAGACTGTAGAAAGCTGCCTGTACGTGGTAGCCGTACTTTTCGACTGACTTCCCAAAATCCTGCACATCATCAGTGGTTTTGACATCCATCACGAAAGGTACGCCGCACAACTCACCGAACCAGTCCGGGCGAACCTTGAACAGCACACCCTGCTCTGTGCGATAAAACACAGACAGCTCTGCAACCCACGTTGCAACAGCGCAGCGATAACCGGCTGTGCCAGCGCGGAATCCCGCATCAGGCACACCTTGCGGTAGTCATCAGACTTCATGACCGTCAGGCCATCAGCCTCACACTGCTCCTCAAATGCCGCCAGTTCAGCTTTGCCATCACTGGTGCGGAGATTAACATCAGGGGCACACACGAAATCTTCATCAAAGCGTGCAGGCTCCAGTATTGCCGTATGAACCGCCGTACCCAGCGACAGCGCCCCTGACTTACTTTCGTCACGCGGGGCTGATTTGTACCACGCAAGGGAGGCAGTGCCACCGAGTTGCACCATCCGTAGTTGTGTACTCGAATACCCGTCACAGGCGTGGTAAAGGTCATTGCTCAAATCGACGATCACCAGACTGCCGCCGTTGGGTATGGCAGACAGTTGGCTGTTCAGCATATCTACCGCATTGGCGGCACCATTAGCTATGGGGCGATCCTCGTCAAATTCAGTTACCCCATGGCCCCATTCCCACTCGAAACGCAACAAAGTGACCCACTGGCCAGAGTCGGATAAAATCACCGTTCTGGCCCTACTGGAGATCCCGTTGCATGCAGGGAAAACATCTGACTCACAAAGAACGGTTCTACATCGAAAAGCGGCGTGGTGATGGGGTTAACCAGGCCACCATCGCCCGGGAACTGGAGCTTCCTCGTTCTACCATCAGCAGGGAACTCAGACGCAATACCGACGCCGCTTTCAACGGGGTCTATTCCTGCAGAAGGGCCGAAACGTTGGCCAGAGGGCGGCGGCAGAAAACACGGCCGGACAGCGTGATTAACCAGCTTGAACCGCACATTCAGGACTTTATCAGAACGGCGCTGTCTACCCACACCTCACCTGAGGTCATCAGTGGGCGCCTGGTCCTGGAATTTGGCCTGTCCGTCAGCAAGAACTCGCTCTATCGCTATATCCAGCAGGAGCGCCGGGCCGGCGGTGAGCTGTATCAGCAGCTCCCTCATCGGGGTAAACGGTATAACTATCAGACCGATGAGAACAAACGCGGTCCTATTCCCAACCGTGTTGGCATTGAGCAGCGGCCGGCCGTTGCTGACCTCAAGCAGGAACCCGGGCATTTCGAGATTGACACCATCTTTGGCAAAGATCAGAAATCATTCCTGCTGACGGTGGTCGATAAAGCCGTCAAGCTGGTCATCATTCGCAAACTGCCCAACAAGCGAGCAGAGACAGTGGTAGCGGCCTTCAGGGACATCGTTGCCAATACCTTCTGCGAGTTTAAAACCCTGACTGCTGACAACGGTTCTGAATTTTCCCAGCACGGGGAAATTACAAAAGTCACGGGGGCACCGGTCTACTTTGCCCGGCCATATCATTCCTGGGAACGCGGGTTGAATGAGCATACCAACGGGCTGATACGGCGTTTTTACCCGAAGGGAACGGACTTCAATTATGTCACCCATCGCAAGGTTGCAGCACTCGAACACCTGCTCAATACGCGAGGCAGAAAATCGCTGGGTTATCGTTCTCCAAATGAGGTATTTTTAACGCACTTACAGGCGGCATAATGCCCTACCGTTTTGTTGCGTTTCGACTGGGAATGGGGCATTAACAGGAGGGTAGTCCGACAGGAACGACCGTGATGATGATTCTGTCAGCGTTATTTCGCTATTTAGCTTATTAGCACCCGGTAATTCATCCTCAGTATTATCATGTGTTAAATCGCTATTTAGCGTATTAACGATAATATTTTCCTGTGCATCATCGCCTGTTCGTGAGGTGTACAACGCTCGGTACTGAGTGATAAAACTGGTGATGTGTGCTCCAATCGCCACAGCATCGAGGTAAATATCCCGGTTATCGACTTCACGTATCACATCGAAAATGAATGCCCTGCTGTAAGAAAAAATATCAGGGACTTTCCGCAAAGCGCACACCCAACCGATCAGGTCTTCTTCACGGCGGCTAATTTTTTTCTTCGCCCATTCCAGTATCTCGCGGGGTACAGCTGAGGCATCAACATCACCTGGCCATAGGGCACAGGCAATCTCAAGTTCCAGTGACTCCTGATTGTGCGGGTATTCCCTCCGATCATTAGTGGGTAATTCAGGTGACCGGGCATCGGTAATTGATGAAATATTGACCTCTGCGTTAACTACCTGAACCGTCTCACCCTCCGCAACTTCTACCGGGATATGCGGCTGGTTATCCACTACTTCTGTTGACAAGTTAGTTTTATTGTCGCTATTTAGCGAATTATGAATTTCGCTTTTACTAATCCATTCACCATTGTACAGCTGTACTGCCAGCGCCTGAATATCAGGCAGGCTGAGGTTGACAGGCATGTCATCCAGCGTTTCAGCAACCAGTCGCCGCAGCGAGAGGTACTCAGAGTACACCTCAGGTTCATCATCAGGACAGGCCAGTAAATCATCCGCATCGCGGCGTTCAGCATCATCGTACTCGTCCTGTTCGCCAAAAATAGCCAGCAGGGCGCAATACAGGTCAATAGCCTGAACATCCTCAATATCAATCTGATGTTCAGTATTGCGCAGGTATTCTTCTTCGGAAATTTCATCCAGGCGCGGCACTTTGTACATCATGCAGCAGGCCGGATCTTCCTGAGATAATACCTCAAGGGCTTTCAGTTTCGCGGCGTGCTTGGTGTCAGCAGCCACAAAAGACGTAAATGTTTTGTAGCCGTCAGGGTGCAGCGTCTTCTGGGAAACGTAGGTCACTGTGAAATATTTCATGCAACACCCCCAACGATACGCAGGTGCTGACGCTGACGGGGTGTGAGGTGCTTAGATGTGTATACGAAGGACAAAAACTGTCCGGTTGATATGCCGCACGCTGTCAAAAGGCGTGCGATATGCGTACTATTCCGCATAGCTCAACTCCTACTCTGCTTAGGTTTTGGGTTAGGTGCTTGTTGTGGTGACAGCCACTGCAAGCGCCGACAATTAAATTAAATCATTCCAGATTCTCAATATCGTTAAACGATTACCGACTCCTCCATAATGGATTACTGATGGATTTAAAAGATAAGTTCCTGAGCGTTTTTGCTTCAAATATCCGTTATCTTTTAGCGCCTTAAAAACGCGTGCAACTGTTGCTACACCGACATTTTCCTCTCTGGCTATTTCTCGCTGCGTTCCGTGTATCTCGTTTTGGTTATTCTTGTTTTTGAGTATCCACCCAAGAACTTTTTCACTACCGTTGCCAGTACATCCGATCATAGAGGCAAGCTCATTCAAGAAAACTTTATTGAAAGAGCCGCCATCCTGAGTTTTTAGTATGTCGATGCTGATGCATTCACCCGTTGTTTTGTGCACTAGGTGCCACTCTTCCAAATTAAATTCCTTGAGTTTCACGCTCCGTCCTCGTGATAACGTTTGTTCGGCTAAATCTAACGCTTGTTATCACCAAAATCAAGCAAATGTTCCAAAAAAATGATCACATTGATTTGTTATCAAATTTGATAACAAAAACTCCGTCATAGAGACCTTCTGTTATCAAATATGAGCACATCAAAACAATACAAATTTAAATTAAGATATTGAAAATAAATAATAAATAAAGTAAATACGAAAACCTTACGCTTCTGTTCTCACTCTTATATTTTCCTGGCACCGTCAGGCGCACTCTGCACGTACAGGTGATCTTCCGCTTCCTCGTCAACGCTGTTCGGTGCTCGCGATGCTCCGCTGCGTCTCCTGAGGCGAGCGGGCCTAGTCGGGAAGGGCTGGGGTTTTGATTTTAAAAAAAACAAAAAAAATTTATTGAGCGTGAGCAAAAGCTACAGCCGCACAGGTGGTTATTGTCGATTGTGGTAAAGGTGTGGGCGGCTTGTCCGTCCACGGCTTTTCCATCATGAGACACTGCACCAAGCCCTTCACTGATTTCATCCAGGCGCGGCACTTTGTACATCATGCAGCAGGCCGGATCTTCCTGAGATAATACCTCAAGGGCTTTCAGTTTCGCGGCGTGCTTGGTGTCAGCAGCCACAAAAGAGGTAAATGTTTTGTAGCCGTCAGGGTGCAGCGTCTTCTGGGAAACGTAGGTCACTGTGAAATATTTCATGCTGCACCCCCAACGATACGCAGGTGCTGACGTTGACGTGGAGTCAGATATTTTGATGTGTTGGCAAAGCGAACAAGTTCGCGGCGGGTATAACGATAGCCTTTCTTTACGCGCAGCTGCGCGGTACTATTTTTCATAGCTCAATTCCTATTATGGTAGGTTTTGGGTTAGCTAGCTGTTTGGGAGGCAACCCTCTCAGCTAGCAATTAATTACTTAACATTGCATTTTCTTTTTCAAGAATTGTTGAGAATGCTATACGATCTCCATTGAACACAAAATTAGGATTTATAAAAAAATGTCCTTTTCTTAAAGCCTTAGCAATTATTTTTGCCTCTTCTAATTCTACAAGCCCCCTTCTGAAGGTTGTCATAGATAGCTTCATTCCATCATTGAATTTCAAAAACTCCTTTAATGTATATGAATCAAGATTTACCATATCTTTATTCATTGCTGATTTTTGAACATTGAACACTAGTACTGTTAAAGCTTTAATGCCTGCTGATTTTAAATTGAAAGCTAAACCAATATTTTCAGTGAATAGCTTAACAAAGCATTGAGCATCAACTTTTTTATATGTGGCAACATGTGTACCACACACTTCGCCAGTAAGTTGATTGACTAAAATATTGTCGTCACGCCCTAACTGAGATAGCTTTACCGTTTTTCTACCAAGGGGAATAATCATGTTTTCTAGAAACGGATTGCTTTCATACCTAACCTCTTCCATCCATTTTTCTCACAATAATCGGTCTTTGTAGAATCATAATATATGGCAAAATTGGGCATTGCAAGGTTTTTTTTGATTCATAAAGAGCCAAAATAATATACCTTTTTGGCTCTTCAAGGTGTTTAAATAGGGTCTTTAAAGATCAATTTCTAGCTTTCCATATCATTAAATATCAATAAATTAAATTGTTTTCTCTTATTAATCTTGATACAGCGGAGTGTCAGGTGCACTTTGCACGTACAGGTGATCTTCCGCTTCCTCGTCAACGCTGTTCGGTGCTCGCGATGCTCCGCTGCGTCTCCTGAGGCGAGCGGGCCTAGTCGGGAAGGGCTGGGGTTTTGATTTTAAAAAAAACAAAAAAAATTTATTGAGCGTGAGCAAAAGCTACAGCCGCACAGGTGGTTATTGTCGATTGTGGTAAAGGTGTGGGCGGCTTGTCCGTCCACGGCTTTTCCATCATGAGACACTGCACCAAGCCCTTCACTGATTTCATCCAGGCGCGGCACTTTGTACATCATGCAGCAGGCCGGATCTTCCTGAGATAATACCTCAAGGGATTTCAGTTTCGCGGCGTGCTTGGTGTCAGCAGCCACAAAAGACGTAAATGTTTTGTAGCCGTCAGGGTGCAGCGTCTTCTGGGAAACGTAGGTCACTGTGAAATATTTCATGCAACACCCCCAACGATACGCAGGTGCTGACGCTGACGGGGTGTGAGGTGCTTAGATGTGTATACGAAGGACAAAAACTGTCCGGTTGATATGCCGCACGCTGTCAAAAGGCGTGCGATATGCGTACTATTCCGCATAGCTCAACTCCTACTCTGCTTAGGTTTTGGGTTAGCTGGCTGTAGGTGTTGGACGCACCTTCAGCTGGCGTTAAGTGACTCTCTGTCAATGGAGAGGATATTTGCATACAAAAAAATGAAAGTAAATAACTTTATTTAATTTATTTTGATGATAATATTAGTTGATTCACTATAGGGGGGGGAATGATCACATTTAAAGATTTTATGAGGTCACGTGGGCTTAGCAATGCAGAAGTAGCAGATGCGTTTATGGTATCACCTCAAATGGTATCTCAGTGGAAACATGATGCCAGACTGTTCGTTGATGAAAAAGAATGGAAAATAATAAGAATTTCAATTGTTAAGGATAAAATAAATGAGGCGCTAAAAATAAAATAAGCGCTATTTGGTCACACTATCACTAAGAGATTGACAATGAATCATGAGCATCTGATGGAGGCTACTGGAAAGTTATCCACCTCAAAATGGTCACAGATTTACCGCTATTTGGTCACACTTATCGAGTGTAAGTAATTGAATATAAAAGATTAATAAGCTTCTTAAATTAGTAAAGATATAAAGTAAAAGAAAGAGCCAATGAATCATGAGCATCTGATGGGCCCCATTCCCAGTCGAAACGCAACAAAACGGTAGGGCATTATGCCGCCTGTAAGTGCGTTAAAAATACCTCATTTGGAGAACGATAACCCAGCGATTTTCGGCCTCGCGTATTGAGCAGGTGTTCGAGTGCTGCAACCTTGCGATGGGTGACATAATTGAAGTCCGTTCCCTTCGGGTAAAAACGCCGTATCAGCCCGTTGGTATGCTCATTCAACCCGCGTTCCCAGGAATGATATGGCCGGGCAAAGTAGACCGGTGCCCCCATGACTTTTGTAATTTCCCCGTGCTGGGAAAATTCAGAACCGTTGTCAGCAGTCAGGGTTTTAAACTCGCAGAAGGTATTGGCAACGATGTCCCTGAAGGCCGCTACCACTGTCTCTGCTCGCTTGTTGGGCAGTTTGCGAATGATGACCAGCTTGACGGCTTTATCGACCACAGTCAGCAGGAATGATTTCTGATCTTTGCCAAAGATGGTGTCAATCTCGAAATGACCGGGTTCCTGCTTGAGGTCAGCAACGGCCGGCCGCTGCTCAATGCCAACACGGTTGGGAATAGGACCGCGTTTGTTCTCATCGGTCTGATAGTTATACCGTTTACCCCGATGAGGGAGCTGCTGATAAAGCTCACCGCCGGCCCGGCGCTCCTGCTGGATATAGCGATAGAGCGAGTTCTTGCTGACGGACAGGCCAAATTCCAGGACCAGGCGCCCACTGATGACCTCAGGTGAGGTGTGGGTAGACAGCGCCGTTCTGATAAAGTCCTGAATGTGCGGTTCAAGCTGGTTAATCACGCTGTCCGGCCGTGTTTTCTGCCGCCGCCCTCTGGCCAACGTTTCGGCCCTTCTGCAGGAATAGACCCCGTTGAAAGCGGCGTCGGTATTGCGTCTGAGTTCCCTGCTGATGGTAGAACGAGGAAGCTCCAGTTCCCGGGCGATGGTGGCCTGGTTAACCCCATCACCACGCCGCTTTTCGATGTAGAACCGTTCTTTGTGAGTCAGATGTTTTCCCTGCATGCAACGGGATCTCCAGTAGGGCCAGAACGGTGATTTTATCCGACTCTGGCCAGTGGGTCACTTTGTTGCGTTTCGAGTGGGAATGGGGCTGGAGGCTACTGGAAAGTTATCCACCTCAAAATGGTCACAGATTTACCGCTATTTGGTCACAGATTTACCGCTATTTGGTCACACTTATCGAGTGTAAGTAATTGAATATAAAAGATTAATAAGCTTCTTAAATTAGTAAAGATATAAAGTAAAAGAAAGAGCCAATGAATCATGAGCATCTGATGGGGGACGATTTGATAAACAAAGAAAAAAATGATGTTGTTGTACAACACAACGATCTGATTACTGCCAGATATGATCTAGATATCGACGGTTTTCGTGCCCTAACATTAATGCTTTCCAAAGCCGATCAGCGTCTGGAAAACCCTGGTTGGATAGAAATAACGACGCACGAGTTTCAGTGCATGTTCGATATCAACAAGAAAAACGTCTGGCGTAGCATGATAAAAGCCACAAAATCTCTGTCAAAAAGCCAGATCACATTTCATGAAATCAACGGAAAAAGAGAATCGTTCACAGTGATGAACTGGCTTTCAAAGTGCAACTATGAAAAAGTTAATGGGAAATACACAGCTATCAGAGCCAAGTTAAACCCAGAACTTGATGAGTTCTTGTTCAACATCAAACGCAATTTTTCTTGGTGCTTCTTGAATGCGATCCGCAAGGTGAAGACCCTGATGTCGTTTCGTATTTACATGTATATTCTCAGTCATAAAAGTCACCCACGTTGTAAGCGTGATGGTTTTTTTGAGGTAGATATCACCATTGATGATTTTAGAACCTTGTTTCCTGATTCAAGTAAAAGGTTTGTCGATCTTAAGCGGAAAACTATTGAACCAGCAGTCCATGATATCAATGAAAACACAGATATATCCGTTCACTTCGAACCCATACGACAGGGTCGGATGGTAACTGGCTTGCGATTTGGTTGCGTTGAAGAAAAGGCCACGATCCAAAAACCGATAGCCCCTCGTATGCCAAGGCGTCCACATGTGAAAGCGGGATCTCACGTAGAAGGTGAGTGGATGAAGCGAACGACTGAGGTAATTTTTGATTATGAGCAGGCGCTACTAGCATATGACGATAAATTGCAGTTGCCGATCCATATGCTGAGAAGGGCTGTTCAGTATTCAAAGCTGTTCAAACCCACTTGGCACAGAGAGAAGGTTGCTGAATTGCAGATGCGTGAAAAAAAATGATGTCAACGATATTTTTAAACTAAATTGGAGTTGGTATGCCATTGTTTAAAAAGTTTTTCAACAGAAAAAATAAGCATGTAAATGTAGGTGAATATCCTACTTATTTATCAGGTTTCATTCATCGTGAAGTTACGCGTAATCAATGGATCAGTTGACCACGGCTCCGCCGTCCTGGCTTTTGACCACAATACAGTCAAGGTAAACAATGGGATAAAGCGCATCCAGCGGCCGTTGCTGCCAGCGCTTAACTTCATCCATCACGGCATTGGTCACTTGAGAAATGAAGCCAGCGGAAACATCGACCCCGTAGACTTCTTTAAAGTGTGCCTGAATATCACGGGTTGATAACCCTCTGGAATAGAGAGAAATAATGCGGTCATCGAAGCCGTTAAGCTGCTTTTGGTTCTTACCGATCAGTGCCGGCTCGAAGGTACTGTTGCGGTCGCGCGGAATATCGAGCTCGATCTCCCCATTTTGGCTACGTACGCTCTTGGATGTCTTGCCATTGCGGGAGTTGCCTGAATGATTACCAGCCGGGTCATGCTTAGCATACCCAAGGTGTATCTCCATCTCAGCTTCAAGAACCCGTTCCGCCAGTCTTTTAGTCAGCTCCTTGAGTAGGCCTGATTCACCCAGCAGATCCTGAGGGGAGTGGCAATCCTGGAGCAATTGGTCAATAAGCTCGTTGCTGATAGGCATTTTGTAGTCCTCTGAAGGTTTTCCTCAAAATGCCATTTACACAGATCTTTTTACACTCTCAATTCTTAAGCCAAGTGTATTACCTGATTGTTAATGAATTAATATTCACAATAATAATTTTTATAGTAAATCATAAAATGGTAATGTATCGGTATGGAAATTTTTTCTTGTTTTTCAAAAAATATTTCATCTTATAGTGCTAGCGACATTTGTGATAAAGCACTAAAAAAACCAAGTAAATATCTTGAATTCGCTAAGAAAATAATAGAAGTAAAGCAGGGAGTAGCCTATGCAAATCTTATTCTGGCTAATAAAAAACAAGAGAGTAAAATAAACTCAAGTCTTTTGAAATATGAAAGATTATTAAGCAAACTTAATGGTGTGTCAAGCCGTGTTGATGAAAAAAAGACAATGGGTAAAGATAATTTCGGTATTACAAATAACTTGAACGGTGAGAAGATAAAAACAAATTACATTAATGAAAAACTTTTAAAGCATAGTTTGTTATTAAGTGATATTGATAAATTAAAACGTAAGAATGAACGTAATATTATTGAAGGGCGAAATAATATAGAATGTGATTTCATTGGTGAACGGGAAAATAAAATCGTCTCTGGTGATAAACCAGTAGCTTATCCTAGGACTGTTTTTTATAAGGGGTCACACACCAAAAAAATTCCAGTACCAACACCTAGAAATTTAACTGAAAGAAAGAATACTGTACCTACCCAAGAAGAAAATGTAAAAATTGATTCTTGTATGTCATATCTACAACATCAAATAGTGAACAACAAAGTTTTTATAAGCTGGAACAAAAGAACTGTCTACTAAACCATTTTGATATAACTTTTATGCTATAGATAATAGTTGGAAAGGGGCCAGATTAACGTCTGGCCCTTTTTCGTGTCTGCGGTCGGCGCGGATTCTGCATCGTGTGCTGCCCCCAGCCATTTTGGTGACGTCGTCAAAGTGGTCTGAGGCTCGTTTCACGGACTCCCTCAAGCCTGCGCGTTGCGCACTTAACGTCGGGCTTTTTGCGCATCAACCAAAACGGCCAATCTCTTACCCCATGTGGATTTCAGGCCATTTTTCCTCCGAATTCCGCGTTGCGTTTTGTTGCACCTCAGTGTTGCAGTCTTTCAGGCAGCAAGGCGATCTTTGCCGACGGGGAAGAACTTCAGGTAAACTTCCCCAAAACAGGAGAATCCCCACATGGGCCAAGTCGCATTTGATACACAGGAGTTCGTCGAGACGCTAGAGAACGCCGGTTTGCCAAAAGACCAGGCGCGGGCGATTTCTATCGCCGTTCGCAAGTCTCACGAGGTGGCGGATGTGGCAACCCGGCGTGACCTTGAGGATGCCAAGAAGGACATTGGTGCTAGATTTGATAAGGTCGATGCGCGGTTTGAGAAAGTCGATACTCAGATAGCTGAGGTCAAAAAGGACCTGTCTGCAAAAATCGCAGAAGCCCGCAAGGATTTGGCCTTTGACATCGCTGATGCACGCAAAGAGGCGGCGGCACGGGCGGACAGAACGGATGCGCAGATTGCTTTGATGCACAAAGATATCGAGAGCCTGACCAACAAGCTTGTAATCAAAATGGCGAGTATCATGGTCGGTGTAATTGGTGTTGCCACTGCGATTATCAAACTCTTCTGACACCCAAAAAACCTGCTACGCACCAAACAAAGAGCCACCGATGACCGAACAAAATCGCCCAAAATTGAGCATCAGGCGCAAGCCTAAAGTTTACGTCAACCCAAAGCTCGTTGATAAGCCTGCACCGCAACCCCCAAAACCCGCTAAGCAACAAAAGGTCAAGGCATCCAGTCCTGTCAAAGCGCCGAAGCCCAAACAGGTGCCACCCAAACCCTTGAGCCGGGAAGAGCGTATCGCTAAAAAACGGGCGAAAAAGCTTCAACAGGGTCAGGAGGCCATCGCTAGTCTGCTCACCCACTGGCCACAACTCTTCAGTCTAGACCATCCCAAACCGCTCAAGATTGGCATTGCAGATGACATCCTTGGAGATATCAAGGCGCGTGAACTGGACTTATCCCGCTCCAAGGTGAGCGCTGCGCTCATGTTCTACACCCAAAACCCGGCTTATCAGGAGGCCGTGCTTTCTGGCGGTTCGCGTTTCAACCTGAACGGTCAGCCCAGCGGCGAGATCACGCCAGAGCAACAGACTCACGCCTCAGGGCAGCTTGAAAAGTGGAAGACAGATGCTACCTTGCAGGAGACAGAAAAAAATAATCACACGGATACACCATGAACAAAACCGAACTCATCAGCGCCGTCAGCGAGAAGGCAAATATCTCCAAAATCAAGGCGGGATTTGTCGTTGACGCCCTTACCGATGCCGTGACGCAGGCACTGGCGGCGGGGAATGATGTCTCCCTCGTCGGATTCGGAACCTTTGAAGTCAGAACCCGTGCCGAGCGTCAGGGCCGCAATCCCAAAACCGGCGAGGCCATGACAATTCCGGCATCACGGGTTCCCGCATTCCGCGCTGGGAAAACCTTGAAAGAGGCCGTGAAGTAGAAAAACAGCGCGTTGCCGATGAGGGCGGGTAAATTTCTGGGGGCCGGAACGGTTGAATGTGAAGCTTGGCCTTACCACTGCATTTTAAAGTACCATGTAATCATGTAGCGGATGACCGTTAAATATGCATGTTATGCTTGATCTGGAGACAATGGCGACGAGCAGTCATGCCGCGATTGTTGCTATCGGTGCTGTGCTGTTTGAGCCTGATACCGGTATAATTTCCAGTAATTTCTACCGTATCGTTGATTTGGAAGATGCCGCTAAATTTGGTGAATTGGATGCTGGTACGGTGAAATGGTGGATTTTACAGTCCGAAGCAACACGACAGGTTTTCTCCTCCGATGAGCAGGTTGTATCACTCTCCCGTGCACTGGTCGATTTTTCTGAATGGCTGGAAGAACATCAGCAACACGAACGGGACACTCCGCAGGTTTGGGGTAACGGCGCGGGATTCGACTGTGTGATACTGCGCAATGCTTTTGAGTCAACAGCCCTTCCGGTGCCGTGGAAATTCTGGCATGAGCGAGACGCTCGCACGGTAGTAGAACTTGGGCGCTCTATTCTGGGGTATGATCCGAAACGTAATATGCCATTTGACGGCGTGGTACATAATGCGCTGGCTGATGCTCAACATCAGGCGAAGTATGTCAGTGCAATCATTCAGCTACTGGCTGAGAGATAACCTCGCTTCAGACGCCTTACACACTCTGCATCAAAATACCGTTGCGCTTCCCCCTTGTCGGGAAACGCATGTATCCGTACCTGCCCCAGCGATGAACCTGTCCGTCCGTACACGGTGACAACCACCCAGTCGCCCAGCAAATCCTGCTCGAGCGTCAGCGTGTAGAATCGCGTACCTTTTTCAAAACGGGGCATATCTTCACCTTGATCACATAAAACGCGCTGTATGCGATTTTAAGCGCTTTTATGTGATTGCCGTTGGTTTGGTTTTCCTGCGCTGTTTTTTCGGCAGAAATGGCTGATTCCCGCCGAAATACCACGATATTTTTTACTGACCTGAAATTCTTTTTTCTTTCAGCGCCGAAAATGCCGCCATCAGCACATCCTTCATGCTCATGTCGTTGGAGGCGGCGTAGATTTTAAAAGCACGATGAAATTCAGGTGACACCTTGAAATTCAGGTCGACCAGCTGCGTGGATTCCCGCTTTCTGGTGTTGAGGGTTTCCTGTTTGATCGGGCCGGATTTTGGCTTGCCTATCAGAGAGACATTTTTCATTCTGGGTTCACCTTCATGGCGATATGATTGACGATATCCATCGCGTGTTTGTTCAGGGTGGGGTATTCCGTTTCGGTCAGGGCGCGACCGGAGTCCAGGGCGGTGATATAACCGGTTTTCATCGGGATCTCGCCGGGAAGCACGTCAAACCCGTACCCTTCCAGCGTTTCTCTGGCTTCACGTTCCTGCTTTGTGCTGGTTGTTCTGATTAGCACAAACGCTATTTTGCTATTTTCAGATTTCGCTAATTCGTTACCCAATAATATCCCCGGCTCCAGATCGTCCAGGCTGCTGCCAGTGGGGATAAGCACCAGGTCGGAATGCGCGGCGGCTTCCTGCGTGCCGTGTGTAGCATGAGGTGCACCATCTATCACCACCAGATCATAATTATCGGATTCCAGTAGCGCCTGATGCGTTGAAGGAAACGTCTGCCCGTTCACCTCCGGTTTTAACTCTGACTGCTGTCGCCGGTTTTCATTCCACCGGTTACTGGTCGCCTGCCCGTAATCGGTATCGGCAAGTAGCACTTTCCACTCGGCTCGTGTGAACTCCACGGCGAGAGTGCGTGCAAGGGAAGATTTACCGACACCGCCTTTCTGACTGACAACACTGATGATCATTGCTGTTCTCGCTTTTTCGCTAAATATGAAAATAGCATTTTAGCGGTGATAAAGATTGAATGCACTACGGTGAAAGTGATGAAAATAAATACTCATTAATTATCAGTTGGATAAAGTAAAAACGTAAATATTTTATTGACATTAATTAAAAGTAATGAATGCGTTTTTAGTTCAATATTCAGAGCGCGTAAATATTCCTGTGATGCTTTTCAACAACATACGATAAATCCGTGAATTTTTTAATGCATTTTTTATATCAACGCCAAATACTGTTTGATAGATAAATATACTGTATTTTTATACAGTATAAGCTTTGTTGAATAAACAGATTTTATGCTGTCCTGCATTACCTCGACATACCACCGCGAGCCTGTCTCGCACCGCTCTTTAACACAACTGGACGCCTTTATGATTGCTAGAGGCACGGAGTCACTATCAAGCGCTCCGTTTTGTTTTTTCCGAGAACGGCTGACGCCGGGATTATCTGTACCTGTCACCCGGAGAAGACAAAACGAAGCGCTTTTTTTGTTTTTTTCAGGAGTAGGCATGGACATCAATTTCACTGAAATTCCCAGAAAAGACAACGGCAAGAACCGTCAGGCTGAGCGCAGGACCGCCTATATCAACAAGAGAAAAGCCGACCGCGACTTTGCCCTTAATATCAGCAAGGCGTGGGGGAGACTCACCCACCCAGATCAAGCCTTGTTTGACTACCGAAACCAGATCCAAAAATTCGCTGACCTCTACGATTTCATCACCACCACAAGGCGTCGCACCTTTCACCGCGTCAAACGCCATCCTGAGCGCTAAATCCCATGGAAAAATTCATCACGCCATCCGCCTACAGCTCAAGTCTGTCTACGGCGGTATTTGGCGCACTCACGCTCAATGACTGGGCGTTCATTTTCGGCATTGTCTTCTCTGTCGCCACGTTCGCTATCAACTGGTATTACCGCTACCGGGAATACCGCTTTCGTACCCGGACACCGCAATGAATCCCGAACTCAGAAAACGCCTTATACAGGCCTCGTCAGGCGGGGCGCTGTTGCTCTCCTCTGTGCTGGTTCAGTGGCATGAGGGAGTGCGGCATGCGCCGTATCACGATGGCGGCGGTGTACTGACCACCTGTTACGGCCACACTGGCCCGGATGTCGTTTCCACACGGCGTTACACCGAAGAAGAGTGTCGGGAACTGCTGGACAGTGATATCAGCGCTGCGCTTTCCGTTGTTGAACGCAGCGTGACAGCGTCACTGACTGAGATTCAGAAAGCCGCGCTCGCCTCTTTCGTCTACAACGTTGGCAGCGGCGCATTTGAACGCTCAACGTTGCTGAAGAAGCTCAATGCCGCAGACATACTGGGTGCCTGCGATGAGATGCGCCGTTGGGTCTATGTTGATGGCTGGGTCTGGAAAGGACTGGTCAGTCGCCGGAATGTTGAGCGCGAACTGTGCCTGCAAGGACAACCCTGATGCACTGGAAAATCCCCGTCGTGATTGCTGCCTTGCTGGCATCGATGACCGGCGCGGCTTTGTATTATCGCGCCCTGTATCTAAACGCCGAAAAAGACCAGCAGTATTGGGAAGCGCAGACCCAATCCCAACAGGCGGCGCTGGCGCAGCTCCATCGCCAAATGCAGACCGTCGCCGCGCTGGATGCCAAACACACACGAGAGCTTGAGAATGACAAAAACCGTATTGCTCAGCTTGAGCGCGATGTCGCTGATGGTCGTCGCCGGTTGCAGGTCCGTGCCGTCTGCCCCGGTGTGTCCGCCAATAGCGCCTCCTCCAGGCTGGATGATGCAGCCCGCCCCGGACTTACTGACGCCGCTCAGCGAAATTATTTCACTCTCAGACGACGAATCGAAATCGCCAACCGGCAAATAAACAGCTTGCAGGACTATGTCCGGCAGGTGTGCCTTAATTCGCATTCGGGGGAATGATGGCTTCATTGAAGGAAATTAAAAATCCGCACGGGCAAACGCGATGGCGGGTGAATTTTGAAAAAAATGGCGTGAGGATGCATAAGGATCATCGCGCTCTCGAAGAGGCGTGTCGTCATCTGTATCTTGCTGAGACGGACAGATTTGCCGATATGTCCGCAGAGGAAAAAGAAAAATCCCGCGACTGGCCGTTGCGAAAGCTGGTGATGTTTTATTTTGGCCTTAAAGTCGAACAATTTGAACTCGGAAAGCTGCGATCATCGACACTGAAAATGTTAAAGAGCCTGCTGTTTGCCCTCGATGAGTCTCTGATGAACAAATCGGCGATGAAAATCAGGGCGGGAGCGTTTCGAGAATTGCCGGAATTAACGCGACGATACTTGAATTCGGCCTACCTCAAGCTATTAAAGCTGCGCGGGATAGGGTGTAGCCCGGTAGCCGTTGGCAGGCAGAACAAAGAGGCGCCTATTGTGGTGCCTGCATTTGAAAATGTTGCGAGCATGATTGCTGCCGCCAATCCGCGAGAAAAGCGGGCTTTTATTTTGTCGTCAGAGCTGGGGCTTCGTATCAGTGAAATTCTGCCTTTACGTTATTCCGATATTCAGGGGGATTTGCTCAGTGTCACACGGCATCTGACCACTGTCGGGGTGGAAGACGGTTTAAAAGCCGATCCACAACGTTTGCTATGGGTGCCTGAGGCGCTGATACCGTTACTGGATAAGCGTCGGTTGGGGACTGATACGCCGTTGGTGGCAAAAGAGAGCGGGGATCCTTTGGCGTTAAGTTACAGCAGAAACGGGGTTGTTAAGGCGTTGCTCACTCAATTCAATATCGGTACGTTTCACAATTTACGCCATTTTGCCGCCGTGCAGATGCTGGCTAACGGCGAAGACATTTCCTTTGTCTCTCACGTGCTCGGGCATAAGGATATCGATACCACCAATAATATTTACGGGCGATTTCGTTCTAACGTGTTACGGCGTAAAAAATAACCGTGATCGTAACTGGGGGAAACTCGTTTATTGCCCGCATTTATTGGCTTACGCAATGATTTTTAACGAATGGACAAAAAACCGTTTTTGCGCACTTTTCGATTTTTATTTTGCGCACCTTTAAAAATGTTATAAGCCAATCATCACGCATCTCACAGCGGCGTTTTTTATTTGATGTTGCGCACTGAAGCTGCGCACCCCAAACGCCAAAAATGCAAATGTTATAAAAGTGTTAAAATGAACCGGGGTGAGCGCTATGCCAGCAGACTCAAAATTCAAAAAAAACTACATCGATTTTGTTATCGATGTGTCTCTGGCTAGAGGTGGCGTATCCAATCGCATCATTGCTCAACGTCTCGGTGTTGCTGAAAGCACGATAAGAAATTGGCGAAAGGAATATCGTGATTTTGACCGGGCTTTTATTGAGTCACTGAATTGTCTTCGTGAAGAGATGAACACGACTGCACGGCAAAACCTGAAAACGAGAAGGCGTAAAATTGTTAAACAAACTGCCGAGGGCGAAAGTGTAATAACGGAAGACGTTTTGCCGACGCACAATGATCTCGCGGTATTAACAAAATTAGGTGTTAGCGCTTCTGTTGTTGAAGAGAAAAACGAAGAGCGGTCTTTATTACGTAACACCATGAAGCGCAAGATCGCCGGTGAACTCACCGCCCTTGAGGCAGCACAGCTTCTCGAATCCGAAGGTATCACCGTGCCAAAAACCCTGATGCTCGAAGTGCAAAAAGCTATCGGCATTGTTGATAGCGGCATTTCTCAACCCACCATCATCCAGTTTGTGCCGCCGGGAGAAGGGGATGCAGAACACAACGGCCAAAATTGAGTTACTCCCAAAATTAAACGCCGTTTTTTCTGGCGACGCCCGCTATCGCGGTGCCTATGGTGGACGCGGCAGCGGTAAAACCCGCACCTTTTCCATGATGAGTGCCATTCGGGCTTACCAGTGGGCAAAAGGCGGTAAACGCGGCGTGATCCTGTGCGCGCGTGAATTCATGAATTCGCTCGAAGAGTCCAGCATGGAAGAAGTGAAACAGGCTATCCGCGCGATCCCATGGCTGGATTCCTTTTTCGATATCGGCGAGAAATACATCCGTACCCGCGATAAAAGGATCAGCTACGTCTTTTGCGGATTGCGGCACAACCTCGATAGCCTGAAATCCAAGGCGCGTATTCTACTGGCGTGGATTGACGAAGCCGAATCGGTTTCTGAAATGGCGTGGCAAAAACTGATCCCGACGGTGCGGGGCGATGATGACGCAGAAATCTGGGTCACATGGAATCCTGAAACGCAAGGAAGTGCGACGGACAAGCGCATGCGAGTAACGCCTCCAGATCGGGCAAAGATTGTTGAACTGAATTATCTGGACAACCCTTGGTTTCCTTCAATCCTCGAAGAAGCGCGGCAGAATGACCGAAAACGCTTGGATGATAATGCTTACGCGTGGATTTGGGATGGGGCCTATCTCGAAAACTCCGAGAAGCAGGTTCTCAATGGCAAATATGAAGTGCTCGACTTTGACAAAGACCTGTGGCGTCAGGCTGAACGCTTGCTGTTTGGGGCTGATTTTGGGTTTGCAAGTGACCCCAGCACGCTAATCCGGAGCTTCATACTGGACAGCGACCTGTATATAGAATACGAAGCGTGGGGCGTGGCAGTTGAGCTGGATGCGCTGGCCACGTTTTACGACGAGGTGCCGGAGGCGAGGCGCTGGCCGATCAAGGCTGACAACAGCAGACCGGAAACCATCAGCTACCTGCGGCGGCAGGGATTCAACATCAGCCCAGCGGCAAAATGGAACGGCAGCGTTGAGGATGGCATATCCCGCCTGCGTGGATTCAGACGTATATACATACACCCACGTTGCAAAAAAACCTTGGAAGAGGCGCGGTTGTATTCTTATAAGGTCGACAGAAATACAGGGGATATTTTGCCGGTAATAGCAGACGACTGGAACCACTGCTGGGATGCCGTTCGTTATTCACTTGATGGGTACATAAAAGGGCGAGTGTCGGCGCTTGATATTTTGTGATGCAGTGTACTAAAACGAGCGATTTAGTACTTATTCTGTGATATGTGTACTAAATATAGGTTTGTTAAAATAGTACATATACATATAATAAGTACACCCATTTAGTACATTAAAGGTATGTTATGTCCCGTGTTTTTGCTTATTGCCGCGTCAGTACCGCTGACCAGACCACCGAAAACCAGAAGCTGGAAATTCAGAGTGCCGGGTTTGCGATAGAGCCGCATCGTTTTGTGATGGAAACCATCAGTGGTTCAACATCCGCGACCCGCCGTCCTGAGTTCATGCGTCTGCTTGACCGTCTGGAGTCGCAGGATGTTCTGGTGGTGACCAAACTAGATCGTCTTGGTCGTAACGCGATGGATGTGCGGTCAACAGTGGAACTGCTGGAAACGCGCGGGGTGAAAGTACACTGCCTGGCGCTGGGTGGCGTTGATCTCACCAGTGCGGCGGGAAAGATGACTATGCAGGTGTTGTCTGCGGTGGCTGAATTTGAACGCGACTTACTGGTTGAACGCACGCAGGCCGGACTGGCAAGAGCCAGAAAAGAAGGTAAACGCGCTGGCAGGCCACCTGCTTTTACGCCGGAACAAAAAAACGTGGTGCTACAAAAAATTCAGGCAGGAACCCCCATTGCACAAATTGCCCGTGAATTTGGGGTCACGCGCCAGTCTGTCATGCGTGTTAGGCAGGCGCTGACGCCAACGAGGGAAAACAGTGAATGCCGGTAATATTGCGTTTTAAGGGGTATAAGTTTTTCTTCTACTCGAATGAGGGGGATCTGCTGGGCCCCATTCCCACTCGAAACGCAACAAAGTGACCCACTGGCCAGAGTCGGATAAAATCACCGTTCTGGCCCTACTGGAGATCCCGTTGCATGCAGGGAAAACATCTGACTCACAAAGAACGGTTCTACATCGAAAAGCGGCGTGGTGATGGGGTTAACCAGGCCACCATCGCCCGGGAACTGGAGCTTCCTCGTTCTACCATCAGCAGGGAACTCAGACGCAATACCGACGCCGCTTTCAACGGGGTCTATTCCTGCAGAAGGGCCGAAACGTTGGCCAGAGGGCGGCGGCAGAAAACACGGCCGGACAGCGTGATTAACCAGCTTGAACCGCACATTCAGGACTTTATCATAACGGCGCTGTCTACCCACACCTCACCTGAGGTCATCAGTGGGCGCCTGGTCCTGGAATTTGGCCTGTCCGTCAGCAAGAACTCGCTCTATCGCTATATCCAGCAGGAGCGCCGGGCCGGCGGTGAGCTGTATCAGCAGCTCCCTCATCGGGGTAAACGGTATAACTATCAGACCGATGAGAACAAACGCGGTCCTATTCCCAACCGTGTTGGCATTGAGCAGCGGCCGGCCGTTGCTGACCTCAAGCAGGAACCCGGGCATTTCGAGATTGACACCATCTTTGGCAAAGATCAGAAATCATTCCTGCTGACGGTGGTCGATAAAGCCGTCAAGCTGGTCATCATTCGCAAACTGCCCAACAAGCGAGCAGAGACAGTGGTAGCGGCCTTCAGGGACATCGTTGCCAATACCTTCTGCGAGTTTAAAACCCTGACTGCTGACAACGGTTCTGAATTTTCCCAGCACGGGGAAATTACAAAAGTCACGGGGGCACCGGTCTACTTTGCCCGGCCATATCATTCCTGGGAACGCGGGTTGAATGAGCATACCAACGGGCTGATACGGCGTTTTTACCCGAAGGGAACGGACTTCAATTATGTCACCCATCGCAAGGTTGCAGCACTCGAACACCTGCTCAATACGCGAGGCAGAAAATCGCTGGGTTATCGTTCTCCAAATGAGGTATTTTTAACGCACTTACAGGCGGCATAATGCCCTACCGTTTTGTTGCGTTTCGACTGGGAATGGGGCTACAAGCTGCACAGCAGGCGGCACAACAGGAGTTAAGCTCACGTCTTACCGTGGCGAATGCGCGTATTCAAACGCTGAGCGATGCGGTTGATCTGGATATGGCAACAGAAGAAGAGACGGCATTACTCACAGGGTGGAAGAAATACCGTGTGCTGCTTAACCGTGTAGATATCAGCAAAGCACAGGATATCGACTGGCCGGAAGCGCCTGAATCAGGCAGCCAGTGATACA
>NZ_CP189884.1:0-103855 GCF_052050035.1 Symbiopectobacterium purcellii
AGGGGCGTTACGTTGCCAGTGAATCGACGTTTTACCGGGTGTTGCGCCGTGCCGGAGAGGTCAGTCATCGCGGGCGTCAGCAGGCCCCGCAAAGTAAGCCGCTGTCGACATGGAAGGCGATCGCGCCGAACCAGGTGTGGTCGTGGGACATCACCTGGCTGAAGTCGCTGACGGCGGGTCACTGGTTCTACCTGTATCTCATAGAAGATGTGTTCAGTCGCAAAATAGTGGGTTATGAGGTGTACCCGGTCGAAAGCGGCGAGTATGCAGCAGAACTGCTGAAGCGAACGGTGCTGAGCGAGCGCTGCTGGCAGGAGCCGCTGGTACTGCATGCGGATAACGGTGCACCGATGAAGTCACAGGTGCTGCAGGTGAAGCTTGCGGAGCTGAAGATAACCCCGTCACACAGTCGGCCGCGGGTAAGCAACGACAACGCCCACGTGGAATCGCTGTTCAGGATGCTGAAATACGTGCCTGCATGGTCTGAAAAAGGCTTTGCAACGCTGGAAGATGCGCGAGCCTGGGTGGAAACCTTCGTCGGCTGGTACAACGAGGAACATCGCCAGAGCGGTATCCGTTATGTCACGCCGGGCCAGCGGCACAGAGGCGAAGACAGCCAGTTGCTGGTAAAGCGAAAATCGGTGTATGAGGCAGCAAAAATGCAGAACCCGCATCGTTGGTCAGGGCCAACAAGAAACTGGGAGCGGCAGGACGAAGTGTGGCTAAATCCGGAACGGGAAAAACAGGCCGTATGAATCAACTGGGGCGACAACTACCTTGACACGCACCGGTTCCCTGCTGATGGTCGAGCGAGGCAGAGCAAGCTCTCTGGCGATGGTAGCTTGGTTGACACCTTCACCACGCCGCTTTTCGATGTAGAACCGTTCTTTCTGAGTCAGATGTTTTCCCTGCATGCAACAGGCTCTCCAGTATGGCCAGAACGGTGATTTTATCCGACTCTGGCAAGTGGGTCACTTTGTTGCGTTTCGAGTGGGAATGGGGCTTCTTGAAGCTGAGATGGAGATGCACCTTGGGTATGCTAAGCATGACCCGGCAGGTAATCATTCAGGCAACTCCCGCAATGGCAAGACATCCAAGAGCGTACGTAGCCAAAATGGGGAGATCGAGCTCGATATTCCGCGCGACCGCAACAGTACCTTCGAGCCGACACTGATCGGTAAGAACGAAAAACAGCTTAACGGCTTCGATGACCGCATTATTTCTCTCTATTCCAGAGGGTTATCAACCCGTGATATTCAGGCACACTTTAAAGAAGTCTACGGGGTCGATGTTTCCGCTGGCTTCATTTCTCAAGTGACCAATGCTGTGATGGATGAAGTTAAGCGCTGGCAGCAACGGCCGCTGGATGCGCTTTATCCCATTGTTTACCTTGACTGTATTGTTGTCAAAAGCCAGGAAGGCGGAGCCGTGGCCAACAAGTCTGTTTATCTGGCCCTCGGCGTCAACGGCCAGGGCGAAAAAGAGCTGCTGGGGCTATGGATAGCCAAAACTGAGGGGGCCAAGTTCTGGTTATCTGTGATGACAGAACTGAAAAATCGTGGGCTAAAGGACATCTTCGTCGCCTGCTGCGATGGCCTGAAAGGCTTTCCTGATGCCATTGAAGCTGTTTACCCGCATACGCGGGTACAGCTCTGCATTGTGCATCAGGTGCGGAACTCGCTGCGCTACGTCGGCTGGAAAGAGCGTAAGGCCGTTGCTGCTGACCTGCGCACCATCTATAGTTCCGCAACGCTAGAGGGCGCTGAAGAGGCCCTGGATGCCTTCGCGGCCAAATGGTATGAGCAGTTCCCGACGATCAGCCCGTCGTGGAGAAATAATTGGGAACGTCTCATCGTCATTTTTGACTTTCCGCCGGAGATCCGCAAGGTTATCTACACCACCAACGCGATAGAGTCGTTAAATGCTTCATTGCGCAAGATAACGAAAACGCGACGAATATTTCCAACGGATGACTCGGTGATAAAATTACTCTATCTAGCCTTGCATAATATCTCTGCTAAATGGACCTTGCCAATCAGAGACTGGAAACCTGCTATGAGCCAATTCATGTTGATGTATGGAGAACGAATCTCCGGTTAAGCAATGGAGCCATTTACACAAAATTCTTTACAGACTCGATAAATCTTTTTCGAGTTCCTTTTTTTGGGATTTGTGTATTAGGATGCTGTTTATCTATACCTTGAAAACCGGTATCTGCCCAGATGGTTACCTCAGGAGGAATATGGCGAATTATATCGACTTTATCGAGTAAGCGTTTATCGTGACGGCGCCCATTTTTGCTCATGGGGATAAATCCAATTTGCCTTGTTTTGTCAGTCATAATAAGCCCTTTTCGAGTGGTCTGTCTTTTCTTTCCCGAATACATTTTTTTTCGCCGACGCAGATTCTTAGGCTTTTGGACAGGTCGCTCTGTCCCATCAATAAAGACGTCTTTAACTCCAGGAAAGGCGCGAAAAAATTCCTCAGCAGAGCGAATTTGACGAGCGGGCAAAACACATTCTCGCCCCAAGGTCATCTCTAAAACCGGCAATAATATTTTTACCCAGCGACATACCCGTGTTCTATCTAAACCAAAAAGAAGTCCTTGCAAATCATAGGTCGGATAACATTTTAAATACAATAAAATAAAAAGCAGTTTATCTAATGGGGTTGGGATAAATCCTTTCTGCCCTGCACCCATCTGCCGCTCGTGATCTTTTCGATTCTTTTTCCGATAAATCAAATAACAAGCTGAAAATTCAGCGGCTAAATTTTTCAATTCTTCGACTGATAATCCAATGATTGCTTTACATAAACGATTATCTCGTAACAACCGCTCTTTGTTGATCATTTCAAACCTTTATTCTCTAAGTTAAACCTCTTTTTATTCTCAATAGCCTGACAAAAAATGCAAGTCTCTATTCAGCAACTAGTTTTACAGTTGATGGCGATGATGCAGGAAGCCGTCGCTGGCGCGGCCCGACTGAGCGAGGCCTGTCGCTGCGTTGGGCTGAGTGAGCGGACCCTGCAACGCTGGCAGCAGATACCGGACGATCGGCGAACCTCGACGCCACGGCCGGCACCGAAAAACAAGCTCAGTGCTGAAGAGAAACAGCAGGTGCTGGCCATCTGCCATGAACCCCGGTTCGCCAGCCTGCCGCCATCGTAAATCGTTCCGGTGCTGGCTGATGAGAAGCGCTATATCGCCAGCGAATCAACGTTCTACCGGGTGCTGCGGCGGGCGGGTGAAACCACGCACCGGGGCCGGCAGAAGGCCCGACAGAGCAAACCACTGTCGACCTGGAAGGCGACAGCCGCCAGACAGGTGTGGTCATGGGACATAACCTGGTTAAAATCGCTGACGGCCGGGCACTGGTTCTACCTGTATCGGCTTTGTTGAATAATTTAACCGTTTGATTTACATCTTCTTTAGTTAGAATGAATTTACAGAGAATGTATTTTGTTAGAACGACAAATCAAATAGTTAGCACAATAAAAAGCATTCCGAGAGGAAAAATTAGTCGTTGAAATTTTATAATGCTTATATAAATCAGTATATTAAATTATTCAACAAAGCCACCTGTATCTGATAGAAGACGTGTTCAGCCGCAAAATCGTGGGTCACGAGGTGCACCTGGCTGAAAGCGGTGAGTATGCGGCAGAGCTGCTGAAGCGGACCGTGCGGAGCGAGCGTTGCTGGCAGGAGCCGCTGGTACAACGAAGAACATCGCCACAGCGGCATCCGCTACGTCACACCGGGTCAGCGGCACAGGGGTGAAGATCATGAACTGCTGGCGCAGCGTAAATCGGTATATGAAGCAGCAAAAATGCAGACCCCGCATCGCTGGTCCGGGCCAACGCGCAACTGGAGCCGACAGGATGAAGTCTGGCTAAATCCGGAGCGGGAAACGCTGGCTGCATGAGTTAACTGAGGCGACAACTACCTTGACACGCGCCGCACTCACTTTGACCGTTTTCATTACACTCAGGCTCAGCGTCAACAAAGCGGTGGAAAACCGTCGTGTAGGGAATGCCGGTCTGGTTGGCTACGGCTTTGAAAGCCTGCTTAACCATTTTGGTGTGTGTACGCTGATGCTCAGCAGAATGGGCCATGAGATCATCTGTGACGGGGTTTCAGAATATAGTCATTCTACCACACATCGGTTTATACAGGGGTATATGTTGGAGTATTTTCCTATATATTCGCTAGATCTTAACCCAACTGAGCATTAATGTGCACAAGAAAAAAGCAAAAAAAGAGAGAGTGGTTGCGACACTGAGACTTTGTTCTCAGTCCATATGGTGTAATCAAAATTAAGTCGTTTGGCTATACCCTGACATAAAGGGTGTATGCCTTATTGAATAAAATATATTAATTATTCAATAATTATTTTGAATTTAATTATTAACAAATGAAGGTGTGTTATGGCAATTACGTTTTCAACAACAAACGCAATATTGGCAATAAATGATAAAAAGATTAATCAGATCTTTTCTACCAATAATCTTAAAGAAGCAACAAAAGCAGAAAGCATATCTGACATTGTCGATTTAATAATAGATTGGTTTAAAGGCGGTGTAAAACGAGAAGCGATTAAAGAACTTTTTCTAGCTGTTCAAAATGTAAAAAACACGAATGACTCCTGCAGTGAATTAAATCGACTTGAAAGATTTATTGAATTGAGAAATATGGCACTACCGGAATATTATAGTAAGTTCACATTAGAAATAACACCTAAAGACATTAACCAAGATTGGGGTTATAAGTTAAAAGTAGGTGATCTTACACTGTATCAATGTGATAAGGTTTTCGAAAAAACAAGAAATCTAGAGGAAAGAAACAAAATCTCTGATTTTCATGCTAAAAATATAGCCATGAAATTACAAGAGGCATTTATCCAGACAGGAGATTTCTCTGATAAAGAATTTTTAAATGCAAGCATCAGATGCGCTGTGGATGGAAATGAAAAACAACATGCTTTGCGAGCAAAAATGGATGATAATGCATATGGCAAAAAAAATCTAATTGATATTGGCGAGGGGGGGGACTCAAGCGAATTTATTGCTTTTTTTAAAGAAAATAAAGAAGTGGTTTTCTCCAACCGGACTAGTAGCAATAATGAATTACGGGGAAATAATTTAATGAATTTGTTATTAAATGGAGATTATCGAAATCTACGAGAAGCATTTTTGTCTCAATATCGCACAGAAAATGATTTTCTACTTAAAGGGACTACGCAGCCAACCAAAAGAAATTTTTATGATCAAGTTATCAATAATTACCCCAGCTTGAGTAAAGATGAAATATTTGATCTTAACGATAAAATTAAAAATATTAATGTCGGCAATACAACATTAGGAAAATTATGGGGTATCTCTTCTGATCATTTTCATGATGAGTTATATCTCGCGGCCAACACAGCTGCCAGCATTGAATTTTTCAAAACGCTGCTGAATACTGACGAAACGCCGCCCCCCATCACTTTGTCAACGCATCCTCTTCTAAACGCAACCAGGCATGACGCTTTTTCGCTCGCCAATCACACCACGAACGTTGCAGACACACCGCCGCAGGCAGGTACCCTCCTTCAGACCATAGATCTGAATCAACGTCCGCGTCTACATACGGAGGCTCAGTTGCTGATAACGAATACTGATGCGAGTACGCAACAGACAATGGCGAACATAAAGGCCAACATTGCCAAGATGGCCAATGTGTTGACGCGTCTTGAGGAAAACGGCAAACGAATAAGGGAGGCGCAACATCAAGCAGCGGGGGCAAGTGCAACGCTGCAAAAACATCATGCTATGAGGGCAGAGTTCGACCAACGCCTTCTGTCCAGGGTCGCTATTCACCAACCCTCGACCGACCTCCCTCAGGTAATTGGTGGGGGGAAAACACAAAGTACAGCAATGCCTAACGTCTCTTCGGAACTGTCGGTGACGACGGCCAACGTCAAAAGAAACGGAGCCGTGCCATCACCACTACCCCAGAAAGCGTCAACAGCGCCGCAGGACAATGCCGGCCCTGCATCGCATAACAAAACAGCTCGCATCACGGGCTCATCGCGCAAGAAGGCGACCGTCGCCGATAGGCCAATCCCGAGCTATATGAAACTAACAAAATCGGCAAAGGCGAAAAGGGTGAATTCGCCCCAGCCTAAATAGCTGTTCCTAATACCCCCCATGTCCTGAGGGATCCCCACAAATCAGCGCTAATAAACCAACACTATATTTTGGTAGGTTTTGGCGAGTGGTTAAGAACGGTACTCAGCATCAGCACCGTTCGACTTAAAATTAGCGGAGAGTGTCGAAGGACATTCTCCTCTAAGGGCGGGATAACTTGACAGAAAGTTATAGATGTCCAGGGGAAGGTGATTACTTCAATTGGCGGGTCCGGTGGCTTTGTTGAATAAATCGAACTTTCAGGGGATCGCCGGATCAAAGCACTATCATCGCTCCCGATAGCAGCTCCCCATGGCAAAGCAAAAGTTTAAAATCACCAACTGGCCCACCTACAACAAAGCACTCAGACAACGCGGCTCCCTGACGGTCTGGCTTGATGAGTCGGCCATCGCTGCATGGACTGACAGTTCTTCGCCTGAAGGTCGTGGTCGGCCGCTTTACTACACCGATATGGCTGTTACCACGGTTTTGATGATAAAGCGCGTGTTTAACCTGTCGCTCCGGGCATTACAGGGCTTTAAACTAGTTGCTGAATAGAGACTTGCATTTTTTGTCAGGCTATTGAGAATAAAAAGAGGTTTAACTTAGAGAATAAAGGTTTGAAATGATCAACAAAGAGCGGTTGTTACGAGATAATCGTTTATGTAAAGCAATCATTGGATTATCAGTCGAAGAATTGAAAAATTTAGCCGCTGAATTTTCAGCTTGTTATTTGATTTATCGGAAAAAGAATCGAAAAGATCACGAGCGGCAGATGGGTGCAGGGCAGAAAGGATTTATCCCAACCCCATTAGATAAACTGCTTTTTATTTTATTGTATTTAAAATGTTATCCGACCTATGATTTGCAAGGACTTCTTTTTGGTTTAGATAGAACACGGGTATGTCGCTGGGTAAAAATATTATTGCCGGTTTTAGAGATGACCTTGGGGCGAGAATGTGTTTTGCCCGCTCGTCAAATTCGCTCTACTGAGGAATTTTTTCGCGCCTTTCCTGGAGTTAAAGACGTCTTTATTGATGGGACAGAGCGACCTGTCCAAAAGCCTAAGAATCTGCGTCGGCGAAAAAAAATGTATTCGGGAAAGAAAAGACAGACCACTCGAAAAGCGCTTATTATGACTGACGAAACAAGGCAAATTGGATTTATCCCCATGAGCAAAAATGGGCGCCGTCACGATAAACGCTTACTCGATAAAGTCGATATAATTCGCCATATTCCTCCTGAGGTAACCATCTGGGCAGATACCGGTTTTCAAGGTATAGATAAACAGCATCCTAATACACAAATCCCAAAAAAAGGAACTCGAAAAAGACCTTTATCGCCTGAACAAAAACAAGAAAATAAAATAATCTCGGGCATCCGTATTACAGTTGAACACGCCATCGCGGGTATCAAGCGCCTCGGTTGCATGACCCAAATTTTACGGAATCGTAGACCCTTTATTGATGATACCTTCTTACTCCTTAGCGCCGGTCTTTGGAATTTCCATCTCAGAACAGCGTAAAATTTACTTCAATCACCGAAACACCCTTATTTCACTATTAAGCAACACGCTTTTTGTCGACTCGGTTTTTACACTGATGAGCCTGCCACTGCGCTGCCCGGACTACTCTCTGGTCAGTCGGCGGGCAAAAACCGTCAGTATCAGCATAAAAACGCCAACGCGTGGTGAAATCTCGCATCTGGTCATCGACAGTACCGGTCTGAAGGTCTTTGGCGAAGGTGAATGGAAAGTCAGGCAGCATGGTGCTGACAGACGAAGAGTGTGGCGCAAGCTTCATCTGGCAGCAGACAGTGCGACGCATGAGATTATCTGTGCCGACTTATCGCTCAGCGGAACGACAGATGCGCAGGCACTGCCGGGCCTGATTAACCAAACCCACCGAAAAATCAGGGAAGTGTCAGCAGACGGTGCTTATGACGCCCGTTACTGCCACGATGCGTTGCTAAGAAAGAAAATCAGGCCCCTTATCCCGCCGCGAAGCGGAGCCAAATACTGGCCGGACAAGTACCATGAACGTAACCATGCGGTGGCGAATCAGCGTCTGAGCGGGAGTAATGATATGTGGAAAAAGAAAGTGGGTTATCACCGGCGTTCAGTGGCAGAAACAGCGATGTTCCGCATAAAAACTTTGCTGGGTGGCCATCTGAGCCTGCGTGACTATGAGGCTCAAGTAGGTGAAGCCATAGCGATGGTCAAAGCGCTGAACCGTATGACGTTGTTGGGTATGCCACACAGCGTCAGGATAGGATAACAGGTGTAGCAGAGGGAGTCATCCTGTCGGCTAATTCTGATTTATTCAACAAAGCCCATGCCATCGACAATTTTCAGCGCATCAGCGGCTTTGTTGAATAATTTAACCGTCTGATTTACATCTTCTTTAGTTAGAATGCATTTACAGAGAATGTATTTTGTTAGAACGACAAATCAAATAGTTAGCACAATAAAAAGCATTCCGAGAGGAAAAATTAGTCGTTGAAATTTTATAATGCTTATATAAATCAGTATCTTAAATTATTCAACAAAGCCCGCATCAGCGTCCACGCCAGTCATTACATCACTGGACACACTTCGGGTGTTACACCATATAACATCAAAGCAGTTAAACAGATGACTCATTCCTGCATAAAAATAAAAGTTATAAGTATAGACCATACATGTTTTGCGAAATGAAACCATAAAACCCCTAGACTCATCAACCTTGTAGGGTTTTACAATGAATAAACCCTAGATCGTCTTACAACTCCTCACAATTAAACTCTATTAACTCCACCCGAAATCCGTAAATTTCCCCCTCCACTTTATCCCGAGATAACATATTCTCACACTGCGCCTGCGTCAGTCGACGGGCGGAATAATATGTCCAGAACACAGGCGCGCCTCCTGCTTTATTTATGATGACTGTTATACGGTACATTCGCGCTTGTCCTCATTGTTATGTTCCTAATCAGTATTTACAATTTTAAGTCCATCAGCGTCCATGTCTGTCATTATATAGCTGGACGAACTGCAAGTATTGCATCAGATAACCTCAAACCCTTCGATCAGGTGACTAATTACAGCATAAAAACAGCAGTCATCCGTATATACACCTTGCAAAACGAACTCAAAATACTAATTAACCAACCACTAACTTACCAAATCTACCTTGGAAAATAGCCAATCTCAAATAAGAGAAACCAGCATCCCTGCCAGTTCCCTGTTATCTTTTAAATATTAGGCTTCAAAATAAACCGTAATGAGTGAATATACTTTGCTCCTCCTACATCGAACCCATCCAAGATGTATTCTTCAGGAATGATAAATACATCCTTGTGTATAGTTAAAATAAGTGTTCTCTTAGACTGAGAGCCATATGAAATCGATTCTCCGCTCTTGTAATGAAAAACAAGACCAAGCAGAACTGATGGTATATCAGGCTCTATTTCCCAGGTACCGGTATACACATCAATCGAAGACAATTGGTTAGCATTTTCAAGAGTTCTAGCCGCCCCACCACTGCCACCCGTTATACTTTCTTTCGTACCCAGCGCATCGATTATTGTCCCACTACGCAATGCCAGTTCATAGCTTGGAGGCTCAACGACATATTTAGCATGAGAATCACCAGACACATTATAAGTGCCATAAATATCGGAGAGTATCGAGCCAAGAACTCTAACCTTACCGGTCAGTGAGAATTGGTATGACTTATAGGTTCCAGAACCAGTGATATTAGCATTACCAGTATTTTTCCCTTTAACGAGACCAGTAGATGAATCAACACTCGCAATATTTGTGTCTGAACTGGTCCACGAGGTGAAATGTGCCGCATCAACTTCTTCAACAGCGCCCCCATCAGATGGTGTTGCTTTAACAAGAAATATATAAGTCCCGTCAACTATAATACTAGATTCGCTCGCCTTGAGACTAAAACTGTAGCCATAGACATTCAGTACCGGTGTATCACTACTTGCCTTAACCTTATTGATTAGGGCCGTTAACGTTACGCTACCCACCATCGAGCCAGTGATTTTGGCTTCGTAAACACCTTGATTATTTCCGTCTTCGGTAAAACTGGATATAACCATTCCATCCAGTCCACTGGTACTTACTGACAGATTATCTGACTCTCCTGTAAGAGGATTATCATTAGCATCACGCAGGGTCAGAGTCAGGGTTGCAAAATCCAGTTTGTTACCTACTATGCGGGTAGTTGATGAAACAAACCCGGACTTAGTTGGATCAACTGTACCCGCCGTGAAGCTCACCGCTTTCTCCGCCGCCTTCTTCGTGTTGCCCGTCGCCGCGCTCACCGTGATGTCCGACACCGCCTTCGTGGTGCTGGTCAGCGTCACCGTTGCCTGGCCTGACGCGTCCGTCGCGCCTGACGCAGCGACGGTAACATCTTGTTTATCCGCGCTCGGCGTCACCGTCGCGCCCGGCACCGGGTTACCGTTGCCGTCCAGCACCGTCACCGCGTACGTGAAGCTGCTCGTCCCGTCCGCCACCTTGCTGACGGCCGTGCCGTTCAGCACCACCGCGCTCACCTGCGCCGTGCTGCTGTCCGCGATGAAGCTCACCGCTTTCTCCGCCGCCTTCTTCGTGTTGCCCGTCGCCGCGCTCACCGTGATGTCCGACACCGCCTTCGTGGTGCTGGTCAGCGTCACCGTTGCCTGGCCTGACGCGTCCGTCGCGCCTGACGCAGCGACGGTAACATCTTGTTTATCCGCGCTCGGCGTCACCGTCGCGCCCGGCACCGGGTTACCGTTGCCGTCCAGCACCGTCACCGCGTACGTGAAGCTGCTCGTCCCGTCCGCCACCTTGCTGACGGCCGTGCCGTTCAGCACCACCGCGCTCACCTGCGCCGTGCTGCTGTCCGCCACAAACGTTGCCTTTGCCGTCCTGCTGGTATCTCCCAGCGTCGCCGTCACCGTCACGCCGCCCGCCCAGGTACTCGTCAGCGTCGCCGTCGCCTGACCGTTCGTATCCGTGGTCGCCGTGCCGTCTCCGCCCACCGTCGCGTCATGATCCGCGCTCAGGCCCACCTTCGCAGACGCCACCGGGTTGCCATTCGCATCCACCACCGTCACCTGCACCGCGTCCGTCGCCACGCCGTTCGCCTTCGCGCCGTCGCTGGTCACCGACACCGCGCTCACCTGCGCCGTGCTGCTGTCCGCCACAAACGTTGCCTTTGCCGTCCTGCTGCTATCTCCCAGCGTCGCCGTCACCGTCACGTCGCCCGCCCAGGTACTCGTCAGCGTCGCCGTCGCCTGACCGTTCGTATCCGTGGTCGCCGTGCCGTCTCCGCCCACCGTCGCGTCATGATCCGCGCTCAGGCCTACCTTCGCAGACGCCACCGGGTTGCCATTCGCATCCACCACCGTCACCTGCACCGCGTCCGTCGCCACGCCGTTCGCCTTCGCGCCGTCGGTGGTCACCGACAGCGCGCTCACCTGCGCCGTGCTGCTGTCCGCGATGAAGCTCACCGCTTTCTCCGCCGCCTTCTTCGTGTTGCCCGTCGCCGCGCTCACCGTGATGTCCGACACCGCCTTCGTGGTGCTGGTCAGCGTCACCGTTGCCTGGCCTGACGCGTCCGTCGCGCCTGACGCAGCGACGGTAACATCTTGTTTATCCGCGCTCGGCGTCACCGTCGCGCCCGGCACCGGGTTACCGTTGCTGTCCTTCACCGTCACCGCGTACGTGAAGCTGCTCGTCCCGTCCGCCACCTTGCTGACGGCCGTGCCGTTCAGCACCACCGCGCTCACCTGCGCCGTGCTGCTGTCCGCCACAAACGTTGCCTTTGCCGTGCTGCTGCTATCTCCCAGCGTCGCCGTCACCGTCACGCCGCCCGCCCAGGTACTCGTCAGCGTCGCCGTCGCCTGACCGTTCGTATCCGTGGTCGCCGTGCCGGCTCCGCCCACCGTCGCGTCATGATCCGCGCTCAGGGCCACCTTCGCAGACGCCACCGGGTTGCCATTCGCATCCACCACCGTCACCTGCACCGCGTCCGTCGCCACGCCGTTCGCCTTCGCGCCGTCGCTGGTCACCGACAGCGCGCTCACCTGCGCCGTGCTGCTGTCCGCGATGAAGCTCACCGCTTTCTCCGCCGCCTTCGTCGTGTTGCCCGTCGCCGCGCTCACCGTGATGTCCGACACCGCCTTCGTGGTGCTGGTCAGCGTCACCGTTGCCTGACCGTTCGTATCCGTCGCGCCTGACGCAGCGACGGTAACATCTTGTTTATCCGCGCTCGGCGTCACCGTCGCGCCCGGCACCGGGTTACCGTTGCTGTCCTTCACCGTCACCGCGTACGTGAAGCTGCTCGTCCCGTCCGCCACCTTGCTGACGGCCGTGCCGTTCAGCACCACCGCGCTCACCTGCGCCGTGCTGCTGTCCGCCACAAACGTTGCCTTTGCCGTGCTGCTGCTATCTCCCAGCGTCGCCGTCACCGTCACGCCGCCCGCCCAGGTACTCGTCAGCGTCGCCGTCGCCTGACCGTTCGTATCCGTGGTCGCCGTGCCGTCTCCGCCCACCGTCGCGTCATGATCCGCGCTCAGGCCCACCTTCGCAGACGCCACCGGGTTGCCATTCGCATCCACCACCGTCACCTGCACCGCGTCCGTCGCCACGCCGTTCGCCTTCGCGCCGTCGCTGGTCACCGACACCGCGCTCACCTGCGCCGTGCTGCTGTCCGCCACAAACGTTGCCGTTGCCGTCCTGCTGCTATCTCCCAGCGTCGCCGTCACCGTCACGCTGCCCGCCCAGGTACTCGTCAGCGTCGCCGTCGCCTGACCGTTCGCATCCGTGGTCGCCGTGCCGGCTCCGCCCACCGTCGCGTCATGATCCGCGCTCAGGCCTACCTTCGCAGACGCCACCGGGTTGCCATTCGCATCCACCACCGTCACCTGCACCGCGTCCTTCTCCACGCCGTTCGCCTTCGCGCTGTCGGTGGTCACCGACAGCGCGCTCACCTGCGCCGTGCTGCTGTCCGCGATGAAGCTCACCGCTTTCTCCGCCGCCTTCGTCGTGTTGCCCGTCGCCGCGCTCACCGTGATGTCCGACACCGCCTTCGTGGTGCTGGTCAGCGTCACCGTTGCCTGACCGTTCGTATCCGTCGCGCCTGACGCAGCGACGGTAACATCTTGTTTATCCGCGCTCGGCCTCACCGTCGCGCCCGGCACCGGGTTACCGTTGCTGTCCTTCACCGTCACCGCGTACGTGAAGCTGCTCTTCCCGTCCGCCACCTTGCTGACGGCCGTGCCGTTCAGCACCACCGCGCTCACCTGCGCCGTGCTGCTGTCCGCCACAAACGTTGCCTTTGCCGTGCTGCTGCTATCTCCCAGCGTCGCCGTCACCGTCACGCCGCCCGCCCAGGTACTCGTCAGCGTCGCCGTCGCCTGACCGTTCGTATCCGTGGTCGCCGTGCCGTCTCCGCCCACCGTCGCGTCATGATCCGCGCTCAGGCCCACCTTCGCAGACGCCACCGGGTTGCCATTCGCATCCACCACCGTCACCTGCACCGCGTCCGTCGCCACGCCGTTCGCCTTCGCGCCGTCGCTGGTCACCGACACCGCGCTCACCTGCGCCGTGCTGCTGTCCGCGATGAAGCTCACCGCTTTCTCCGCCGCCTTCGTCGTGTTGCCCGTCGCCGCGCTCACCGTGATGTCCGACACCGCCTTCGTGGTGCTGGTCAGCGTCACCGTTGCCTGACCGTTCGTATCCGTCGCGCCTGACGCAGCGACGGTAACATCTTGTTTATCCGCGCTCGGCGCCACCGTCGCGCCCGGCACCGGGTTACCGTTGCCGTCCTTCACCGTCACCGCGTACGTGAAGCTGCTCGTCCCGTCCGCCACCTTGCTGACGGCCGTGCCGTTCAGCACCACCGCGCTCACCTGCGCCGTGCTGCTGTCCGCCACAAACGTTGCCTTTGCCGTCCTGCTGCTATCTCCCAGCGTCGCCGTCACCGTCACGCCGCCCGCCCAGGTACTCGTCAGCGTCGCCGTCGCCTGACCGTTCGTATCCGTGGTCGCCGTGCCGGCTCCGCCCACCGTCGCGTCATGATCCGCGCTCAGGCCCACCTCCGCAGACGCCACCGGGTTGCCATTCGCATCCACCACCGTCACCTGCACCGCGTCCGTCTCCACGCCGTTCGCCTTCGCACCGTCGCTGGTCACCGACACCGCGCTCACATGCGCCGTGCTGCTGTCCGTCACAAACGTTGCCGTTGCCGTCCTGCTGCTATCTCCCAGCGTCGCCGTCACCGTCACGCCGCCCGCCCAGGTACTCGTCAGCGTCGCCGTCGCCTGACCGTTCGCATCCGTGGTCGCCGTGCCGGCTCCGCCCACCGTCGCGTCATGATCCGCGCTCAGGCCTACCTTCGCAGACGCCACCGGGTTGCCATTCGCATCCACCACCGTCACCTGCACCGCGTCCGTCGCCACGCCGTTCGCCTTCGCGCTGTCGGTGGTCACCGACAGCGCGCTCACCTGCGCCGTGCTGCTGTCCGCGATGAAGCTCACCGCTTTCTCCGCCGCCTTCGTCGTGTTGCCCGTCGCCGCGCTCACAGTGATGTCCGACACCGCCTTCGTGGTGCTGGTCAGCGTCACCGTTGCCTGACCGTTCGTATCCGTCGCGCCTGACGCAGCGACGGTAACATCTTGTTTATCCGCGCTCGGCCTCACCGTCGCGCCCGGCACCGGGTTACCGTTGCTGTCCTTCACCGTCACCGCGTACGTGAAGCTGCTCTTCCCGTCCGCCACCTTGCTGACGGCCGTGCCGTTCAGCACCACCGCGCTCACCTGCGCCGTGCTGCTGTCCGCCACAAACGTTGCCTTTGCCGTGCTGCTGCTATCTCCCAGCGTCGCCGTCACCGTCACGCCGCCCGCCCAGGTACTCGTCAGCGTCGCCGTCGCCTGACCGTTCGTATCCGTGGTCGCCGTGCCGGCTCCGCCCACCGTCGCGTCATGATCCGCGCTCAGGCCTACCTTCGCAGACGCCACCGGGTTGCCATTCGCATCCACCACCGTCACCTGCACCGCGTCCGTCGCCACGCCGTTCGCCTTCGCGCCGTCGCTGGTCACCGACAGCGCGCTCACCTGCGCCGTGCTGCTGTCCGCGATGAAGCTCACCGCTTTCTCCGCCGCCTTCGTCGTGTTGCCCGTCGCCGCGCTCACCGTGATGTCCGACACCGCCTTCGTGGTGCTGGTCAGCGTCACCGTTGCCTGACCGTTCGTATCCGTCGCGCCTGACGCAGCGACGGTAACATGTTGTTTATCCGCGCTCGGCGTCACCGTCGCGCCCGGCACCGGGTTACCGTTGCTGTCCTTCACCGTCACCGCGTACGTGAAGCTGCTCGTCCCGTCCGCCACCTTGCTGACGGCCGTGCCGTTCAGCACCACCGCGCTCACCTGCGCCGTGCTGCTGTCCGCCACAAACGTTGCCTTTGCCGTGCTGCTGCTATCTCCCAGCGTCGCCGTCACCGTCACGCCGCCCGCCCAGGTACTCGTCAGCGTCGCCGTCGCCTGACCGTTCGTATCCGTGGTCGCCGTGCCGTCTCCGCCCACCGTCGCGTCATGATCCGCGCTCAGGCCCACCTCCGCAGACGCCACCGGGTTGCCATTCGCATCCACCACCGTCACCTGCACCGCGTCCGTCGCCACGCCGTTCGCCTTCGCGCCGTCGCTGGTCACCGACACCGCGCTCACCTTCGCCGTGCTGCTGTCCGCCACAAACGTTGCCGTTGCCGTCCTGCTGCTATCTCCCAGCGTCGCCGTCACCGTCACGTCGCCCGCCCAGGTACTCGTCAGCGTCGCCGTCGCCTGACCGTTCGTATCCGTGGTCGCCGTGCCGGCTCCGCCCACCGTCGCGTCATGATCCGCGCTCAGGCCTACCTTCGCAGACGCCACCGGGTTGCCATTCGCATCCACCACCGTCACCTGCACCGCGTCCGTCTCCACGCCGTTCGCCTTCGCGCCGTCGGTGGTCACCGACACCGCGCTCACCTGCGCCGTGCTGCTGTCCGCGATGAAGCTCACCGCTTTCTCCGCCGCCTTCTTCGTGTTGCCCGTCGCCGCGCTCACCGTGATGTCCGACACCGCCTTCGTGGTGCTGGTCAGCGTCACCGTTGCCTGGCCTGACGCGTCCGTCGCGCCTGACGCAGCGACGGTAACATCTTGTTTATCCGCGCTCGGCGTCACCGTCGCGCCCGGCACCGGGTTACCGTTGTCGTCCAGCACCGTCACCGCGTACGTGAAGCTGCTCGTCCCGTCCGCCACCTTGCTGACGGCCGTGCCGTTCAGCACCACCGCGCTCACCTGCGCCGTGCTGCTGTCCGCCACAAACGTTGCCTTTGCCGTGCTGCTGCTATCTCCCAGCGTCGCCGTCACCGTCACGCCGCCCGCCCAGGTACTCGTCAGCGTCGCCGTCGCCTGACCGTTCGTATCCGTGGTCGCCGTGCCGGCTCCGCCCACCGTCGCGTCATGATCCGCGCTCAGGGCCACCTTCGCAGACGCCACCGGGTTGCCATTCGCATCCACCACCGTCACCTGCACCGCGTCCGTCGCCACGCCGTTCGCCTTCGCGCCGTCGCTGGTCACCGACACCGCGCTCACCTGCGCCGTGCTGCTGTCCGCGATGAAGCTCACCGCTTTCTCCGCCGCCTTCGTCGTGTTGCCCGTCGCCGCGCTCACCGTGATGTCCGACACCGCCTTCGTGGTGCTGGTCAGCGTCACCGTTGCCTGGCCTGACGCGTCCGTCGCGCCTGACGCAGCGACGGTAACATCTTGTTTATCCGCGCTCGGCCTCACCGTCGCGCCCGGCACCGGGTTACCGTTGCCGTCCTTCACCGTCACCGCGTACGTGAAGCTGCTCGTCCCGTCCGCCACCTTGCTGACGGCCGTGCCGTTCAGCACCACCGCGCTCACCTGCGCCGTGCTGCTGTCCGCCACAAACGTTGCCTTTGCCGTGCTGCTGCTATCTCCCAGCGTCGCCGTCACCGTCACGCCGCCCGCCCAGGTACTCGTCAGCGTCGCCGTCGCCTGACCGTTCGCATCCGTGGTCGCCGTGCCGGCTCCGCCCACCGTCGCGTCATGATCCGCGCTCAGGCCTACCTTCGCAGACGCCACCGGGTTGCCATTCGCATCCACCACCGTCACCTGCACCGCGTCCGTCGCCACGCCGTTCGCCTTCGCGCCGTCGGTGGTCACCGACAGCGCGCTCACCTTCGCCGTGCTGCTGTCCGCAATGAAGCTCACCGCTTTCTCCGCCGCCTTCGTCGTGTTGCCCGTCGCCGCGCTCACCGTGATGTCCGACACCGCCTTCGTGGTGCTGGTCAGCGTCACCGTTGCCTGACCGTTCGTATCCGTCGCGCCTGACGCAGCGACGGTAACATCTTGTTTATCCGCGCTCGGCCTCACCGTCGCGCCCGGCACCGGGTTACCTTTGCCGTCCTTCACCGTCACCGCGTACGTGAAGCTGCTCGTCCCGTCCGCCACCTTGCTGACGGCCGTGCCGTTCAGCACCACCGCGCTCACCTGCGCCGTGCTGCTGTCCGCCACAAACGTTGCCTTTGCCGTCCTGCTGCTATCTCCCAGCGTCGCCGTCACCGTCACGCCGCCCGCCCAGGTACTCGTCAGCGTCGCCGTCGCCTGACCGTTCGTATCCGTGGTCGCCGTGCCGGCTCCGCCCACCGTCGCGTCATGATCCGCGCTCAGGGCCACCTTCGCAGACGCCACCGGGTTGCCATTCGCATCCACCACCGTCACCTGCACCGCGTCCGTCGCCACGCCGTTCGCCTTCGCGCCGTCGCTGGTCACCGACACCGCGCTCACCTGCGCCGTGCTGCTGTCCGCCACAAACGTTGCCGTTGCCGTCCTGCTGCTCTCCCCGAGCGTCGCCGTCACCGTCACGTCGCCCGCCCAGGTACTCGTCAGCGTCGCCGTCGCCTGACCGCTCGCATCCGTGGTCACCGTGCCGTCTCCGCCCACCGTCGCGTCATGATCCGCGCTCAGGCCCACCCTCGCAGACGCCACCGGGTTGCCATTCGCATCCAACACCGTCACCTGCACCGCGTCCGTCGCCACGCCGTTCGCATACTCACCGTCTTCCGTCACCACCAGGCTGGTCACCCGGGCCGTGGCAGCGTCAGCCGTGAAGCTGACTTTTTTATCTGCATTCACCTGAGACGCGCCGGACAGCGCCGCGCTGACCTGAATATCCGCTGACGGCACCGTGCCTGCTCGCAGGCTGACGCCCGTGTCACCGTCGCTGTCCGTGGTCGTTTTGGCCGCTGACAGCGAGACATTTTCACCATCCTGGCTCCAGAACACATCCGCTCCGGATACCGCATTGCCGTTGGCATCCTCCACCCGTGCCGTATAGGCAAAGCTGTTTTTACCGTCAGCCGCCTTGCGGGTCACGCTGTCGTTCAGCCGGACCTCCCGCACGCTGGCCGTTGCCGCATCCGCCACAAAGGCGCCGCTGACGCTGGTCTGGTTACCGTTATCCATCCTGGCTGTGACGGTCCCCTCACCGGCGGCGGAGCTGCGCAGCCGTGCCACTACTGTCCCGTCCGCCGCGGTGGTGACCGTGATTTTACTGGAGTCATTCTGGCTGCCGTCAGCCGAGCTCAGCGTGCCCGCCGCTTTGCCATTTTTGTCAACCAGCCCCGATACGCTGAACGTGATGTTCTGCCCAGCCAGCGGCGCGCCTTTGGCATCCATCACCTTCCCGGTGATGGTGTAGCTGTCGGAGTTGTTCGCCGGCAGTCCATTACCCGACGGGCTGATCGTCAGGCTGCTGATCGTATTCCGGGACGGGATCACGCCGAGCCGGGTCTCCGCCCGGTTTGATTCGTTTCCGTGGCTGTCCGTGGCCACCGCGCTGATGCTGTAGTTCTGCGCCGCGGCGCCCCTGAGTCCGCCGTCTGATATGTAGGCCGGCAGGGTCACCTGGAGCTCGGTCGGGGACAGCACCTTATAGTGCCCGCCGTTGGAGAGCAGGGCCGGGTCCACCGTCCAGGCCACGTCCTTCAGACCGTATTTTTCACGGTCAACCGTAAGCTTCAGCGTGGTGGTCTCTGCCGCCTCCACCACCGTGGTGCCCGGGAGGTGGATGTGCAGCAGATCCTGCTTGCGGTACTGCATCACGATGTCGTAGTTGCGATCCACCAGGTCATACCGGCTCCCCGTCAGGCTGCGCATCAGATCCACGGCATCGGAGCTGGTCTGCTGCGAGAGCGGAACGCCGAAGCGGTAGTTCAGGTCGAGCTGCAGATCGGTGTCGTGCGCGTCGCCAACGGAACGCTTGGCGGACAGGGTGAGAAGCGGGAACGGGGTGTAGTTGAGGCCAACCTTGACTATCTCGGGGTTATTCCTGAGCGAGTCGGGGATGGTGCTGTCCGCCACGGAGACGCCGTGGCCGAAGTACTGATCGTATTCCAGGCTGCCCCCGACGTTGGGCCATGACGGCAACCACGCGTTTGCGCGAACGTCGAAGCCGTTCGCAGGGCGCTCATCGTAGTCTTCCATCCCGTCCAGGCGGGACTGGTGCCAGCCGGTCTGGCGCAGATAGCCGTTGACGGCAAGCTTCAGGTAGTCCGTCCAGGCCTCTCCACCGAAACCGAACCGTTGGTTTTTCCCCGTATAATCATCATCATAGAAGGTATTAACCCCGAGCATCCAGCTGCCGAGGTACTGACGGTACCCCAGCCCCAGGTTCGCGGTCTTGCGTTTCTTATTGGTACGGATGCCGGTCTGGGAGAACAGCAGGCTGTCGGGGCTGTCCATCATCGGGAAGAGAATGTCGCCGGAAATCTTGCCCTCCGTATCAACGGAGACCTTCGCATGGCCGTACTGGTTCAGCCAGTCGTTAACCTGCTGGTTAATCAGCCCTTCGCCGATCCCCCGGGCATAGTTGATGGCGGCCTCGGACCGGTTGTCTTCCGACATCAGGGTCCTCGCCCGCATGGCACCGGACGCCAGGACGCTGTCCTGGCCGTCGTCCGGACGGGCGGCTTTGGAGGCCGCTGGCTCCGCGTCGCCGTTCGGACGGGCGGGAGCAGAGAGATCGGGCAACGCCGGCCGGGCGGGAGCGTTCTCCGGCAGGTTTTGCGTGCCGGTGACGGCGTGTGCCGCCGCCGGGGCCGGCGGAACTGTAGCGGAGGCTGCCGGAGCCCCGTCCCCTAAAATGAGCGCGTCCAGCCCCTGCAGGGTGGACTGGTTCTGTGACGGCTCCTCAGCCCGGGCGATAAGCGGCTGGGTGGACAGAACCGGAATAAGAAGCTGTAACCAGATGAGTGTGTACGCGGTGACTCTGCGCAAAACTGATTCAGTACGCATATATTGTTGCTCACTTTATTACGTCGGGACGGGAGATCAAAAGAGTCTGCAGCGACTCTTTTTAAAACGAAGGATTAAATACCGTGCAGCTCTTTAATTTTTTGCTGAATAACCTGGTATCCGGCGTAATTGACGCGGGAGCAGAGGGTTTCAAGCTTCATGTCAAGCTTCATGGTATAAATCCGGCGGGCATCGTTATCCATAATGTTTTTATTCCTGTTCAGGAAGGTATAGCCGTTGCCCACGGTAATATACTGCCGGGAAAAGTCCTGATACCGTTCATCACCGGCTTGACGCAGGAAATTAAAGTTATCCACGCACTGGTTACCGGTGGCCGGAACAGCGTTAACCGTCACCATTTTGCTATTATCGCGGGCGTAATGAACCTGCGGACGTGCCGTATCAGAATGACCGGAAAAATGGGAGGAGCAGGCCGCCAGCAAAAGTATGGGGCTGATTAAAAGGGCTCTGGTTAACATCATAATTCTCCATAAAAATTAAGAAAGACGTGGTGACGATGCAGATGCCTGACATCACGGGCACCAACTTGTTCCATAGACATTAAAACACATTACAAACGATCGTCAAACCAGATCAATTTAAACCAGATCAATTTAAACCAATTGATAGTCATATCATATATAATATTAAAAAATTGATAGTTATAAGCGATCATAAAAGTTATTACATTTTATTAATTTAATTATTTAACAGGAACATAAAGAAATTCCCCCAAACAGAACATGCGGGTAAAATTCGAACAACGCTTACTTTATACATGCAAATAATAAATTTTTTTTCACATGGATTATTGAGGTTTTATTTCGTATTGATCTGAATTTGTTATTCTCGAATGCTGAGTGAAGCATGTAAAGTGAGCTTTACCGCTATCCACATACGAGAACGATGGTCATTCTCATTAATGAAAATTGCCGCGTAATAACATAACAGCTAAAGGCTGGACGAATAACACAGGGTCCGGACAGAACATATTTGCACAGGAGTAATACGGTTTGAAAAATGAGATTAGTACAAAAAGAAATATTTTTCTGAAGAAAGAACACCGCCATACGAGCTGTATCCTTCTTATCTTTGGTTTTGTCTGCTGGGTTATTGTTGCGTTTATTATATGGAATACGCTAAATGGATAGTCGTTTTTCAACAGGGCTGCTGGGGCTTTGTTGAATAATTTAACCGTTGATTTACATCTTCTTTAGTTAGAATGCATTTACAGAGAATGTATTTTGTTAGAACGACAAATCAAATAGTTAGCACAATAAAAAGCATTCCGAGAGGAAAAATTAGTCGTTGAAATTTTATAATACTTATATAAATCAGTATCTTAAATTATTCAACAAAGCCCCCGCCGGGGCCAAATCAGGTGTGGGCGAGTGACATCACGTATCTGAAGACCGGTGAAGGCTGGCTGTATCTGGCGGCTATTATGGATTTGTACTCCCGGCAGATAGTGGGCTGGCAGGTGGACAGACGGATGACCTCATCGCTGGTCTGCGGGGCCCTGATGAAGGCATATAACCTGCGAACTCCCCCGCCGGGCCTGGTGGTGCATACGGACAGGGGGGCGCAGTACACGGGACAACGCTTTCAGGCGCTGCTGAGCAGCTACAGGCTGAGGAGCAGTATGGGAGACGTGGGTGCCTGCTGGGATAATGCGGTGATGGAGCGCTTCTGGGGCAGTCTGAAACATGAATGGTTGCTGCTGGTACCCCAGCCAACACGGGCTTACATGGAGCAGGATGTGGCGACGTATAGCCAAGCGACTTAATTTTGATTACACCATATGGACTGAGAACAAACTCTCTGTATCGCAACCCATCTCTCTTTTTTTGCTTTTTGCTTGTGCCCATTTATGCTCAATTGGGTTAAGATCTGGCGAATATGTAGGCAAATACTCCACCATATACCCTGCATCGATGATGACTTGTTGAATATTATGTTTTTTGTGAAAAGTGGCATTGTCCATCATGATTACACTGTTTTTAGGGAGTACTGGGATAAGGACTTGTGTGACCCAGGCATAGAAAACATCGCTGTTAATATTGATATCAAATAATCCGATAGCAAACAGCGTTGTGCCTAATAAAGCGCCGATAACATTTGTTCTTCCCCTAGCTCCCCAGTTCTTCAGGCCAAAACACCGTTGACCTTTTGGGGAATAGCCGTGAGTCCGTGGGGCATCGTGTGAAAAACCACTTTCATCAATAAAAACAATAGGTTTACCTTCTTTTTCATACTGTTGTTTTTTTTGTTGAAATCCCTGCCGGGCGTTTTCGTCGGCTTTCGGATGACGTAGAGTTTTTTTTATAGGTCAATCCCAGCTTTTTAAGCGCTTGCCAAATGGCCTTCTGAGAAACGCCAAAACGCTCTGCACGTTCTTTTTGGTAAGCATCTGGATATTGTTCAACATCTTTTATCAACTCGGATTTATCGATCTTTCGCTGACGCGTGGTGGATGCTTTTGACTCTATAGCCAAGCGACATTATTTTGATAACAGCCAGCTATGCTTCTTTGCCGCATATCAGGGCATAGGATGTAATCATTTTTAAGTCGGTTGGCTATATTTGATTAATCCAACGCGATACAGAGGCAGGGCCAATCCGAAATTGCTTCGCTGTTTCTCGGATACTCAACCCTTCGTTTTTCCGTGTAGATATCACTTTACGTCTAAAATCAATTGAATAGCTCATTTAAATAATGTAATCAAAATTAAGTCGTTTAGCTATACTGTCGCGCTCAGCCGCCTGCAGCAGGACGGGAATTAATCTGCCCCATGGTTTCTGGTTTCAGTCCCCGCCCACTCAAAAAGCTGTTCACTGCCAGCAAGTGCTGGACCTCCTTCCTGGATGCCGGTGGTCTGCGCGATATCGAGGTGGAAGCGGTCACAAAAATGCTCGCCTGCGGCTGACGCAGCGGGACATCGTGGCGCGTCTGAAGCAGCACATCCCGGAGAAGCATTTCCGGATGGTGCGGTATTTTGGTTTTCTGGCCAACAGGGTATGCGGAGAAAAGCTGTCGCAGGTTTATGCCGCCCTAGGGACGGATAAGCCGGCGCCGGTGGTAAAGGTGTGCTTCGCGCAGATGAGTAAGCAGTTGCTGGGGCGTGACCCGTTTGAATGCATCCTGTGCGGTAGCCGCATGGTATACTGTCGGGCGATTGCGGGTCTGAATGTGCAGGGGCTGAAAATCCACGCACGTGAGATAAGCCTGATGAGGTACATCACGGCCTGACGCAGGGAAGATCCCCCTTGTGTACTCTGGCAGCCTGAAAAACAACCTGAAAAAGCACAAATCATCACCAGCCTGCGGAGTGCAGACTGTCCCTGTCGCATACGAATCGAAAAGTGATTAAATTTTAGCCATCTTATTCCAGCACAGAAAGGGTTTCAATTTCCTATACGTGAACCGACAGAGAAACGGACAGACGGGTAAAAGCCCAGGCAGGTTCACCGCTTCCGGTGAGGCTGGTTGTAGCCCGGCTGAGTGATAACGAAGGCCGTGAGTTGGGGCGATGGACGTTGCTGACGAATGTAGAAGAGAAAATCAGCGGTGATGAGATTGCGCAATGGTATAGCCAAGCGACATTATTTTGATAACAGCCAGCTATGCTTCTTTGCCGCATATCAGGGCATAGGATGTAATCATTTTTAAGTCGGTTGGCTATATTACTGGCGATGGAACAGTCACGGAAGGATGAGTCAGAAGCCATCAAAAATACGGATTTTAAGGCTCACCGCTGGGTTGTAGAGAGAACGCATAGCTGGATGAATCGCTACCGCCGGGTCCTGACGCGCTGGGAAAAGAAGGTAGAAAATTATGAAGCAATGCTGCAGAGACTGTAAAATAATCTGTGTAAATGGCATTTTGAGGAAAACCTTCAAAGGATATAGCCAAGCGACATTATTTTGATAACAGCCAGCTATGCTTCTTTGCCGCATATCAGGGCATAGGATGTAATCATTTTTAAGTCGGTTGGCTATAACAAAATGCCTATCAGCAACGAACTTATTGACCAACTGCTTCAAGATTGTCACTCCCCTCAGGATCTGCTGGGTGAATCAGGCCTACTCAAGGTGCTGACTAAAAGACTGGCGGAACGGGTTCTTCAAGCTGAGATGGAGATGCACCTTGGGTATGCTAAGCATGACCCGGCAGGTAATCATTCAGGCAACTCCCGCAATGGCAAGACATCCAAGAGCGTACGTAGCCAAAATGGGGAGATCGAGCTCGATATTCCGCGCGACCGCAACAGTACCTTCGAGCCGACACTGATCGGTAAGAACGAAAAACAGCTTAACGGCTTCGATGACCGCATTATTTCTCTCTATTCCAGAGGGTTATCAACCCGTGATATTCAGGCACACTTTAAAGAAGTCTACGGGGTCGATGTTTCCGCTGGCTTCATTTCTCAAGTGACCAATGCTGTGATGGATGAAGTTAAGCGCTGGCAGCAACGGCCGCTGGATGCGCTTTATCCCATTGTTTACCTTGACTGTATTGTTGTCAAAAGCCAGGACGGCGGAGCCGTGGCCAACAAGTCTGTTTATCTGGCCCTCGGCGTCAACGGCCAGGGCGAAAAAGAGCTGCTGGGGCTATGGATAGCCAAAACTGAGGGGGCCAAGTTCTGGTTATCTGTGATGACAGAACTGAAAAATCGTGGGCTAAAGGACATCTTCGTCGCCTGCTGCGATGGCCTGAAAGGCTTTCCTGATGCCATTGAAGCTGTTTACCCGCATACGCGGGTACAGCTCTGCATTGTGCATCAGGTGCGGAACTCGCTGCGCTACGTCGGCTGGAAAGAGCGTAAGGCCGTTGCTGCTGACCTGCGCACCATCTATAGTTCCGCAACGCTAGAGGGCGCTGAAGAGGCCCTGGATGCCTTCGCGGCCAAATGGGATGAGCAGTTCCCGACGATCAGCCCGTCGTGGAGAAATAATTGGGAACGTCTCATCGTCATTTTTGACTTTCCGCCGGAGATCGGCTTTGTTGAATAATTTAACCGTTTGATTTACATCTTCTTTAGTTAGAATGCATTTACAGAGAATGTATTTTGTTAGAACGACAAATCAAATAGTTAGCACAATAAAAAGCATTCCGAGAGGAAAAATTAGTCGTTGAAATTTTATAATGCTTATATAAATCAGTATCTTAAATTATTCAACAAAGCCCCGGAGATCCGCAAGGTTATCTACACCACCAACGCGATAGAGTCGTTAAATGCTTCATTGCGCAAGATAACGAAAACGCGACGAATATTTCCAACGGATGACTCGGTGATAAAATTACTCTATCTAGCCTTGCATAATATCTCTGCTAAATGGACCTTGCCAATCAGAGACTGGAAACCTGCTATGAGCCAATTCATGTTGATGTATGGAGAACGAATCTCCGGTTAAGCAATGGAGCCATTTACACAAAATTCTTTACAGACTCATGCTGCATTTTGCCTGCGGTGTCATTGTCTGGAATAAAATCCTATTGGGATAGACTCTAAGTATTGTCTTAAAGTTGCGTTTTTCGTGTTTATTTATTGAGCAGTTTAGAGTTATTTGTTATTTTTATCCCACCTTATCGGGTCATTAGTGGCTCATTACTGCAGCTTGTATCAGGGTCAGTTTAGCCTGATTAGGATAAAGTCTAGGACAGATACTACCTGACTACGGGACAACTCATGAGAAAGAATAAATTTAAATCTCATCTGGTTTCGTTGGTTTTACTGGCCGAAAAAACGCTGTTCACACGCAAACAGCTGCCAGACTGCAACTTTTTGGCAGAGCAGTGATATTAATTACATTTTTGTCAAAATGTCCCCCCAGCGGCGATTACGCGTCAGATTTGGGGTAATGGGAGCGAAGCTACAATATGACGAGATTTAGCTTATCAATGATGTCGATGGCAAAGCTGACGATACTATTACTTTTTGGTATCAGTTTGTTAGGTTCATGCGTCTCTGTTGCAGATAAATGCCAGAATATTGATGACTTGCTAAAATCGCACGGACTCAGTGACAGCACAGCGACGCCGCCATCACCAGATAAAAGTTTTGAACAATGGAAAAATACGGTGCGTCAGGAAGCGCTTTCCCAGGGAATCAGAGCTAATATCTTTGACGAAGCATTTTCTGGACTAACTCCAGACAGCGACATCATTGCTAATACACAAAAGCAGCCGGAAGTTGTTGAACCAGTGTGGACCTATATTGAAAAACGGGTAACACCGGAGAATATTGCAGAGGGTAAAAAACTGATTAAGCAAAACAGGAAAGTAACCCAGCTTATCTACCGGCGTTATCAGGTAGATACACCACTGCTGTACGCCTTCCTCTCCATTGAAAGCAGTTATGGCGCGAATTCCGGTGACAAGTCGGTTATTCGTTCGCTGGCTACGTTGGATTACTACAATTATCGTCGGGAATTTAATCGGCAGAATCTGATTGCAGCGCTGAGAATTATCCAGAACAGTGAGGTACAACCTCAGCAGATTAAGGGTTCTTGGGCCGGCGCGATGGGCATGCCTCAGTTTATTCCGATTTCTTACCTGAAGTACGCAGTCGATTTTGACGGGGATAATCATTCCGATATCTGGACGTCTTTCCCGGACTCATTGGCTTCTGTGGCGAACTATATGCAACAAGCCAGATGGAAAGTGGGCGTACCATGGGGATTCGAAGTGAATCTGCCCACCGATTTTAATTATACGCTTTCCGGCATGGGTAATAAGAAAAGCATCGCCGACTGGAAGAAACTGGGGGTGACGGTTGCTGCCCCCAGAGAGTCACTTTCGTTCTCTTCTGAAAATGCTTCTCTCTTACTTCCGGTTGGGAAGAGTGGCCCGGCGTTTCTGGTGACGGATAATTTTCGAGCCATTCTAAGGTACAACAATGATATATCCTATGCGCTTACTGTTGGTTTGCTGTCGGATAACTATCAACGCGATACACCTATACTCAAGCACTGGCCTCTTCAGGAGACACCATTAACACGCAAAGAGCGCCTGGCTCTGCAGATCCTGCTAAAGGAAAAACAGCTTTATAAGGGATCCATTGATGGCAAAATTGGCTCTGACACAACGCAAGCGATACGTGCTTATCAGCAACAGACAAGAGTGCCCGCAGATGGGTATGCCAACCGTGCCTTGCTAAATAGTCTGCGCTGCCATGACTGATATTGAGTATGTACCCTGCGGGAACGAGCCTGGCAGCCCTGCTGCCGAGTCTGTAAGTTTTTTTGTCGGAACAGGGCAGTGGAATATGTATGATCTGACCACATATTTTGTTCAGAGACAGCCAACATGATGACCCGTAAAAGTATCGATACCATCCTGCTCTCCGTTGTCGCTGATAAGTGCACTGGTCAAGTAAATCAGGACACTTTTTTCTCAGCCATTTGTTCATAACGCACCGGAGACAGATCCCCGTTAGCGGCATGATGCCTGTGTAGGTTGTAGTAGCGGATATACGTCGCCACATCCTGCTCCATGTAAGCCCGTGTTGGCTGGGGTACCAGCAGCAACCATTCATGTTTCAGACTGCCCCAGAAGCGCTCCATCACCGCATTATCCCAGCAGGCACCCACGTCTCCCATACTGCTCCTCAGCCTGTATAGCCAAGCGACATTATTTTGATAACAGCCAGCTATGCTTCTTTGCCGCATATCAGGGCATAGGATGTAATCATTTTTAAGTCGGTTGGCTATATGAACAAATGGCTGAGAAAAAAGTGTCCTGATTTACTTGGCCAGTGCAGGGTGAAGGGATCGATTTGTGAAATCTATTAAACTGTAACCGGCTACGCCGGGTTTACGGCGCAAATCAATTATGAGGTCATATAAAACACCCGCGTGCGCCTCCATGCCGCATAACGGCATTTAAAAGGCTTGCTGCGCACTGCTCGCAGCCTTGAAACAGTATTGGCATCAACAATTGAAATAAATGAGACTATTTTAGGTTAACATGTTCCTATATTGGTTGCATTGAGTTCCTTTTTTAGGTACAATACATCTAAGTTAAGTGATTACGAGGTGTTGGATGATTGGTAGCTTTAGGGATGGAGACAGCGGGACACTCGCAATTTTCTACCTCGACAATGTGCGCAGCCGTGAGATTCCCGCCAACATTGAAAACCCGTTACGGCGGAAGTTGTCTCTCCTCGAAGTAGCAACAACGGAAAAGTCACTTTTCGCCCCGCGCAGCAACAATTATGAAAGGCTGGCGGTAAACCTGAATGGATGGTCAAGCATCCGGGTATCAATCCAGTGGCGGTTAATTTTCCGCTGGCGCGACGGACACGCTTACGATCTTTACCTGGACCCACACAAATACTGAGGAGGCAAGAATGGATACCAGAGCAGCTGAACCAACCACCGTAGGTGAAATGCTTTCCGAAGAGTTTCTGAAACCGATGGGTATCACCCAAGAGCAGCTGGGGCAGGTTATGGGCCTGTCTCGTAAAGTTGTTAGTCAGATCGTTAACAATAGTCGCCGGATCAGCGTTACAGAAGCAGCAACGCTGGCTGCTTTGTTTGAAACCGACGAGGACTTTTGGATTAATACCCAGGCAGCACATGACCGGTGGGAAAGTCGCCAAATTCTGGCATCAGGAATGATGCAGCCGATACATGAGAGATTAGCCGTAATCTGATATGCGGCAAGAAAACAAAAGAGCCAGCCTGCGCTAACAGGCTGACTCCGGACATCAAAACTATTTGGGTGGCTTTAATGTGTATTAGTCGCGACTTGATCTGACACATGACCTTGAAAGGTTGAGAGTTACCGGTTTTGATATGGGTGTCTAATCCTTAAACAAAACGCGAGGTAACTCTCATGCTTCATACTAACAATCCCATCATCAAACACAAAGCCGGCCTGCTCAATCTCGCCGAAGAACTTGGTAACGTATCAAAAGCCTGCAAGATCATGGGCATGTCGCGCTACACGTTTTACCGTTATAGCCAACCGACTTAAAAATGATTACATCCTATGCCCTGATATGCGGCAAAGAAGCATAGCTGGCTGTTATCAAAATAATGTCGCTTGGCTATATCATGAACTGGCTGCTGAAGGTGGCATCGATGCACTGGTTAACCAGAACCGCCGGGTTCCCAACCTGAAGAACCGCGCCGACGAAGCCACTGAACGCGCGGTTGTTGAATATGCCGTTGAGTTCCCGGCCCACGGGCAGCACCGGACCAGTAATGAGCTGCGTAAAAAAGGCGTATTTATCTCCGGCAGCGGCGTGCGGTCCATCTGGCAACGGCACGATCTGGAGAACTTCTGTAAACGCCTGAAGGCGCTTGAGGAAAAAGTTGCCAGAGAAGGCATCGTGCTTACCGATGTCCAAATCGCAGCGCTGGAGAAAAAGGCGCATTGTAGTGGCATACTGAATTTGGCCACCTAAGTAGAGGTGATAGCCCCATTACCAGGCAGAGGCCGTCACACGCATGACCCGACAGAGTGTACGAACGCTGAAGTCAGTGGCATTGTCGAGAATGAACCGGTATCTCACGACATATGTTTCGCGAAGAAGGCACTCGCCTTTTTTAGTATCTCCTTCTCTGTACGTAACTCTTTGTTTTCCTTTTGTAACCGTTTTAACTCTGCACGTTCATCATCGCTGAGTACGCCGTTGCTCTGCTCGCGTGCCAGCGAGACCCATGTATGCAGGGTTTTGTTGCTTATGCCCAGCGATGCTGCTGCCCTGGCTATCGTATAGCCCTGCTCTGTTACCAGGGCAACGGTTTCCTTTTTAAACTCAGGGGTAAATTGTCGTTTATGGTTCACTAAACACCTCCGTTTTGGATGTAAGTTTAGTGTCCTGATTATTCAACCACTACAGCTAGTGGGGATAGGCACTGAGCAAAATTCCGGCCATTGCGCGATTAAGCTCAGTACAATTTTGCATTATGTCGTGGTTGTTGACCAAGTTGCCGTAAAAAACATCACTGCGGGAGGTCAGCTGTGACTGATCTAGGCTGGCTACGTTCCAGCCCTTACGCTGGGCAAGCTTGACTAGGGCATTGAATATTTCTTTTCTCTCACCCAGGTCGCTGCGATTGCAGTAATTTTTTAGGTAGGCTGCACCAGCAATAGTCGACGCCAGCTGCTCCTGCTGCTCGGATGGAATCGGAGCCTTGCGCGTGGTAGCGATGGCTTGGAGTTCGTGGGACTGCCGATTGGCACACCCCAGAAGTGCTGCAGAGAGGCCAATTACGGTAACTATTTTCCAGTACATAAATCTTGCCACACTCTCAACTTATAAACGTTAATCGAATCCCATCAAAGTAAGACAAAATAACAGAGAAACACCAACCCGGCCAGCGACAGGCCGGGACCGAACGGAAACTCGCTGCGTCGGTGCGCGTGCTTACGGACAATTTGCCACAGTGCAAGGGTCAGCGTAAACAAAGAAGCCAGCAGAAGTACCGAAGGAAGCGCCGACCAGCCGAGCCAGGCGCCGAGCGCAGCCAAGAATTTCATGTCACCGCAGCCCATAACCTCAAAACCATAGCGCCAGCGACCAAGCCAGTAGATCAACGCCAAAGTCAGATAACCAGCCATCGCGCCTACCAACGCATCCTCAAGCAGCACCCGCTCGTCAACTAGGTGCCATAGCAGACCCATCCACAGCAGCGACTGGGTCAGCAAGTCGGGCAGCAGCTGGTGCAGATAATCAATCCACGCCAACGCCAGTAGCCACGAGCCGTAGAGCATAAAGGCCGCCCAACTAAGACCCGGCGACGTAAGACACGCGCAGAGCGCACCCCACATGCCGAGACTCAGCTCCAGAAATAGGTAGCGCCAGCCGATGGGCTCGTGGCAACTGCGGCAGCGTCCGAGCAGCGTCAGCCAGCTGAACAGCGGAATATTGTCGTACCAGCGTATCCTGTGTCCACAGCGTGTACAGTGGGAAGGCGGCCAAAATAAATTAAACGCCTGATCTGCGTCCTGCTCGTCGCGCAGTAGTAGGGCTGGCAGCCTGTACACCACCATGTTCATTACGCTACCGAGGCACAAACCGGTCAGCACGGAAAAAATAAACCAGCCTATTGTAGACTTTAGCATCTACTTCACCCGGGGCGGACGCCCCAGAACCAGTCGGGTCACGTTAACTTCACCGGCAGCTCCGCGGGTCAGATCCAGAACTAGCACTACCGTGCAGTAAGTGTGCTGTAATTGCTGCAGCCACAGAATCAGCCGGTTGAACTCAACCCCGGTGAGGGAAATTTGCACCGTATCGCCCCCACTGACCTTCGAAGACAGCACAATTCCCGCCTCGATGGCGCTCTCCGTTACCGCTTCGACCAGCGGCTTGCTGAGAGTCACTGTGTCAGGCTTGCTTTTTATCCAGTTTACTACGTCTTGCTGCTTTTCCATCCACGCCAGCTGGCGGCTGACGGCCTGCGCATTGCTGCTAGCGGTATAAAGTAGCCAGAAGGACGCACTCTGCAATACGATAAAGACACCGATAAAGATAAGTGGCAGGCGCAACAGGTGTAGATCAATTCTCATTTGGCCCCCGCAAAGTAAAAGTCGCGGCAATTCGGCCCTGATGCGCAGCATCAAGCTTTACGACAATACGTTCCTGCTTCGCCTGAGATGCGGCGAGCTTCGCATCGGCTTCACTCAGGTTCACTTGCACGGTCAACGCGTGCTTATCTTGGTCAAATGCCAACTGCTGTACCTGTGGATCTTGCCATTGGCGATGAAGTTTGGTGTACTGCCAGAATGTGTTGAAGAAATTGATGCTACCGAACTGCATGAGAAACCTGCGTCTTTGGCCCCGGAGACGATCTATTTCGTCTGCGTATTTGTGATTTTCCTGCGGAAACCAGTGCTTATAAAGTGCAATTACCTGCTGCTTGTCCCGGGTAGCCTGCTGGTGTAGGTGGAGAGTGGCCGTTAGCGTTGCGCCCAACGCCAGCACCATAGCTAAAGCATTCAGCCCGACAGTCCATGGCCAGTAGCGCCTGCTGTTGCGGAGTTGCAGAGATGGCGGCAATTGTGAAAGTAGGTTAATGCCGCTATCTGCACTGCAGCGGGCTAGCAGCGCTTCCGTACCACTGTCATACTGGGAAGCCCAGTGGACACCAACTATAGGAGGCGGGCCGTAAAGTGTCAGCGTTTCGGGATTACACCACTGTGGCAAAATGTTGGCTATCCAATCTGGATGCAACCAAGCGCCGCGCCCGTCGCGTTCACGGTACAGCCAGCGGCCACCGACAAAGTATATCAAGGCATCGTCGTTCGGCAGGGCCGCCAGCTCGGGCAGCAGCTGCACGATCTGCAGGCCGCAGGCGTTTATTTCGCTTAACACCTCGCTCAGCCACGCTGCAGGACAGCCTAGCAGAAGCCGTGTGGCTTTTGCTGGAAGACGCCACCATAGCCAATCACGCACATCTTCGCAGAGGCTATCGCCAAGCAGAGCAGCCAATTGGGCTGGCCTCAGCCGGGATTTGCCGCTGAAGATTACCGGCTCCAGCACGCATTTTTCTGCGGGCAACCACAGTACAGCGGGAAGCGAACGCACGCTATCTGGCAGTTCAGTCAGCGCAGCAGCACTAGTTAGCTCGCCGCACTGAACTTCGTCTGGGAAATGGGGATTACCACACCACCATGCCATTGGTCCTTCGGCTGTGAGCGGCAGGCGTAAAAAGATACGTCGTCCAGACGTATTGCCTGCCATGTTATATATTTTCATTCTACATTATTCTCAAACCGACGGTAAACCACGTGCATTTTTTGATTTTCATAGTGAAGATATGTGTACAAAATCGAATTGCCACCAGTAGCGCCGCTATCCAGCGTGAGTCGGTAATCATTACTGTTGTAGCGAAACAGAGTTGTGACCGGTAGACCATCAAGCAGGGCCTCCGAAATCTGCTTCTGATTTTTCCAGCCTTTACCGGGACGACTAGCTAGCAGCTTGCGCAGTCGCTCGCCGTCGACCTGATTTTTCAGCGCAGTTTGAAGCAGCGGAATCTGAGCAGGTGTCAGGCCGTTGACGTTCAGCGTTGGGGCCTCGGCGCGTCTGTTGACGACGCAAATCTGCCCCAGAAGTCTTTGCCAAGCTGCCGATGGGATGTCGGCAACTGCCAGCAACTGGCTGGGATCGAGAAACTGATAACCCTGCAGCATGTCTCGCAGCTTTTGAACGCTGATGCTCCGACCCGCGCCAGTGCGCCTGAGCAGTTGCTGAAACCAAGCGTTTGGTGCCAGCGCGGCTTGGCTCCCTTCATCTTCTTTTTTAACGCTCGCCAGCAGCCAGTTGAGATTGAAGCAGGCATCTAGATCGCGTATGACGTAGTGCACTTCGCCGCCGTTTACTCGCAATTCGTGGGGCTGCAGCCAGCCGACTGCATCGGGCAGGATACCGTTGTTGCCGCGCAGCTGGCGCTGCAGTTCGACGGTTACTGCCGCTTCTGCCCCCAGCAACTGCCATTTGGCCTGTAGCCGCTGTTGATCGTTGTTCACGCTCTGGCGCGTGGTTTGTCCAGTGTGGAAAAGGCTGGCAGCCATACCAGTTATCAGACTGATGACCATCAGAACTATCAGTAAAATCATGCCGCGTTCGCCATCAGCGTCGGGCGGTCGCACTATTTCTCTCCCATCAGCGTCAGTCGCTGTACTTCACCCAGCCCGTTAACCACGGCAGTAATTTCAACCGCCTGCGGTAACTTACCACCGTTTAGCAACTGCGGGCGCCACAGTCCCTGTTGGTAAAAGCGCAGGTGAAATTCGGTTACACCACCGAGCTGACGCTGGTTAATGAACTGCGCGCCTTGTGCCAGCATCCGGCTACGGCGATAGAGAGTGTCGTTTTGCAGATACCATTCCACCTGCTCCAACTGTACTCCAGCGCTGCGTGACTGCAGGCGCAGCAGACTTACATGCGTAAGGTATCCGGATTGCAGTTGGAGATCCAACGCGCCTGCTTTTGAGTTAGTGCGCATTACCGAGTGGGAGAAGTCGTCCGACAGGCAGCTGAAAATCCGGCTAATGGCTTGTAGCTTTCCCCCCTGCGATAGCACCATCTGCTGGCTGCGGTTCATGCCGACCAGCAGATACCAAGCGCTCACGGAGACAATAGATATAAGTGCCATACCGAGGATCACCTCAAGCAGAGTAAAACCGCGCTGGAGGGTCATGGAGTCGCTACCAGCGTTTTGACGGAGACTAGCGGGCTGTGATCACCGGGGCGAAAAACCTCAATTTCCAGCGTGTCCACGTTGCGCACGTCGCTGTCGCCGTAGCGGTATCGCCATCGCCAGCTGTTGCCGCCCATCAGGTTTTCTCCCTGAACCCATTCCTTGCCCCAGGTGCCGGGAGCGAGATGCAGCTGCACCAGCTGATTCTCTGCCACCCAGCCTGCGTACAGAGTTGCTTTAAGCTGTCCAATCAATGTCAGATTATGAATAGCAATTGAAATTAACGAGCTTCCGGTGACCGCGAGGATCACCAGCGCCACAAGTATTTCAAGCAGCACCATACCTCGCTGGGCGGAGGCCGCCGTTGCGGTCGCGTCTGTGCATCCCTTCACCAAGGGTTACTCCGCAGCCCAGTTGCCGATATCATCTTCGGTATCTTCTCTACCGTCCGGCCCGAAGGAGTAAACGTCTATGCTGCCATGTTGGCCCGGGTTTAACAGCTGATAATCGTTGCCCCACGGATCTTTGGGCAGGCGTTTGATATAGCCCCCTTCACTATAGTGGGCCGCGTGCGGATCGTCTTCCGGCTTTTTCACCAGAACCTGCAGCCCCTGCTCGGTGGCGGGGTAGCGATTGTTATCTAGATGATACATCTCCAGTGAGCTCTCCAGCATGCTAATATCGGCCTTCGCTTTCTGTTGGTCGGCTTTCGCCTTACTGGCCATAATGTTGGGAATGACCAGCATCGCCATAAGACCGATAATCACAATTACCACCATCACTTCCAGTAGTGTGAAACCTTTTTGTCCCCGTCTCATATAACGCGAATGTGCCATACAGAGTGCCCCTGCTTCGGTCGTTATCCGACCATGGAATTGAGTTGAAGAATCGGTTGTAGAATTGACATGATGATGAACAACACCACCGAGGCCATCACGATGATCAGCACTTGTTCAAAAATGCTCAGCGACAGCGTCAGACGAAGGTTGAGGATCTCGTCCTGCAGATTGACAGCGTGCTCCAACATCTGGTTTAGTTCGCCGCTGCGCTCGCCGGAGGCGATCATATGGTTAATCATAGGTGAAAACAGTCGTGTAGCATACAGCGCTTGGTGCAGGCTCTTACCTTCATATACCTGTTCGCAGGCAGCAGTCATTTGCTGACGGGCGTAGCTGTTAGTCAGCACCTTAGCGGCGATACGCATCGATTCGAGGAGCGGCACTGAACTGGTGGTAAGAATACAGAGTGTTTTGGCGTAGCGCGCAGCGTTTAACTCCCGAACCAGCCGACCGGTTATGGGGATCCTAAGCATCATCCCATGAATGCGCAGAAGATTTTCCGGCTTGCGCAGCGACCAACTAAAAGTCATCAAGCCTCCGATAAGCACCGCCAACGCCGGAACACTGAAATCACGAATTGCATTGCATATGATAAGCAGCAGGCGGGTAGTCCACGGTAGCTCCACTTTCATCTGAATAAACTGGCTCATCACCTGCGGCACCACCGAGGTAAGCAGAATAGTCACCACACCTATGGTCACCAGCGCCAGCACCACAGGGTAGAGTAACGCCTGCATCAGTTTGTTTTTCATACTCTGACGCTTTTCTATATATTGGGCGAGCCGCAGTAGCACCACGTTGAGATGACCACTGGCTTCACCGGCGGCTACCATCACGCAGTAAAAGCGTCCGAAGATATGTGGAAATCTAGCCAGTGCCTGCTCGAAGCTCAGGCCGGAGACGACTATTTCTCGCAATTGCTGAACCACGCGGGCGACGGCTGGTTTTTCCGATTGCTGGGCCACCGCATACAGCGCTTCGTCCAGCGGCATCGAAGAGGCGACCATAATCGCGAGCTGGCGTGTCATCAGTGATAGTTCGGTATCGCTAATGCGCATCCGACTACGGTGCTTAGCGGGCCGCCCGGCGGTAATCAGGATTAGCTTTTTCTCGCGTAGCAGGGCGCGCAGGTGCAATTCCGAATCCGCCTCAAGGATCCCGCGGATCTCCTGTCCGTGCGTGTCAGAGGCCACAAATCTATATCTCATTATCTTCAACCTCGCCGGTAGCTCGTAGCACTTCGTCAACGCTGGTGACTCCGGCCAATATTTTGGCAAATCCGTCTTGGCGCAGCGATGTGAAATTGTCGCTCAGGGCCATCAACTCTGCCTCGCAGGCTTTCTGATGCACCCCCGTGCGCATAGCGTTGTTGAGCACTAGAATTTCTTGCAGCACGGTGCGCCCACGGTACCCCGAATGGTAGCAGTGTTCGCAGCCGCCGGGTACCCACGCAGCGAGTCCCGAGCACCAAGGTACACCCAACGACTGGCACTCTTCTTTACTCAGGGTCACCGGGCGCCGGCACTGCTGGCACAGCCGCCTTACCAGTCGCTGGGCCAGCACGCCGTTCAGCGAGCTGGCCAGCAGAAAAGGCTCTACCCCCATGTCCTGCAGTCGGGGAATTGCTCCAAGGGAGGTGTTCGTGTGCAGGGTTGCCAGCACCATGTGTCCAGTAAGAGATGCCTGCACCGCAATTTTGGCCGTTTCGCTATCGCGAATTTCGCCAATCAGAATAACATCGGGATCCTGCCGCAGTATGGCACGCAGCCCGCGGGAAAAAGTCATTTCAACTTTTGGGTTCACCTGGGTCTGGGAGATTCCGGCTATATCGTATTCCACCGGATCCTCGATGGTCATGATATTGAGCTCGTCCCGGTTTAGCGCCGAAATGACCGCGTACAGAGTGGTGCTTTTCCCAGAGCCTGTAGGGCCGGTGAGCAGAAAGATTCCGTTAGGGCGGTTGGCAAGCGCCATTATCCGCTGGCGTAGCGCCTCTGACATTCCCAAATCGGAAAGCGACAGCTGCACTGCGTTTTTATCCAACAGGCGCATGACCACCCGCTCGCCGTGGCTGGCTGGGATCACCGATACACGCACATCGATTGCATGATGGCCGATGCGCAAACTTATGCGACCGTCCTGAGGAGTACGCTTTTCGGCTATGTCCAACTTGGCCATTACCTTTATGCGCGAAACCAGCACCGAGGCTAGCCGACGCTCGGGTTCCAGCATTTTGTGCAGCATGCCATCAATACGAAAGCGCACAGCGATGACATGCTCAAATGGTTCAATGTGCACATCCGAGGCACGCTCTTTGATTGCCTGGCTTAGAATGGCGTTAATCAGCCGGACGATCGGTGCATCGCTGCCTTCGTCCATAAGTTCTTCGTGGTTGGGCAGTGCTTCCACAAGCTGGTACATATTCAACTCGCTGCCTAGCTCGGCCATCACTTCGCTGGCACCGGAGCTGCTGTGCTGAAAGCGTGCAACCAGCCGGCTAGAGAAGCTTTCATCGTCCAGCAGCAGCAGCGGCGTTTCTCTTCCAATGCTGCGTAGCGCACTCATCAACGCCAGAGGCGCGACTCCTGCGCGGCAGAAAAGCACTGGCGTGCTATCCTGTTCGTCCAGCAATATTCCCTGCTGCTGCGACCAATCGAGACTAAGCCGTTTTCCCTTCATTATTCTGCTACTTCCCGGGCGAATGCGGCAATATGGCTCTGGATGTAATCGATCGACTGGCGGCTGCTTGTGCTGCTGCCGGAAAGGCTCAATCCAAGCGACTTCACCAGTTCGGGATTGTCCTTCTGCTGATCTTCCTTAAAGCTGATGTACTGTCTGGCGGTTAAATAGTTATAGTGTTCCTGTTCGTGAATAATGTGTGGTCGAATGAACAGCATCAGGTTGCGTTTATTGTCATTGCGTGAAGTGTAACGAAACAAGCCGCCGATCCACGGAATGTCCCCTAGCAGTGGCACTTTGCTGACGCGGTTGTTTTGCTCGTTGTCAAGCAGGCCGCCGATCACTACGGTTTCATCGTTTTCAACCTGTACCACGTTATTGACAGTTCGGATATTAAAGACTGCACCTAGCTTGCTGTCGATGTTAGCTATATTGGCATCAGTCAGACTGGATATTTCCTGGCTGATGTGCAGCTGTACCGTATTGCCCTGATCAATCATCGGGCGAATTTTAAACTTGAACCCCACCGTGCGGCGCTCGACGGTGTTAAAGATATTATCGCTGTTGGTGGTTCTGGAGCCGCTAAGTATAGGAATGTCTTGGCCAACGTTGAACTCTGCCTGACGGTTGTCGAGAGTCACTGTGCTCGGGGTAGCCAAAATATTGTTGTGCTTATTGCTTTCCAGAGCGCTGAACAGCGCTCCCCAATTGCCGTGATAGAAGCCCGCCACCAGCCCACCGGAATCCTTAAGCGCAGAGACAATCTGCTGGTTTTCGCTAAAACCGTTTGCTGCGTTGGTGGCTTTGCTGGAGCTGACATCGCCATTATATCCGAAACCACCGCTCCGGGAGTTTGCCCACGAAACACCGAGGTTCAGACCCTCTGCATCCTGTATTTCAACAATGATAGCTTCAACCAGCACCTGACTGCGGCGGATATCCAGTCGGTTAATGATGGACTCAATCTCACGCATCTCCTCTTCTGGAGCGCGCACCACCAGCGCGTTGTTGGCTTTATCTGCCTGCACACTGACACCTTTAAACATCGGTCCGCTGCTGCTGAGTAACGAGCTATAGTCGCTGCTGATCTGTGAGCTATTATTTGACATAAACTGGTTCTGCGCGCTGCTGCTACCGTCCAGATCGTTCTCTCCTCCGCTATCGCTCAGAGTATTGGCCCCATCGCCGTTAACGCTGTCGATTTCACCGGTATTCTGACCCTTGATATCGTTGTCACTGTCCGTTCCGCCACCGGAAGATAGCAGTTTTGCCAGTTGTACCGCATCGGAGTATTTCAGGAAGATGACTTTGGAATTGCCTTTAGAATTGGCGACCGTATCCAACTTGTTAATGATGTTGCGCACCGTTTGGTGTGCCTTATCGGTGCTGTTGACAATTAGCACTTTTGCTTTATCGTCTGCCGCTACTTTCATACGCGAGAACTCGCTGTCGACACTGTTGCGGTAGATATCGGTGACCATTTTTTTAATGACGGATGGTTTGGTATTGTGAACCGGAATAATTTCGACCGATGTGTGGGCACTACTATTTTTATCAAGATTTAGTACGATGTCCTCCATCGCTCCTACTTCGTCGGAACGTCCGGTGATTAACAGTGAGTTACCCGGCTGATAGTAACGAACTCTGCCCACGCCCATGTTGTTAAATTTGTCAAGAATCGGTGCCAACGATGCGCCTGAGAGGTTTTGCATAGGCACTACGCGAAATACCATTTCTGCGCCATTAAGGGGGGTTTTCGGTCCTGTCAGCGCAGAGCGTTCGCCTTTTTCAGAAGGCACCACTTTCAGTACGTTATCACTGCTTGTAATTACAGTATAGCCGTACACGTCCAGCACATTGAGAAAAAACTGATAGTACTGATCGGACGTGAATTGATCGTAGCTGTGCACTGAAACTTCGCCTTTAACCTGCGAATCAATAATAATGGTTTTATGTAGATTTTTACTGACAGTATTGATGAACTCACGAATATCAGTATTTTTAAACGCAGCAGTAAAGCGCTGAGTAACTGCACTATTTTCTGTTTTATTTGGCGCGGAATTGGTCGCCGTAGAGGTAACTTCTGCAATAGCTTCGGTGCAAAAAAAAGGTGTAAATAAAAAACATGAATAAAAAATAAACAATAAAAATACCTGATGTTTTGAAAATCTAGCTTTGTCCATAAATTTCATATTTATATACATTATATCATATATTGCATTTACTCGACAAACATTAACGCAGCGCAATGACCATTTTTTCTGATTATCACCCGATCGGAAAGAATTCTGACAACTTCCTCACCACTGCTGTTAAAATTGTCACCTTGGCTAAATAACTTCTGATGTCCTGATATATCAATAACAGCAACTGAAAAACGTGCCTCTGTACTAATTACCAACGCACGTACACTGGCCTCGCTCTTTGCTCTCGGCACCATGAAATAGAAAGCATCAGTCTCAGCAATGTCGCAAGCACTTGGCTCGTTGTTAACTCTGGGTTTTATTGCTGGTGTTGTTTTGATGCCAAATATATGCATTTGCGCAATGTAATTGATGTCCTGTACCAACGGCCAACGTTTCTCTTGCCCACTGAAGGCTGAAGGATTCTTAGGTTGCGTCTGTAAAATTAAGACACTTATGCACGTTAAAACAATTAAAAAAAAAACCAGCGAGATAATGAAAAAAGGTCTTTTGTCGAAAATCATTAACCACGTAAAACGTACCATAAGCTGTAAACACCGATAGTGACGCAGGTTTAAATAATATTTATCTTTTGAGTGACTAGTGACAAAGATTGATGAAATTTTTCCCTGTTGTTGCTAATGCCTTAAAATAGTTGGTTTTGTGGTATTCTACCGCTATTTGAGATAGCTTACTTGGTACCATATCGTTATACACATCTTTTGACTATTTTTTGAGCAGCATGCTCAGGACCCCGTGCATTAGGGCATTCCAGCCATTCCATTGGCTTTTTGAGGTTCAAAATGTCACGCGGAGAACGGCCTGTAACTCATTGATTAAAAAATAAGTAGGAAAGATGTGTATAACGATATGACTTGGTACGGTTACTGTTCATTGTTTCTCGGTCAGGAAAATGTTCCCCTGTGGATCATCTCCACATTGAGGCTGTGAAAAAAAAATTCCTGCGACGGCGTTCTCGTAATACTTACCTTTTCCACGAATTATTCATATAAAATACTGATTTTAATCAGCTAATGATAATTATCGGAGCAGTACTGGCTGCCATAAGCCAAGTGGACGATGACACCTTCAGGATGACCTAGGCGACTCAAAGCCATCTACAACGTATCTCAGACCAGACTTCATTCTGGCCGAAATTGACCAATCGGATAGTGCCCGCGAAAATAAATCAATCATCACAACCAGATAAATCCAGACAGCTTCCGTCCATAAGTAAGTGTGTAGAATACCCACTTTTGATTCGGTGCTGATGCAGTAAAGTCCTACTGCAGCAGATTAGATGCCACGGGATTTTTATGTTTTGAATTCGTTGTTACCCTGAACTTCTTCGCTGCTTTCGCCTTCAACCACTGTCGACGCAGACTGGCAGAAATGGCTTTACAATTGTAATCACCGTTTCTTCCTTTCTGCTGCTCTGAAAACGCACTTGCAACGAGTGTATCGCAAAACATCATGTTACTGATGTTGATCTGTTTTCTGCCGACGCGGTCAGTGCCAAGTATAAAAACAGCTGCGACTGACGCACGGCACACGCGCCATAGACTTAACCCGAAAATCAGCCGGATATTGTTGCATAAATACGTACCCCAATTCAGGCGTCTGGCGAAGCACGTAGCGGCCTTTTGAAGTATGGATAACCCCTCGGCCTGCTCAGCCAGTTGCCGTTTAAGCTTTGTAAACAGATTTATGCTGTTCTGTTTTGGAGCTAGCTAGAGAGTACCACTAAATAGCTTTTCCTAATACCGCTACACCCTACACAAGTCTTTTGGCACAAGAGATAGTCAGCTTTCAGCCCCAAAAGCTTTTTATATCAAAGCTCAGAAGTGGTAGTGATGAGTAGCAAAATAATAACCTATAGTTATCAAGTTATCTACTATTAGGAACAGCTATTTAGAGAGCATCATTTGCTGTTTTTTACGTAAGGCACAAAGCTTCAATTACTGAAGATTCAACTTACTGGCTACCTTAACTACACCAGCCAGCTTGGCAAGTACCAGAGCATTCTCCCGAACCTCGTCTGGACAGCGATTATTGGTCATTTTACAACCGTTCTATTGAGTCATTTTCTATATCTGTTAGCAATATTACTCACTTAACAGCGTGTCCACGATCTCTAGTCCGGATGACGAATCAATGCTACCGCTCTTAGCATTTTAAGCTAATATATACCTGAATTTATTTGTAAATATTCAGATTAGAACTGTAAGACCCCTATTTTATATAAGAAAAGTCTTAAGTAAATATGAATTTCAAATTACAGAAAAATGGGTCGTGAGTATATTCAATGGTAGTGATTGATTATCAAAGCTTTGTTGAATAAATCTAACTTTTAGTAGATTGGCAGATCTGATCGCTAAAGTCGTTTCGGCATCGTGTTTCCATGGCCAAAGTTATTGTCAAATGTGGTGTATGAAGCCATCGGCCCCATTTCCACTCGAAACGCAACAAAACGGTAGGGGCTTATGCCGCCAGTAAGTGCGTTAAAAATACCTCATTGGGGGAATATGTCAACGCCACGATCTTTGACCGTTTTTCACCATTTTTAATGTCCGCTATTCATCAACCAGGTTGACCGCTTTTCTCCAGCGATGCCTCGTTGTTTTCTGGCGCACTATTCTTGCTCAGTACGCCTGCCTTACGTTTCTCGGTCGGGTGGTGGCGGTTGCCGGAATATTTCCAGCCCAGCACGTCCGGCAGCGGGTTTTGTGGCAGACGTGGACGGCCTTTTGCCGCCCCATTCCCAGTCGAAACGCAACAAAACGGTAGGGCATTATGCCGCCTGTAAGTGCGTTAAAAATACCTCATTTGGAGAACGATAACCCAGCGATTTTCTGCCTCGCGTATTGAGCAGGTGTTCGAGTGCTGCAACCTTGCGATGGGTGACATAATTGAAGTCCGTTCCCTTCGGGTAAAAACGCCGTATCAGCCCGTTGGTATGCTCATTCAACCCGCGTTCCCAGGAATGATATAGCCAACCGACTTAAAAATGATTACATCCTATGCCCTGATATGCGGCAAAGAAGCATAGCTGGCTGTTATCAAAATAATGTCGCTTGGCTATATGGCCGGGCAAAGTAGACCGGTGCCCCCGTGACTTTTGTAATTTCCCCGTGCTGGGAAAATTCAGAACCGTTGTCAGCAGTCAGGGTTTTAAACTCGCAGAAGGTATTGGCAACGATGTCCCTGAAGGCCGCTACCACTGTCTCTGCTCGCTTGTTGGGCAGTTTGCGAATGATGACCAGCTTGACGGCTTTATCGACCACCGTCAGCAGGAAGCCCCATTCCCACTCGAAACGCAACAAAGTGACCCACTGGCCAGAGTCGGATAAAATCACCGTTCTGGCCCTACTGGAGATCCCGTTGCATGCAGGGAAAACATCTGACTCACAAAGAACGGTTCTACATCGAAAAGCGGCGTGGTGATGGGGTTAACCAGGCCACCATCGCCCGGGAACTGGAGCTTCCTCGTTCTACCATCAGCAGGGAACTCAGACGCAATACCGACGCCGCTTTCAACGGGGTCTATTCCTGCAGAAGGGCCGAAACGTTGGCCAGAGGGCGGCGGCAGAAAACACGGCCGGACAGCGTGATTAACCAGCTTGAACCGCACATTCAGGACTTTATCAGAACGGCGCTGTCTACCCACACCTCACCTGAGGTCATCAGTGGGCGCCTGGTCCTGGAATTTGGCCTGTCCGTCAGCAAGAACTCGCTCTATCGCTATATCCAGCAGGAGCGCCGGGCCGGCGGTGAGCTGTATCAGCAGCTCCCTCATCGGGGTAAACGGTATAACTATCAGACCGATGAGAACAAACGCGGTCCTATTCCCAACCGTGTTGGCATTGAGCAGCGGCCGGCCGTTGCTGACCTCAAGCAGGAACCCGGGCATTTCGAGATTGACACCATCTTTGGCAAAGATCAGAAATCATTCCTGCTGACGGTGGTCGATAAAGCCGTCAAGCTGGTCATCATTCGCAAACTGCCCAACAAGCGAGCAGAGACAGTGGTAGCGGCCTTCAGGGACATCGTTGCCAATACCTTCTGCGAGTTTAAAACCCTGACTGCTGACAACGGTTCTGAATTTTCCCAGCACGGGGAAATTACAAAAGTCACGGGGGCACCGGTCTACTTTGCCCGGCCATATCATTCCTGGGAACGCGGGTTGAATGAGCATACCAACGGGCTGATACGGCGTTTTTACCCGAAGGGAACGGACTTCAATTATGTCACCCATCGCAAGGTTGCAGCACTCGAACACCTGCTCAATACGCGAGGCAGAAAATCGCTGGGTTATCGTTCTCCAAATGAGGTATTTTTAACGCACTTACAGGCGGCATAATGCCCTACCGTTTTGTTGCGTTTCGACTGGGAATGGGGCGTTGGGCTTCAGTGGTACGCCTGCTCTGGTGGTTTTACCGTCAACCGGCGCCAATGCTGATAACGTGACGGTTATCCCTAGATACACCAGCGCGGAGGCCCTGCAGCAGGCCATCAATCATGCTGTCGGTGATACCAAAAGTAATCCGGTGTCCACCATCTGGCGACGCGCTATCTAATACAGCTAAAAAATACTGACGCCTTCGCTGTGCTCAGTTGTCCAACCCTGGAGAAGGGTAAAAGCAAGTTTTCCTCGTCTCCGGCGTTTCTGGTTAACACATCCGAACAGTATTTCTGAGGTTATTGCTTTTTTCTCCCCCTATGGGCCGCGCGCCAACGTGGCTCACTGTTTGATGTAAAGTTAAGTCGCTGATTTCAGGAATCTGTAGTATCCTCTGCGAAACGATCCTTGTTTGATCCTTGAGGAGGCAGAGATGTCACAAGCCGAAAATGCAGTTACTTCCTCATCGAATGGAAAACGAACGTACCGTAAAGGTCACCCGCTGAGCGCTTCAGAGCGGCAACAAAGTTTTGTTGCCCGCAAGCGTGAGACGCACAAAGAAATCAAGATCCTTGTGCCCAATGAGCTCAAGAGTAAATTTCAGGAAATGTGTGCTGAGAGTGGCCTCAGCCAAGCAGAACTGTTTAGTCGTTTAATTGATAAAGCCGGGTAAACTGGCGTTATGGGCTGATATTCTTGCTTGATAGGACACGTAGTGCTAGATTACTGATCGTTTGCGGATCTTATGGCTGGCCACGCCGCAAGGTGGCAGGTAACTGGTTCTGATGAGGATTTTCCCTAAACCAGAAAAGCAAAAACCCCGATAATCTTCGACTTGTTTGGCGACGCGAAGAGGATTAACGGGGCCTACTTAAACTGTATAGAAGCTGTTGCTCTATGCAGGGAGTATAGTTTTATGCTCAGAAAAGTTCAATACCTTCTGTGTACATTACTCCTTCCGTGCAACATAAGCGCGGGCAGGTTTGGTTGACACCATTCTTTCTCAGGTCCAGCCTGATATCTCTGTTATTTCCCGGCGCGGTTTGTCCAATACGCTGCGCAAAGGGAAATCCAAAATTCATCGCCGCTACCAGCCGACGCTTAGCTGTGCTGTTCCGCGCGGGATGGCTGCAAAGGTCGTGGCGCGTCTGAGCAGCCATGACTGGCATCGTAATCCCGATCTGATCGCGCTGCGCCAGCAGGGATATGTGCCTTATACCCGTCGTAACGATCCGCACTTTTTGCCAAAGCCGATGCGTCTTTCTGCACGTTCGGAGAGCCGTGAAGCCCTGAATGCACTCTCCATGGCACTGGCGGCCAACTGCGATTATAACCCGGACAGTGACTATGCTTTCGAAGTCATGGTGCCGTTTGAACAAATTGCCGCCGCAATGGGATGCCTGCACGTCTACGGTAACGGACGTAAAGCCTATGACAGCCCGTTACATGCCCTTTCGGTGCAGGAGCAACTGGGTTACGTGATTGCCTTACGCGGGCAGGATACGGATTCGGGCCAGAACAAGCCGTTGCGCCTGTGGCTGACCGAAAAGTTCTTCACCTCCCGGGGAATTGCGGTGGAGGAAATCCGGCACTGGCTGGGCCAGTTCCGTCAGTGGGCCATCCGGAATGGCCTGACAGAGAGCCTGCGTAAAAAATACGAGCGTCACCTGTTGCGTGTCGAGCGTATCGGCATCGACCTGAAAGACAGACACAGCCTGCGCAACCGCCTGAAGCAAATCAAACGCTGGGTGGTTTCTCCTGACCTGGCCCGGGATAAACAGGCAAAGGTCCGGGAGCTGCAGCAGGGGCTGGACGGCCTGGAAAACCGTGAGGCGGAACGTCTGGATCTGATACTGGATGGCTTGCAGGCGAATGTCAGTGAGTTGGGCAAAGCAAAGCGCAAACGCCAGAATCCGCTCTATCAGGCCTTTGTCGCCTGGTCTACCAGTGGCAAGGTTATGACGCATCAAGTTAACGCGCTGGAGATGGAGGTCAGTCGGGAGCACCCGGCCCTGTTGAACACCGATCCGGAAGCCTACTATAAACTGCTGCTCGAGCGCGCCGGTATACTCTAATCCCCGTCCTCTTTCTTTTTAACCGTGCCCTGGCGCGGTTTTCGTGTTGCTGCTGCATCAGAAAAGGCAATTTTTATCATCCCGGACACCGTTATTCTGAGGCAATTTTCCAGTTCAGAGCAGCAGTGACGAGATGATGGCAAACTGATGGCCTGCTTTTACCTCATTAACTTCGTACTCTCCTATTAACTTCGACCCCCCCCCTGAGATATCAGTTAATTTCGAACGTTATTCCTTAACAAAGTAAGCCCTTTAAAAAGGGAGTATATTTCGTGCCGGCTAAAGCCAGGCACTCGAAAGTTGCTCCCTCACGTTGTTCGGGCAAACACCACCCGATAAACCCAAACGTCAGCTGAAGCTTCGTAAAAGCAGAAGCACCTCCCGCCCCATTCCCACTCAAAACGCAACAAAGTGACCCACTTGCCAGAGTCGGATAAAATCACCGTTCTGGCCATACTGGAGAGCCTGTTGCATGCAGGGAAAACATCTGACTCAGAAAGAACGGTTCTACATCGAAAAGCGGCGTGGTGAAGGTGTCAACCAGGCTACCATCGCCAGAGAGCTTGCTCTGCCTCCCTCGACCATCAGTAGGGAACTCAGACGCAATACCGACACCACTTTCAATGGTGTCTACTGCTGTAGAAGGGAGGACACTCTGGCCCGGAGACGCCGTCATAAGCCTCTGCCAGAAAATGCTTTTCACCAGCTGGAGCCACACATTCAGGACTTCATTAGGTAGAAGCTTTCCACTCACTCTTCACCTGAAATCATCAGTGGCCGTTTGCCCCTAGAATTCGGTATATCTGTCAGAAAAAATACGCTCTATCGCTATATCCTGCAGGAGAGACAGGCTGGCGGGGAGCTATATCAGCAACTTCCTCATCGGGGAAAACGTTACAGGTACCATACCGAAAACCTCAAACCAGGCTCTATTCACAACCGTGTTGGCATTGAGCATCGCCCAGCTCAAGCCGAGCTTAAACAGGAGCCTGGCCACTTCGAAATTGACACTATTTTTGGCAAAGACCAGAAGTCATTCCTGTTAACCATCGTAGATAAAGCATTGAAAAACTTCATCATTCGCAAACTGCCTAATAAGCGCGCGGAAACTGTGGTTGCTGCTTTCAGGGACATTGAAGCCAATACCTTTTGCAAGTTTAAGACCCTAACAGCTGATAACGGCCCTGAATTCGCTCTGCACGAGCAAATTACTCAAATCACAGGGGCGCAGGTCTACTTTGCCCATCCTTATCATTCCTGGGAGAGGGGCTTGAATGAGCACACCAACGGGCTGATACGACGTTTTTACCCAAAGGGAACAGACTTCAGTCAGGTCAGTCATCGTAAGATTGCCGAACTCGAACACATACTCAATACAAGGGGCAGAAAATCGCTGGGCTATCGTTCCCCCAATGAGGTATTTTTAACGCACTTACTGGTGGCATAACCCTCTACCGTTTTGTTGCGTTTCGAGTCGGAATGGGACCAACATTCATAAAAGTGCAACCAATGAAACGCCGCTTATGGAACCTCAGCGCCAGACCACAACACTGCAAAAGCATCGCCGCCCCCCGGCCAAAGACAGGGGAACAGTGCCGCTTTTATAAGGGATGTTGTAACTACCTTCAGTGTTGCTTATGAAATCTATGGCGGGAAGAATCGAGTACACGCTCGTAAGCGCCTACGGCGCATAACGCGGAGATACGCCCCGGCTACGGCCAAAGGCCTTGCCGTGACCACTCCGACCGCGTACATAAACCTTATCATAATGGTAAACAAATTTAGCTTTGCAGGGCGAAGGTATCGATAGGTGATTTCTATCAAGCCGTAACCGGCTACGCCGGGCGTTCCGGCGGGAGTGGCTACAACATCCTATGTGACATTCTTTCCGCCGGCATGCGTCGCCAGCGACGCATCTGAAGTCACGCTGCGCACTGCTCGCGCGCCTGAATGAAATGTAAAAAACCTTATATTACATTCATTTAAGTTTCACATTGCGCTATAATTAAACAATATTGGTAGACAGCGTTAGGGTGACCACATGGCAGACAAGGTGCCTGCGCGCACAGTCTCATCAGACCCGTCGGCGATGGTGGCCTGGTTAACCCCATCACCACGCCGCTTTTCGATGTAGAACCGTTCTTTGTGAGTCAGATGTTTTCCCTGCATGCAACGGGATCTCCAGTAGGGCCAGAACGGTGATTTTATCCGACTCTGGCCAGTGGGTCACTTTGTTGCGTTTCGAGTGGGAATGGGGCAACGCCATGAACAAAAAATTTACCCCGACACCCCATGATGCTGTGTTCAGGCAGTTTCTTCACGACAAGGCCACCGCACAGGATTTCTTTGATATCTGGCTGCCTGATGATATAAAGGCGCTGTGTGACTGGGAAACCCTGAAGCCAGAGTCTGGCTCCTTTGTTGAACCGGATATGAAGCCTTACCAGAGTGATATCCTCTACTCTGTGAGTGCCAACGGGTCTGATGGCTATGTCTACTGTTTGATAGAGCACCAGTCGACCCCCGACAAGCTGATGGCCTGGCGATTGATGCGCTACAGCATGGCTGCCATGCAGAGCCATCTGGCAGCCGGACATGATAAGTTACCACTGGTTTTCCCTGTACTGTTCTACTGCGGAGAAAAAAGCCCGCATCCGTACAGCACCAACTGGCTGGATTGCTTTGAACGGCCCGATATAGCGGCAAAGATTTACAGTCAGCCGTTTCGAATGGCGGATGTGACCACGCTCGATGATGACGCCATCATGCAGCACAGGCGCATGGCGCTGCTGGAATTAATTCAAAAGCATATTCGTCGCCGGGATATGACGGAGTTGCTGGACAGCATTGTTAAACTGCTGTCGTATAATTATTATACGGATACGCAGGTTATCACGATGATGAACTATCTTGTCCAGGAGGGTAACGCCGCTTCGCCGGGAACGTTCATTACCGAGATAGCTAAACGGACAGAGAAACACGAGGAGGCGCTTATGACCATTGCCGAGGCTCTAAAGCAGGAAGGTAAACAGGAAGGTTATCAGATTGGTCGCGAGCAAGGCATCAATGAAGGCATTGAGCGCGGGCGCTACGAGGGTAAGCTGGAAGGTAAGCTGGAAGTCGCTCGTCAGATGTTGGATAGCGGCATGGCTCCTGTAACGGTTAAACAGTTTACGGGTCTTACCGATAGTGACATCCTGAAGCTAAAAAATTAGAAAGAGTGATATTCACGCACAGGTGTCGGAGACGTCGCCAAAGGACGCACGGGTGACGTTGCAGCCCGATGGAAAAATCGCGATCACCCAGGCGTGATCTGCTTCCGGTTAGAGTGCCGAAATCAAGGGTGCGAACATCACATGGGAACGCTCCCCTCCCCGACTCAGTCTTTTGAACATATTTCAGGACTGATAGAACGCGTCACCTACCACAATGGCGAGAACGGATTCTGCGTTCTTCGTCTGAAGGTTAAAGGCGAACGCGACCTGGTGACACTGGTCGGCCATACCCCGTCAGTCACGCCCGGTGAATATGCTTCAGCCTCCGGCAACTGGTTGATCGACCGAGAGCATGGTCGCCAGTTTAAAGCCACTTTTTTGAAAATATCCCCACCAACAACCCTGGCGGGTATCGAACGCTATTTGGGGTCAGGCATGGTAAAAGGTATTGGCCCCACCTATGCAGCCCGGCTTATCAAAGCCTTCGGCGCGGATGTATTCGATGTGATCGAGCGAGAACCCGCGCGTTTGCGTGAGGTTGACGGCATCGGTACCAAACGCGCCAGGAAGATAACGTCCGGATGGGCAGACCAGAAGGCCATCCGTGAGATCATGGTGTTTCTGCATGCGCACGGTGTTTCCACATCGCGCTCAGTGCGCATATTCAAGACTTATGGTTCGGATGCTGTTGAGATTATCCGGACCGATCCCTACCGTCTGGTGCAAGATATTCGTGGCATAGGTTTTTTATCCGCTGATACCATCGCGCAAAAAATCGGTATCCCGCCGGATTCTCCGCTACGAGCACGCGCGGGTGTCTCCTACGCACTCTCAGAAGCGTCTTCTCAGGGGCATTGCAGTTTACCTCACGTCGAACTGGTTGATCTGGCCGTAAAGTTATTGGGTATGTCGCCAGCCCTGATCGAAATGGCCATCCGCGATGAGGTGAACCGTGAAAACTTAGTCGAAGACACCATAAGCGGGACGTCCTGTGTATTCCTGCCCAGCCTGTATCATGCCGAACAATCCATCACCACCCAGATCGCTCGATTACGCCAAGGTTCACCGGTGTGGTCTGGTGTGAATTCTGACAAAGCTATCCCCTGGGTAGAACATCGTCTCGGCATCACGCTGGCAGACAGCCAGAAGCGTGCCGTAACGCTGGCACTGACCGCCAAAGTGTTGGTGATCACCGGTGGACCAGGCGTGGGGAAAACCACGCTGATGAACACCATCATGACTATCCTCCGTGCCAAACAGGTCACAGCCATGCTATGTGCCCCAACGGGGCGTGCAGCGAAGCGACTTTCTGAATCCACCGGGCTGGAGGCTAAGACAATCCACCGTCTGCTGGAAATTGATCCGGCTACCGGCCAATTCAAACGTAACGAAAGTACACCGCTGCCCTGCGAGCTGCTCGTTGTGGATGAATGCTCCATGATTGACGTGCCGCTCGCCAATCAACTGCTGAAGGCCATAGCCACCCATACCGCCATCATTTTTGTTGGCGATGTAGATCAGCTGCCTTCGGTGGGACCAGGCGCGTTTCTGGCCGATCTCATTGCGTCTGACGCAATCCCAGTCATCCGTCTGACGGAGGTCTTTCGCCAGGCCGCGACGTCACGTATCGTTCAGGGTGCGCACAGCATCAATCAGGGCATGTTCCCCTCCTTTCCCGGCAAAGGCGAACGGTCTGATTTTTACCTCGTGCCAGCCGAAGACGCCGACGATATCGCCACCACCGTCGTCAACCTGGTCAAAACGCGCTTGCCGAGAAAATTCAATGTCGATGCGGTTCACGACATTCAGGTGTTGTGCCCCATGAACCGTGGCATCACAGGGGCACGGGGCATCAATCAGGTACTTCAGGCCGCGTTGAACCCGCCCGGAGATCACAGTATTGAAAGATATGGGCAGGTTTTCAGCGTGGGAGACAAAGTCATGCAAATCGAGAACAATTATGATCGTGACGTGTATAACGGCGATATCGGTTTCGTCGTGGCGCTTGATCGGGAGGATGAAGTTCTGCAGGTCCATTTCGACGGACGCGATGTCAGCTATCCTCTGGGGGAACTCGATGAGTTGGTATTGTGCTACGCGACAACCATTCATAAATCGCAAGGGAGCGAATACCCCGTAGTGATCATTCCGCTGTCGACACAGCACTATATGATGTTGCGGCGCAACCTTATCTATACCGGCGTCACCCGGGGTAAAAGGCTCGTAGTGCTTGTAGGTCAGAAACGCGCACTTGCCATGGCCATCCGCGACAAACAGTCCAAGCGTCGCTATTCAAAGCTTCGTGAACGCCTGGCGGAGGTTTGCCACTGATCGGTACCGCAGGCTGACAACTTCAGGTCACCTCGAAAAACTAGAAATTTTCAATGAATCTCCGGCTTGACGCCTAGGAATTTCAAACTTTTTGGGGCCCCTGATTTCGGGGGCTGGCAACGATGAAAACCGGCTTTTTTATCGTGAATGCCTCTGTGTTTGGGTGATTTTTGAACACATTGCGCGTTTTTTGATTACATCGCCGAATTCCAGGCAGAGTTTCCCCGCATTATCCAACGTAACGCATTCGCGCTATCTCCCCGGCGTTCGCGATTAGCTTCTCCAGGGCCGTTGCCGGCAGCGCCCGGCTGAACGCCATTTTTGCCCCGCACAGCAGGCAGGCAAACGGGTCTGTATTCAGTAATCCCTGACTCAGCGTTGTGTATGTCACTGGCGCTGCTTTTTTCACATTATCCTGCCCCAGGGCTTTTCTCACCAGAGGCAACAGTTTTCCCACTACGCGGTTAGCCAGAAAACCAAAGTAACGCACCATCCGGAAATGCTTCTCCGGTATATGCTTTATCAGCCGCAGTATCAGCTCACGCTGACTGAGCGCCAGGTCTTCATGCCTCCCCGTCCGGTGATCCAGAAAACGCAGGGTGATGCGGCTTCCCCCGTCGTAGTGTGCCAGTCGCGCACCCGACACAGGCAGTTTTTTCAGGTACCGGCCCAGGTACTTTGCTGTCTGCCGGGGATGTTTCGTCGGCTTCGCAAAATACACGTGCCAGTAAATCTCTCCCTGCTCATTTTTCCCCTGGCTGAGGATAAGGCCCATTCCCAGTCGAAACGCAACAAAACGGTAGGGCATTATGCCGCCTGTAAGTGCGTTAAAAATACCTCATTTGGAGAACGATAACCCAGCGATTTTCGGCCTCGCGTATTGAGCAGGTGTTCGAGTGCTGCAACCTTGCGATGGGTGACATAATTGAAGTCCGTTCCCTTCGGGTAAAAACGCCGTATCAGCCCGTTGGTATGCTCATTCAACCCGCGTTCCCAGGAATGATATGGCCGGGCAAAGTAGACCGGTGCCCCCGTGACTTTTGTAATTTCCCCGTGCTGGGAAAATTCAGAACCGTTGTCAGCAGTCAGGGTTTTAAACTCGCAGAAGGTATTGGCAACGATGTCCCTGAAGGCCGCTACCACTGTCTCTGCTCGCTTGTTGGGCAGTTTGCGAATGATGACCAGCTTGACGGCTTTATCGACCACCGTCAGCAGGAATGATTTCTGATCTTTGCCAAAGATGGTGTCAATCTCGAAATGCCCGGGTTCCTGCTTGAGGTCAGCAACGGCCGGCCGCTGCTCAATGCCAACACGGTTGGGAATAGGACCGCGTTTGTTCTCATCGGTCTGATAGTTATACCGTTTACCCCGATGAGGGAGCTGCTGATACAGCTCACCGCCGGCCCGGCGCTCCTGCTGGATATAGCGATAGAGCGAGTTCTTGCTGACGGACAGGCCAAATTCCAGGACCAGGCGCCCACTGATGACCTCAGGTGAGGTGTGGGAATGGGGCGGTAGACAGCGCCGTTATGATAAAGTCCTGAATGTGCGGTTCAAGCTGGTTAATCACGCTGTCCGGCCGTGTTTTCTGCCGCCGCCCTCTGGCCAACGTTTCGGCCCTTCTGCAGGAATAGACCCCGTTGAAAGCGGCGTCGGTATTGCGTCTGAGTTCCCTGCTGATGGTAGAACGAGGAAGCTCCAGTTCCCGGGCGATGGTGGCCTGGTTAACCCCATCACCACGCCGCTTTTCGATGTAGAACCGTTCTTTGTGAGTCAGATGTTTTCCCTGCATGCAACGGGATCTCCAGTAGGGCCAGAACGGTGATTTTATCCGACTCTGGCCAGTGGGTCACTTTGTTGCGTTTCGAGTGGGAATGGGGCAAGCGACATTATTTTGATAACAGCCAGCTATGCTTCTTTGCCGCATATCAGGGCATAGGATGTAATCATTTTTAAGTCGGTTGGCTATACCGTTCCATGTGCTGGAAACCACATACGAAGAGTACCTCCGCCTGGCGTCACTGGTCACGGCCAACGACGGCATCACCGATGCCATAGAGGCACTGCCGATTTTTCCGCACTATTCGTTTGATCCGGAAACGCTTTATGGTGCCGTTGACGGACAGAAGTTTGGCGTCGAGCGATCAACAGTAAAGGCCCGACATTCGCGTAAATACTTCGGCAGCGGTAAAGGCATGGTCGCCTACACGCTGCTGTGTAACCACATCCCGATCAACGGCTACCTGATTGGCACAAACGACTATGAAGCCCACCATGTCTTTGATATCTGGTACCGCAATATAGCCAAGCGACATTATTTTGATAACAGCCAGCTATGCTTCTTTGCCGCATATCAGGGCATAGGATGTAATCATTTTTAAGTCGGTTGGCTATACTGACGGTTTTTGCCCGCCGACTGACCAGAGAGTAGTCCGGGCAGCGCAGTTGCAGGCTCATCAGTGTAAAAAACGAGTCGACAAAGCCCTGTAATGCCCGGAGCGACAGGTTAAACACGCGCTTTATCATCAAAACCGTGGTAACAGCCATATCGGTGTAGTAAAGCGGCCGACCACGACCTTCAGGCGAAGAACTGTCAGTCCATGCAGCGATGGCCGACTCATCAAGCCAGACCGTCAGGGAGCCGCGTTGTCTGAGTGCTTTGTTGTAGGTGGGCCAGTTGGTGATTTTAAACTTTTGCTTTGCCATGGGGAGCTGCTATCGGGAGCGATGATAGTGCTTTGATCCGGCGATCCCCTGAAAGTTCGATTTATTCAACAAAGCCGGAAGGCGCGTCAGTTTTTAAAAAAATCACGCTTTTCGCGTAGCTTTCTTATTTATCGAAACAATTATGACCATTGGGCTTAAGTTGCTTTGCCGCCATTCAAGTTAATCAGCATTTCTGTCACGAGTCAGGCGCATCCAGTTATTGTGAGCAAAAGCTGCTTTGCCAGTTTCATCAAGATTACATTTTTCCAGAAATTGCCTCGCATCATTACCGGGGCGATATTGAAATGGATAATCAGTAGAAAAAAGAATACGCTCCTCACCTACTATCGCTACAGCTCTGTCCAAAAAATGAGGAAGGAACATACCACTCGCCGTAACATACAGATTTTCCCTGCCCATCAGTATACGCTAATGGCCACGCAGGGCGTGTCAGGAAAGGATGACTAATGGCGGATTTGTGCCAGGTCGTCTTCAGTCAGGCCGGTCATTTTCATGACTGTGTTGTGGTCGAGGCCATTCTGCAGCATGGTACGGGCGACTTCGAGTTTACCTTCGAATTTACCTTCGAGCTTGCCTTCGAGCTTGCCTTCGAGCTTGCCTTCGAGCTTGCCTTCGTTGCGGCCTTTTTCAATACCACGTTGCTCACCGAGCTGAATGCCCTTCTCGATGCCCTTCTGTTCGAGCTGTTGTGCGATGGTCATAAGTGCGTCTCCGTGTTGCGGCACACGCTGTGCCAGTTTGCGTACAAAGGCTTCGGCGTCGGATGTTTCGCCTGCCTGCAGAATATAGTGTACCAGTGATATCACCTGCGATGAAGACAGATATCCGGCCAGTAAAAGGGGCGCCAGCCGATCGACCAGTTCTGCCAGATCCCGCTGATGAATATGTTTCTGCAGTAATGTCAGTGCAGCCATACTGCGATGATCGGCGATTTCATCATCCGGAATGACGGTCACATCAACCAGCGGGAAAGCATTGCTGTAGAGTTTGCCAGCCAGAGCCGGATCGTCAAACTCATCCAGCCAGCGGGTGGAGTACGGATACGGGCTGCGTTTACCGGTATAGAACAGTACCGGTATCACCAGTGGCAGTATCTTATGGCCAGCGTCGAGATGACGCTGCATGGCGGCCACCGCATAGCGGATAAGGCGAAAGGCCATATGCCTGTCGGGCGTCGACTGGTGCTCCACAAGAACGTGAATGTATCCATCGCCGGCAGAGGTTTTCAGGCTGTAGAGCACGTCGCTGAAATACTGGCGCAGATCATCCTCAACGAACGAGCCGGACTCCAGTTTCAGCGTGCTGAGATCGCAGACCGCGCGTAGTTCCGCAGGCAGGTGGATTTCCATGAAATCCCTGGCAATATCCGGCTGCGTCAGGAACTGCCGGAACGTGGCATCGTGAGGCGTGGGCGTCGTGTTTTTCTTCTTCATCAGTCCTGGCCCTGGGCTTTGTTGAATAATTTAACCGTTTGATTTACATCTTCTTTAGTTAGAATGCATTTACAGAGAATGTATTTTGTTAGAACGACAAATCAAATAGTTAGCACAATAAAAAGCATTCCGAGAGGAAAAATTAGTCGTTGAAATTTTATAATGCTTATATAAATCAGTATCTTAAATTATTCAACAAAGCCCTGGCCCTGAAAAATAATCTGCATATGTTACCACACCACCGGAGTCTGTTTGCCGGGAAGTCATCCCGGTTATTCATTCCGGGGATTGCCGGTCTGAGGCCCCCCCCATGTCAGGGTAGTTGTCGCCTCTGAGTGAAAAAAATCTGAGGGGCTGGAGACGACAATGAAAATCTATTCACCTGAGCGTAAAGCTGCTGTGATCGCCAGAATGCTTCCTCCGCATAATCAACCCGTCAGCCAGTTATCACGCCAGGAGGCGAGCCCGATAAAAACGCTTTATAGCCAAGCGACTTAATTTTGATTACACCATATGGACTGAGAACAAACTCTCTGTATCGCAACCCATCTCTCTTTTTTTGCTTTTTGCTTGTGCCCATTTATGCTCAATTGGGTTAAGATCTGGCGAATATGTAGGCAAATACTCCACCATATACCCTGCATCGATGATGACTTGTTGAATATTATGTTTTTTGTGAAAAGTGGCATTGTCCATCATGATTACACTGTTTTTAGGGAGTACTGGGATAAGGACTTGTGTGACCCAGGCATAGAAAACATCGCTGTTAATATTGATATCAAATAATCCGATAGCAAACAGCGTTGTGCCTAATAAAGCGCCGATAACATTTGTTCTTCCCCTAGCTCCCCAGTTCTTCAGGCCAAAACACCGTTGACCTTTTGGGGAATAGCCGTGAGTCCGTGGGGCATCGTGTGAAAAACCACTTTCATCAATAAAAACAATAGGTTTACCTTCTTTTTCATACTGTTGTTTTTTTTGTTGAAATCCCTGCCGGGCGTTTTCGTCGGCTTTCGGATGACGTAGAGTTTTTTTTATAGGTCAATCCCAGCTTTTTAAGCGCTTGCCAAATGGCCTTCTGACAAACACCAAAACGCTCTGCACGTTCTTTTTGGTAAGCATCTGGATATTGTTCAACATCTTTTATCAACTCGGATTTATCGATCTTTCGCTGACGCGTGGTCGATGCTTTTGACTCTATTTGATTAATCCAACGCGATACAGAGGCAGGGCCAATCCGAAATTGCTTCGCTGTTTCTCGGATACTCAACCCTTCGTTTTTCCGTGTAGATATCACTTTACGTCTAAAATCAATTGAATAGCTCATTTAAATAATGTAATCAAAATTAAGTCGTTTAGCTATACAGCTCACCGCCGGCCCGGCGCTCCTGCTGGATATAGCGATAGAGCGAGTTCTTGCTGACGGACAGGCCAAATTCCAGGACCAGGCGCCCACTGATGACCTCAGGTGAGGTGTGGGTAGACAGCGCCGTTCTGATAAAGTCCTGAATGTGCGGTTCAAGCTGGTTAATCACGCTGTCCGGCCGAGTTTTCTGCCGCCGCCCTCTGGCCAACGTTTCGGCCCTTCTGCAGGAATAGACCCCGTTGAAAGCGGCGTCGGTATTGCGTCTGAGCTCCCTGCTGATGGTAGAACGAGGAAGCTCCAGTTCCCGGGCGATGGTGGCCTGGTTAACCCCATCACCACGCCGTTTTTCGATGTAGAACCGCTCTTTGTGAGTCAGATGTTTTCCCTGCATGCAACGGGATCTCCAGTAGGGCCAGAACGGTGATTTTATCCGGGTCTGGCCAGTGGGTCACTTTGTTGCATTTCGACTGGGAATGGGGCCTTTGTTGCGTTTCGAGTGGGAATGGGGGAACAGACTGACTATGCGGCGGCAACATTCTGGCGATCACGGTCGCTTTACGTTCTGGCGAATAGCTTCTCATGAACAGCTTCTCGAACCCCCTGGATTTTTTTCAGTCAGAGGCGACAACATACCCTGACATGGGGGTATGTATAGTGCTGAATCACCTACATAATAGCTATTATAAACAAAGACTTAAGTATTTATTTATCTTGTTGAGGCCCCCGATTGCGGTTCAGGATTTTTATTGCAGCAGTGTTGTAATTCTCCCTATTTTACACCGTTATATGGTAATTTAAATCATTATAATTACTATTCTCCGTATCGATGTGCTTTAATCCATTCGCTGTGCATTCAGGTATTATGTACTCATTTCGATAAAGGATTAACTTATGAAGTTTAGTTTATCATCCCTTTTCTCTATTGCGGTGCTCACCTCCTCTGTTTTGTTAACACCGCTCGCCATTGCCGCAGACAACAGCGACGTGCTTGTGGTTTACAACGCCCAGCATGAAAATCTGGTGAAGTCATGGGTCGACGGTTTCACTAAAGAGACCGGGATCAAGGTTACGCTGCGTAACGGTGGAGACAGCGAACTGGGCAACGCCCTGGTTCAGGAGGGCAGCTTATCACCAGCTGATGTTTTCCTGACCGAGAACTCTCCGGCGATGGTGCTGGTCGATAACGCGAAGCTGTTTGCGCCGCTGGATAAAGCCACTCTGGACCAGGTTGCCCCAGCTTACCGCCCTGAAAACGGACGCTGGATCGGTATCGCGGCGCGTAGCACCGTGTTTGTCTACAACCCGGCTAAACTGAAAGAATCTCAGCTGCCAAAATCGTTAATGGATCTGGCAAAACCCGAGTGGAAAGGGCGCTGGGCAGCTTCTCCATCCGGTGCGGACTTCCAGGCTATCGTCAGTGCAGTACTAGCGCTAAAAGGCGAGCAAGCGACGCTTGACTGGCTGAAAGGGATGAAAACCAACTTTGTGGCCTACAAAGGCAACAGCACGGTGCTGAAAGCCGTAAATGCCGGGCAGATTGATGGTGGGGTGATTTATCACTACTACCGTTTTGTTGATCAGGCGAAAACCGGTGAAAACAGTAAAAAAACCAAACTGCACTACTTCAAACACCAGGATCCTGGCGCTTTCGTCAGCATTTCCGGTGCGGGCGTACTGGCCTCCAGCAAGCATCAGCAGCAGGCGCAAGCCTTTGTGAAGTGGATCACCGGCAAAGCGGGTCAGGATAGCCTGCGTACCAACGATGCGTTTGAATACGCGGTGGGTGTAAATGCCGCGTCCAATCCGAAACTGCTTCCGCTGAAGGATCTGGATGCGCCAAAAGCTGAAGCTTCCACGCTCAACAACAAAAAAGTCATTGATTTGATGACGCAAGCTGGCCTTCTTTAATTGATGTAGTGGTGAGAGCCTGATTTCAGTGGTCAATATCACCCGCACGCCGGATGTCCGGTGGCGTAGGGTACAACGACGTCCGGCGTTGACGATGATTTTGCTCGCGATACTTTTTGCGCTGCTATCGCTTACCCCCCCGGCCTTTGTGGTTGTGATTGGTTTTGACACCGGGTGGGAAACTGTCAAGGCACTCATTTTCCGCCCGCGTGTTGCTGAACTGCTCTGCAACACGCTGCTGTTGGTCATTATTTCGGTTCCTCTCTGTGTGCTGGTAGGTGTGATGCTCGCCTGGCTCACCGAACGAACCACCTTGGCAGGGCGCCGCATCTGGGCGATCCTGGCCGTCTCGCCGCTGGCAATACCAGCCTTTGTGCAGAGCTATGCCTGGGTCAGTGCGGTACCGTCCATTCACGGTCTGGCAGCCGGGGTCTTTCTCTCGGTGCTTGCATACTACCCGTTTATTTATCTCCCTGTTTCTGCGGTGCTGCGTCGCCTCGATCCGACGCTGGAAGATGTTGCCGCATCGTTAGGCACATCGCCCCGGTCGGCCTTTTTCCGAATTGTTCTGCCCCAGCTGAAACTGGCTATCTGGGGCGGGGCCTTACTGGTCACCCTGCATCTGCTGGCGGAGTATGGCCTGTATGCTATGATCCGCTTTGATACCTTTACCACCGCCATTTACGATCAGTTCCAGTCGACGTTCAGCGGCCCGGCGGCGAATATGTTGGCGGGGGTACTGGCCCTCTGCTGCCTGGTGTTTCTGACGCTCGAAGGGGCGACGCGCGGTAAAGTGCGCTACGCCCGTGTGGGTTCAGGTTCACCGCGCCAACAGCATCGCCTGCAATTGAATTTACCGCTGAGTGTAGTGGGGCAGTTTTTCTCGCTGGCGGTGTTGATGCTGGCACTGGTGGTGCCGCTGGCGGTGCTTGGTCGCTGGCTGTGGCTGGGTGGCATCGAAAACTGGACTCAGGCAGATATCTGGTTGTCGTTGCGCCAGACAATCGTGCTGGCCTCCGGCGGTGCGTTACTGATCATGCTGGCGGGGATCCCGGTCACCTGGCTGACAGTGCGTCATCCGCGTCCGTTGTTCCGTGCGCTGGAGGCGTGCAATTACTTTACCAGTTCGCTGCCGGGGATTGTGGTTGCACTGTCATTGGTCACAGTGACGATCCATTATTTGCACCCTCTCTATCAAACCGAGTTCACCCTCTTTCTGGCCTATCTGCTCATGTTTATGCCGCGTGGGCTGGTGAATCTGCGCGCCGGTATTGCGCAGGCACCGCTGGAGCTGGAAAACGTTGCCCGCAGTTTAGGTAAAACTCAGGCTAGCGCCATCTGGGTGATCACCATGCGTCTGGCCGCGCCGGGCGCCGCCGCCGGTGGCGCGTTGGTGTTCCTTGGCATCACCAACGAACTCACGGCGACGCTGCTGCTTTCACCGTCGGGGACGAGAACGCTCTCCACCGGATTCTGGGCGCTGACCAGTGAAATTGATTATGTTGCCGCAGCGCCTTACGCACTGTTGATGGTGCTGATCTCGCTGCCGCTGACCGAACTCCTTTACGCGCAGTCGAAAAAATTAGCGGGCCTGTAAGATGATTGAATTAGCAAATATTTCCAAAAAATTTGGCCAGATGCCGGTGCTGGAAGACCTGAGTCTTACGGTGATGCCGCATTCCCGCACGGTGATCGTCGGCCCTTCCGGTTCGGGCAAAACTACCTTGCTGCGTATTTTGGCCGGTTTTGAATCGCCGGACAGCGGGCGGATTGTCCTGAATGGCAAAACGCTGTTTGATGCGGACACCTTTATTCCGGCGCATCTGCGCGGGATCGGCTTTGTACCGCAGGAAGGGGGGTTGTTCCCGCATATGAAAGTGGCCGACAACATTGCCTACGGGCTGAAGGGTTCAAAGCAGGAAAACCAACGTCGGGTGGCGGAGTTGATGGATCTGGTCTCCCTCAGCCATGCCCTTGCAGATCACTGGCCACATGAGATCTCCGGCGGACAGCAGCAACGTGTGGCGCTGGCGCGCGCACTGGCGCAGGAGCCTGTGTTGATGTTGCTGGATGAGCCGTTCTCCGCGCTGGATACCGGGCTGCGCGCCGCAACGCGCAAAGCGACGGCGAATTTGCTGGACGAGGCCGGGGTGGCGTCGGTTCTGGTCACCCACGACCAGCAGGAGGCGCTCTCTTTTGCCAGCCAGATTGCGGTTATGCGCAAAGGGAGTTTCGCCCAGGTAGGGTCGCCGATGGAGGTTTATTATCAACCGGTGGATGAAGCCACTGCGCTGTTTCTAGGCGATGCACTGATTTTCCCGGCCCGGGTGAACGGGGAGGTGGCAACCTGTGCGCTGGGTCCTGTCCCGGTGGATAACCCACTCGCCAGCGGTGAAAAACGCATCATGCTGCGTCATGAACAGGTGGTGATAACTCCTCGAGTATCCGACTGCGATCCGGCTCAGGCAGTCACGATAACCGATGTGGATTTCACCGGGTATCTGTCAACTCTGACGCTTGCCTGCCCGGCGTGGCCAGGGGTGTTGCAGGTGAAAACGGTCAGTCAGCAAAGATGGCAGGTGAATATGGCGGTGGTGCTGAGGGTGGAGGGTTATGGTTGTGTGTTAGGGGATTATTGACAAGCTATATCAGTTCGCTAGCTTGCCGGAGGTGCTTTTCAGTAGACCCTGTACACGATTCTGATCTGGCCCAGACTTGGTGGACACGCCCTTAAGAGAGGACTTGTCGTTCAAATACCATCGGGCTGACATAGCCCAGCGTGCTATGCCGCCGTTTCTGTGTAGTGGTTGAATAATCAGGACACTAAACTTACATCCAAAACGGAGGTGTTTAGTGAACCATAAACGACAATTTACCCCTGAGTTTAAAAAGGAAGCCGTTGCCCTGGTAACAGAGCAGGGCTATACGATAGCCAGGGCAGCAGCATCGCTGGGCATAAGCAACAAAACCCTGCATACATGGGTCTCGCTGGCCGCGAGCAGAGCAACGGCGTACTCAGCGATGATGAACGTGCAGAGTTAAAACTGTTACAAAAGGAAAACAAAGAGTTACGTACAGAGAAGGAGATACTAAAAAAGGCGAGTGCCTTCTTCGCGAAACATATGTCGTGAGATACCGGTTCATTCTCGACAATGCCACTGACTTCAGCGTTCGACACTCTGTCGGGTCATGCGTGTGACGGCCTCTGCCTGGTATGCATGGCGAAAAAAGCCCGCCGAACCGCTGCAAAAAGACGTGGAGGTCCGGGTCAGGTTAAAGGCGCTGTTCGCCGCCAGCAGGCAGGGAGCAGGAAGCCGGACCCTGGTCAAAAGGCTTCGTGGAGAAGGCATCATAATCAGCCGCTGGCGGGTGAAGAAACTCATGCAGGAAGAGGGGCTGGTCTGCCGACAGCGCCGGACTTATAAGGTCACGACAAAACCCCGCCCGGGTGCAGAGGTGGCCCCAAACCTGCTGAACCAGAATTTTAACCCTCCGGGGCCAAATCAGGTGTGGGCGAGTGACATCACGTATCTGAAGACCGGTGAAGGCTGGCTGTATCTTGCGGCTATTATGGATTTGTACTCCCGGCAGATAGTGGGCTGGCAGGTGGACAGACGGATGACCTCATCGCTGGTCTGCGGGGCCCTGATGAAGGCATATAACCTGCGAACTCCCCCGCCGGGCCTGGTGGTGCATACGGACAGGGGGCGCAGTACACGGGACAACGCTTTCAGGCGCTGCTGAGCAGCTACAGGCTGAGGAGCAGTATGGGAGACGTGGGTGCCTGCTGGGATAATGCGGTGATGGAGCGCTTCTGGGGCAGTCTGAAACATGAATGGTTGCTGCTGGTACCCCAGCCAACACGGGCTTACATGGAGCAGGATGTGGCGACGTATATCCGCTACTACAACCTACACAGGCATCATGCCGCTAACGGGGATCTGTCTCCGGTGCGTTATGAACAAATGGCTGAGAAAAAAGTGTCCTGATTTACTTGACCAGTGCATTCATCGGACAGTTGCTGGATGAAACATTATCCAGAACGGTGATTATTGCGGCTATTCATGAGCGTTTCCCTGCAGGAAGAAAAGGAGGATATAACTGATGCTTACTGAAGTCATGCACTACTATGGGCTGCGCTGCGAGCCGGTTGATATGGGGTTCTTCGAAACAGAACACCATGAACTACTCCTGCGGGATCTCCGGGCGGCTATCCAGAATGGCAGACTGATAGCGCTTACTGCCGTCATTGGCTCAGGAAAAACGCTCTTGATGCGTCGTCTTCGGGAATCTCTGGAAAAAGAAGGCAAGGTTATCGTTGCCCGCTCCCTCAGTCTGGATAAGACAAAAATCACCGCATCATTACTGGATGCCGCCCTGTTTTACGATCTCTCGACAGAGAAAACCATCAAAATCCCCGGCGATGCAGAAAAACGGGCCCGTGAACTGCAGGCTTTATTCCGCAAGGCTAAAAAACCGGTAGCGTTGTTCATTGATGATGCCCATGACCTGCATCCGAAAACGCTGACGTCACTTAAGCGTCTGTTTGAACTGGCTACGGACGGTAAAGGTAAAATATCGGTCGTGCTTATTGGTCACCCCAAACTGAAAAATGATTTACGACGCCCCAGCATGGAAGAAGTGGGGGACCGGACCACGGTGTTTGAATTCGGGGGACTTCGTGATCGTCAGCGGGACTATATCGACTGGGTGATGCAGGGGATCCTCCCTGAGGGGGCAAAAGTAGGTGGTGTCATCACCGATGACGCCATTGCGCTGCTGGCCGCCAGGCTGAAAACGCCCTTTCAGATAGGGCGTCACCTGGTGCGTGCTTTTGAGGCCGGATTTGAAATGGGCGTCAGGCCGGTTGATGCCACGACGGTGGAAACCATTATGTCCCGGCGGATTGACGATCTTGAACCTCAGCTGACCCGCCATGGTTATGATGTCCGCGCACTTTGCGCTCAATTTGATGCCCGGCCTCCGGAAATCAGGCAACTGATGCGGGGAACGCTGAATTCCCAGCGTACTAACGGAGCTGGTCGAAGAAATGCGTACCGCCGGATTGCCATTATAAATCCCTCGTTCAGCTTTTATATAGCCAACCGACTTAAAAATGATTACATCCTATGCCCTGATATGCGGCAAAGAAGCATAGCTGGCTGTTATCAAAATAATGTCGCTTGGCTATACAGCCCCGTGTTCACCTTCTGGCCCAAACGCTGATTATCAGGGAACATCTTTTTCACAGGTAAGGATATGACCACACACAGTGACAATGTGACCTCTCAAGCGTTCATGGCGGAGGCTGTTGCAGGGCTTCCTCATCACCTCGCCGCCATTCTCTGCCAGCTGGCCCTGCTGGGTGAGTTATCAAAAACAGCCCTGCTGGATAATTTACACGTCCTTGATATCAGGACCGTCAGCCACCGGCGCATGAATGCCACTGAAATCACTGATGCCCTGGATTTTTTACTGGCTCAGGGCTGGCTGCAAAAAGTTGACACACGATGGCGACTGGCACACGGTCATGAAAACACCATTTTTCTCTGGCTGCTGACGCACCCGGATGCCCGCCGGACGATGCTGGAGAGCACAGGCCCGTTTCATCTGCGCGGGGCATTACGACAGGACAGATCGCGACTGTGGATAGCGCTTCTTACAGGGGACGCCGCGGAGTTGTCCCAACGGCTGGCGGAGTGGATGGCAGGCTATGATTATGTCTTTGCCGACCATCCGGCCGCCAGCCTGTTTGCTGATGATGCTGGTCGTCGCGTCTTTTCCCTGCTGAACGGGGAGGTCCGGACCCTGCTTCTTGCGACCGCGCTGAACGATGCCAGCAACCGGCTCAGTGAATGTACGGACATCTGGCGCTTTGCCTGTGACGATGCAGGTATACAGGCCTCTGTCCCGGACATGTTGCGCGGTCCGCTGGCCCTGCAGGCGCTGTGGCGTGATGAGCGTGAGCTGCTGGATAAACTGAAACAGGGTGGCCTGCCACTGCCCGTTGCCGGCTGGGTTGCCCTGTGCAGCGGTGCTCGGGAGGAGGCGATGGAAGTCTACCGCCAGCTGGTCAGCCAGTACCGCAAAGCCACGCGCAAACGCCGGCTGTATCTGCCGCCGTTAACCTCCATCATGGCGGCCCTGACTCTGCTGACCCGCGACGAACCATCACATGCGACCACACTGAGTGAGGTGACACGGCACGCCGTCGATGAGGGATTTGGTACCGGATGGTCGCTGCTGCAGGACCTGCTCCGGGAGCGGAATGGCACATCTTCGTTATCCCCGCCGCAGATGAGTAGCCGGCCGCTGAACGGAATGGCCGGCATGCTGCAGGCGCTGGTGCTGTTCTGGCGGGAGGATGTTCCCGACCCGGATAAGTTCCGCAAACACCTGGAGACCTTTGCCCGTCAACTGGAAGCCCGGGGGTACAAATTACCGGCCAGTGACATTCGCACTCTCCTTCACCTGCAGTTCAGTGAGCCGACCCCTGAACGGCCAGCAGACCGGCTTCCCCTGAGCAGTCTCTGGCAGCGTAAGGCGGCCTGGGAATATGCGCTGGATGCACTGGGCCAGCTGACACCGAAGAGCAGCGACAGCGATTCCAGGCTGGTCTGGCTGCTGACGCTGGAGCCCTGGGGGACTGAAATTGCCCCTCTGGAGCAGAAACGTAATAAACAGGGCTGGACAAAGGGGCGTCCGGTCGCGCTGAAGCGTCTGCATGACTCTGCGGAGACGCTGCCCTGGCTGCTCGCGCAGGACCGCCAGATTGTCCGTCACATCCATTACACATCGGGCTACTCTTACTATGAACATGGCCGGTATGAGCTTGATGCCGTATCAGCACTTCCCCTGCTGGCCGGGCATCCGGCGGTCTTCTGGCATGATGCACCGGATATCCGCGTGGATATTGAAGCCGGTCAGGTCACGCTGGTACTCACCGAAGACGGCAGCCAGCTGTTGCTGACGCTGTCTCCTGCCATCAGCGACACGCAGCATCTGGTTACCCGGAAAGAGACACCAACCCGGGTAGTGGTTTGTCCTGTCAGCGATGAACACCGCCGGATAGCCGCCATTGTGGGTCAGGGGCTGCGCATTCCGCAAAGCGCCCGGGAACGGGTGCTGCAGTCAGTCTCAGCTATAGCACCGCTGCTGCCGGTCCGAGCTGACCTGCCGGAGCTGATGACCCACATTCCGCACGTGCCGGCGGATGACAAAATTTACGTGCATCTGTTACCGCTAGGAGAGGGGCTGCGCCTGCAGCCTCTGGTCCGCCCCCTGCCTGACGGAGCCTGGTTTACCCCCGGGCGAGGGGGAGACATTATCAACGGTGAGCTGGACGGCCAGTCAGTGCAGACCCGGCGCGACCTGTCACACGAACGACAACGGCTGCAGCAGGTGCTTCGCGACTGCCCGCTACTGGCCGACTCCGGGCAGGACGGCACCGAATGGCAGTTGACTGACCCGCAGGACGCGCTGGAGGCGCTGACGCAGTTGCGCGGTACGGATAAACAGCTGCTCGAGTGCGTGTGGCCGGAAGGTGAACGGCTGCGTCTCGGTGGACGTCGCGACATGCAGGCCCTGACGCTTAACGTCGGCCGCCAGGGCGAATGGTTCACCCTGAGCGGCACGCTGAATCTGGATGACGGCCGGGTACTGGAGCTGCGCCAGCTGCTGACGCTCCTGCAGGAAAGCCGGGGCCGTTTCATCCGGCTGGGCGATGAGGACTGGTTGGCGCTGGACAATCAGCTGCGCCAGCGTCTGCAGCAGATAGCGCTACTGAGCGGAAGTGGTGAACATCTCAGTCTGAATGCGCTGACCCTGCCGTTTCTGAAACAGCTCGCCGGTGAGGCCGGGGAGTTCGGCGGCGACGCTGACTGGCAGCGTCAGCTGAGCGGGCTGGAGGCGCGGGAAAAACACCATCCTGCCGTCCCTTCCACGCTGAAAGCGGAGTTGCGTGACTACCAGGAGGACGGATTTCGCTGGCTCTCCCGCCTGGCACAGTGGGGCGTGGGAGCCTGTCTGGCCGATGATATGGGGCTGGGGAAAACCCTTCAGGCGCTGGCCCTGCTGCTCGAACGCGCACCCGGAGGACCACAACTGGTAGTGGCCCCGACCTCAGTAACCCATAACTGGCTGAGTGAAAGTGAACGGTTTGCGCCCACGCTCCGGCTGCGGGATTACCGGCGTCACCGTGACCTGTCAGATACCGGTGCCTTTGAGGTGGTGGTGGTCAGTTACGGCCTGTTGCTGCAGGATGCGGAGGCCTTTGCCGGGCAGACCTGGCACAGCGTGGTAGTGGACGAAGCCCAGTCCATCAAAAATGCGCAGACGCAGCGGGCCAGAGCAGTGACGGCGCTGAAGGCCGATTTCCGACTGGCGCTGAGCGGTACGCCGGTTGAAAATCACCTGGGTGAGCTGTGGAGCCTCTTTCGTTTCCTCAATCCGGGGCTGCTGGGAAGCCTGAAATCCTTTAATCAGCGATTTGTCGTTTCGGCAGAACAGGGGGACAGGCTGGCTGCCGGAACGCTGAAACAGCTGATAAAACCCTTTGTGCTGCGCAGAACCAAAGCGCAGGTGCTTGATGAACTGCCACCACGCACCGACATCCTTTATACCATCCCCATGAGCGAGGAAGAACAGCACTGGTACGAGGCGCTGCGGCGACAGGCGGTTGAACGACTGGAGAAGGGCGAAGACATCAGCCCGCTGCAGGTCCTGACGGAAATTACCCGCCTGCGGCGGTTCTGCTGCAATCCCTCCCTGGTGCTGGACGGCTCAGCGCCGGAAAGCAGCAAGCTGTCGGCATGTCTGGACATTATCAGAGAGCTAAGGGATAACCACCATAAGGCGCTGATCTTCAGCCAGTTTGTTGACCACCTGACGCTGCTGCGAACCGCACTGGATGGGGCGGGTATGACTTACCAGTACCTGGACGGCACCACGTCGCCCTCTGAGCGTAAAAAACGCGTGGAAGCTTTTCAGGGCGGAGAGGGAGACCTGTTCCTGATAAGCCTGAAGGCCGGTGGAACCGGGCTTAACCTGACAGCCGCCGATTACGTCATTCATCTCGACCCGTGGTGGAATCCGGCCGTGGAGGATCAGGCCAGTGACCGTGCCCATCGCATGGGACAGGAGCGGCCGGTAACGGTTTACCGCCTGGTGATGGAAGGTACCATTGAGGAGCAGATGGTCTCCCTGCACGGAAGGAAACGGCAGATGGCAGAAGATTTGCTGGAAGGCAGTGATGCTGTGGGAAGACTTGATACTGAGACGCTGCTGTCCGTGCTACGAGGCCAGTAATCATTAGCAGGCTTACCGCAACGGGTTTTCTTACGGTGGGGGGGGGATAAACTGGGCGAAGCGGTAGGCACCAGAAAACCGGCCGTTTTTCTGGTGGTCTTCTCATTCTCAGGAAGGGTGCGCGGGCGAATCAGTAATGTGGTTCGGAATCAGCTAAAGTGATTTGAAACGGGTTTTCATTCTCACGGAATATGGTTTGGGAAAGTGCATTTATTGCGCGTCAGGCCGATCATCATTGCGCGTCACTACAGGTAACGCGAAATATCGTCGGCTGTGGGGTGGTACCAATGCACGTCAAACCCCACTGCCGATAAATATATCACGCCCTGTCATCCCTGCTCTCAAGATATTTGAGTGATACTTGCAAGGTGATCAGTCGGTAATCGATATTTCCTATTCTATCATCATCCCCTTTGAGTTGAGCCTCCATGTCGTTTACAAAAGCTTTGGTGATATCCAGATCGAAAAGACCATACTCAAGCAGAGTGAGTTTAATGTCTGGGTTTTTCTCTAAAAAAAAGCAGCTATAATCCATAACCTCATCCCCACCGTAGTTATCTTTTATCTTGGTATCAGGGAATTGTCTTGCAAACTCAATGTCATTATCGGCGGCGAATTTTTTAACAATAGCACCGTAGTTTTCAACCAAAGGCAACTGATTAACTGAAAGCTCAGACAGTGATTGCCAATTATTGGGTGTATCGAAGCTGTAAATATCGACCTTATCGATTGAAAACGTGTACCGTGTCCCTTTCATGCCCAGCGGTTGTGCATTTACTTTAAAAAGATTTCTGTATGCCGGTAACGCCAACGCTTTGAGTTTCTCAAAATTATAAAAACGATAATAGACTGTGCCACCGAGTTTGGCGGCAGGATACTCATTAATGTTTTCATAAAGAGAATCGATAACGTCTTTTTTCGGCGAAATTCTGAAAAGATCGAGAAATCGTTGCCATAAATTCAACGCCGTTGCTTTTTTTTTATCGTCATACTGTACTAAATTCGTCATATTGCAATGGTGTAATTTCCTTCCCCCTGCAAGTTCTATTTCCATCTTGCAATTCCTCCCTCTGTGTTTATTAATGACATCGCCTAGCGTAGGCCACGTATTCGAAACAACAGCACAATGCCGTTTCAACCCGTCATACACGCATCATTACCTGAGCGGGGATTTTTTTACCCGTAATACCGTGAAGCGCTTGATCGCAGAGGCACTTGATTATCTAATCAATACCCTAAGCGCTACGGGGTTGGGTGACCGTAAGGATTCCTTAACTTTTGGCAATAAGCTTTTTAGCTATAAACCATAGCGTTTTTATACCCAATAAGATTAAGTGTTACTTGCTCAGGTTATTTTTTGTCTCAAAAATAACCTGAACGAATGCAATAATGAGACATTGAAAGGTGAGATGTTTTTCTGAGACACATCGGGAGCATTACGACCACGTTTACCGAATTAAACCCAATGCTGGCGGCGACTCTCATCAAACGCTCGTTAAATGAGTCTGCAATACGGTTATAAAATTATAAACCGTTATAACTTTTAGGCTTATTGCCAAAAGTTAAGGAATCCTTACGGTCACCCTAGGCTGTGTCCCTTAATTACGTAACCGGGCGTAAAACAAGCGGATGCAGCCCAGTTTCACCATTGCTAGATAGTTTCTTGCCGTTTTTTCATAACGTGTGGCAATCCGTCTATATTCCTTTAAACGGCCAAAACATCTTTCTACAACGTTGCGACGGCGATAAGCATCACGATAAAGGAGACTGTAAAATAATCTGTGTAAATGGCATTTTGAGGAAAACCTTCAAAGGATAACAAAATGCCTATCAGCAACGAACTTATTGACCAACTGCTTCAAGATTGTCACTCCCCTCAGGATCTGCTGGGTGAATCAGGCCTACTGAAGGTGCTGACTAAAAGACTGGCGGAACGGGTTCTTGAAGCTGAGATGGAGATGCATCTTGACGCCTAGGAATTTCAAACTTTTTGGGGCCCCTGATTTCGGGGGCTGGCAACGATGAAAACCGGCTTTTTTATCGTGAATGCCTCTGTGTTTGGGTGATTTTTGAACACATTGCGCGTTTTTTGATTACATCGCCGAATTCCAGGCAGAGTTTCCCCGCATTATCCAACGTAACGCATTCGCGCTATCTCCCCGGCGTTCGCGATTCGCTTCTCCAGGGCCGTTGCCGGCAGCGCCCGGCTGAACGCCATTTTTGCCCCGCACAGCAGGCAGGCAAACGGGTCTGTATTCAGTAATCCCTGACTCAGCGTTGTGTATGTCACTGGCGCTGCTTTTTTCACATTATCCTGCCCCAGGGCTTTTCTCACCAGAGGCAACAGTTTTCCCACTACGCGGTTAGCCAGAAAACCAAAGTAACGCACCATCCGGAAATGCTTCTCCGGTATATGCTTTATCAGCCGCAGTATCAGCTCACGCTGACTGAGCGCCAGGTCTTCATGCCTCCCCGTCCGGTGATCCAGAAAACGCAGGGTGATGCGGCTTCCCCCGTCGTAGTGTGCCAGTCGCGCACCCGACACAGGCAGTTTTTTCAGGTACCGGCCCAGGTACTTTGCTGTCTGCCGGGGATGTTTCGTCGGCTTCGCAAAATACACGTGCCAGTAAATCTCTCCCTGCTCATTTTTCCCCTGGCTGAGGATAAAGCGCTTCCATTCATCATAATCCCAGATGTGAGCCAGCTGCGGCGGCAGAACAAGAGACTCCCATGCAGACAGCAGATACTGGCGTACATTCCATACCCAGCGCGCCCTGACCTTCGGCAGGGCAAACGACAGTTTTTTCCAGGCACCGTGCTCATTTATGCCGCCGGAGGTCCACGACAGGTGAATATGGCAGTTCCAGTTAAGCTGGCGACCATACGTGTGAAGAGCGCCGAAAATACCGGTGGTCAGGCCCCGCTGCTCCGCAGCGTACAGCAGGTTGTCCGCCGCCAGCGCAAAGAGGCCATTCAGCAGCCAGCGGTTGGCTTCAAACAATGGCCACAGGGTATCCGGCATCGTGAATGTGCCGTGCTGGCACGGCGTATCCGGCAGGCGGGCCATCATGGTGGCAATCCACAGGTCGGTGGCCTTTTTGCCGCAGGTCGGACATCCGCGTCCGTGGCAGCTCTGATGGATGTAACGGTGGTGAGTGCAGTCGGGGTTGCTGCAGCGAAATTCCCGGCTGCCCGTCAGTGGGGTGCCGCAGGCCAGCATCTTTGTGACAACCTCAATCTCTACAGGCCGGAGCGGGTATGCCTCCATGATGTCAGCCCATGCCCTGTTGCGCTGAAACAGCGTCTTCATGGGGCGGGGCTGTATGCCGGTATCATCCGTGCGGGTCATCGGAGAGCATCTCCGCTTCGGTTTCGTACAGGTTGTAGTGGCATACTGAATTTGGCCACCTAAGTAGAGGTGATATGCTTACCTCATAATTTTTATAGGTGCCAAAATGAGTAAAATAATTACTGCTGAATTTAAATGTGAAACCGCCAAATTAGTCCTTGACCAAAATTATACCTACCAGGAAGCCGCGAAAGCCATTAACGTCAGTCTTTCAGCGATTAGCCGGTGGGTAAGAGCCCTTCGTTTAGAACGTCAAGGGAAAACATCGCCTGGTCTGCCATTAACACCTGAACAAATTGAGTTCAGAGAAATGAAGAAAAAAATCCACCGACTGGAAATGGAGAATGCCATCGGCTTTGTTGAATAATTTAAGATACTGATTTATATAAGTATTATAAAATTTCAACGACTAATTTTTCCTCTCGGAATGCTTTTTATTGTGCTAACTATTTGATTTGTCGTTCTAACAAAATACATTCTCTGTAAATGCATTCTAACTAAAGAAGATGTAAATCAAACGGTTAAATTATTCAACAAAGCCAATGCCATCTTAAAAAAGGCTACTTCGCTCTTAATGTCCGACTCACTGAAAAATTCTCGGTAGTTGAAAAGCTAAGAGCGCTTTATCCAGTGAAAGCGTTGTGTCGTATTTTTAATGTTCACCGAAGCAGTTATCGCTATTGGTGTCGACCTAAGGAGCCAGATATTGAGCGGACGATAAAACGTAGCCTGGTCAGCGAAGCGTGGAACGTTAGTGGCGGGTCTGCGGGCGCAAGGACTATCGCCACGATGGTTACCAATACACACGACGTGAAACTTGGGCGGTGGTTAGCGGGTAAGTTGATGAAAGAATTAACCCTCGTTAGTTGCCAAACAAGAAAACATCAATACAACCGCGGTGGAAATGAACGTATTGATATTCCAAATCTGCTCAATAGGCAGTTCGCTGTGACCAAGCCTGACCAGGTTTGGTGCGGCGATGTAACCTATATTTGGACAGGCGACCGATGGGCGTATCTGGCGGTGGTATTAGATTTATTTGCCCGAAAACCCGTGGGTTGGGCAATGTCGTTTTCGCCAGATTCAGAATTAACAGCCAAAGCACTACAAATGGCTTGGGAACTGCGTGGGCATCCCAAACAAGTCATGTTTCATAGTGACCAAGGAAGCCATTACACCAGTCGTGAGTATAGGCAGGCATTGTGGCGTTATCAGATGACCCAAAGTATGAGTCGCAGAGGAAATTGTTGGGATAATAGTCCGATGGAGCGATTCTTCCGTAGTCTGAAGACTGAATGGGTGCCAACGACTGGCTACCAAAGCTTTAGTACTGCTCAATCATCCATTATTCGCTACATAACCCATTATTATAGCGATGTCAGACCTCACTGGTATAACGGTGGGTTAACACCAAATGAATCAGAACGGCTGTTCCATCAACAGTCAGGTAGGGTGGCCAAATTTAGTTGACCACTACAGTGCACCGTTATCCGCATGCAGTACCAGCGGCTCCTGCCAGCAGCGCTCGCTCAGCACCGTTCGCTTCAGCAGTTCTGCTGCATACTCGCCGCTTTCGACCGGGTACACCTCATAACCCACTATTTTGCGACTGAACACATCTTCTATGAGATACAGGTAGAACCAGTGACCCGCCGTCAGCGACTTCAGCCAGGTGATGTCCCACGACCACACCTGGTTCGGCGCGATCGCCTTCCATGTCGACAGCGGCTTACTTTGCGGGGCCTGCTGACGCCCGCGATGACTGACCTCTCCGGCACGGCGCAACACCCGGTAAAACGTCGATTCACTGGCAACGTAACGCCCCTCATCGGCTAGTGCCGGTACGATTTGCGCCGGCGACAGACTGGCGAATCGTGGCTCATGGCAGATGGCCAGCACCTGCTGTTCCTCTTCAGCACTGAGCCTGTTTTTCGGCATCGGCCGTGATGCCGTCGGTCGCCGGTCGTCAGGACTTAGCCGCCAGCGCTGGAACGTCCGCTCGCTAAAATACCTACAGACCTGCAGGCATCGCTTTGCCGGACGCCGGCAGTGGCAGCCTCCTCCAGCATCTTCATCAGCAGTAACCTGTCGGCTGTGCGCGTCATTCGACCTCGCGTTCTTCGTCGAAGAACGCCTTGAGCTTTTTTTCCAGGATGAGCAGTGCCGCCGCTTCGGCGATGGCTTTGTCCTTGCGGGCTATTTCACGATTAAGCTGCTGAATTTCTTTTTGCTGTTTCTTTATTAAGGCTCTTTCTGCACGCTGACCTGGCTGCATAAACTCGTCCTTCCACTGCTGAATCTGTTCAGGATAGAGGCCTTTACGGCGACAGTATTCAGCCACAGCATGAGCAGAAAGCGGCGCGGTTTCAACGATAACGGCGAAGCGCGCATCCTGAGACCACTCCAGGTGGAGTTTACTCTCACTGGCTGCCGACTGAGTCGGAATTCCAGCCTGAGACCGCCAGCCATAAAGCGTATTGGCGGGAAGCCCCATTCCCAGTCGAAACGCAACAAAACGGTAGGGCATTATGCCGCCTGTAAGTGCGTTAAAAATACCTCATTTGGAGAACGATAACCCAGCGATTTTCTGCCTCGCGTATTGAGCAGGTGTTCGAGTGCTGCAACCTTGCGATGGGTGACATAATTGAAGTCCGTTCCCTTCGGGTAAAAACGCCGTATCAGCCCGTTGGTATGCTCATTCAACCCGCGTTCCCAGGAATGATATGGCCGGGCAAAGTAGACCGGTGCCCCCGTGACTTTTGTAATTTCCCCGTGCTGGGAAAATTCAGAACCGTTGTCAGCAGTCAGGGTTTTAAACTCGCAGAAGGTATTGGCAACGATGTCCCTGAAGGCCGCTACCACTGTCTCTGCTCGCTTGTTGGGCAGTTTGCGAATGATGACCAGCTTGACGGCTTTATCGACCACCGTCAGCAGGAATGATTTCTGATCTTTGCCAAAGATGGTGTCAATCTCGAAATGCCCGGGTTCCTGTTTGAGGTCAGCAACGGCCGGCCGCTGCTCAATGCCAACACGGTTGGGAATAGGACCGCGTTTGTTCTCATCGGTCTGATAGTTATACCGTTTACCCCGATGAGGGAGCTGCTGATACAGCTCACCGCCGGCCCGGCGCTCCTGCAGGATATAGCGATAGAGCGAGTTCTTGCTGACGGACAGGCCAAATTCCAGGACCAGGCGCCCACTGATGACCTCAGGTGAGGTGTGGGTAGACAGCGCCGTTCTGATATAGCCAAGCGACATTATTTTGATAACAGCCAGCTATGCTTCTTTGCCGCATATCAGGGCATAGGATGTAATCATTTTTAAGTCGGTTGGCTATAAAGTCCTGAATGTGCGGTTCAAGCTGGTTAATCACGCTGTCCGGCCGTGTTTTCTGCCGCCGCCCTCTGGCCAACGTTTCGGCCCTTCTGCAGGAATAGACCCCGTTGAAAGCGGCGTCGGTATTGCGTCTGAGTTCCCTGCTGATGGTAGAACGAGGAAGCTCCAGTTCCCGGGCGATGGTGGCCTGGTTAACCCCATCACCACGCCGTTTTTCGATGTAGAACCGCTCTTTGTGAGTCAGATGTTTTCCCTGCATGCAACGGGATCTCCAGTAGGGCCAGAACGGTGATTTTATCCGGGTCTGGCCAGTGGGTCACTTTGTTGCATTTCGACTGGGAATGGGGCGAATGGGGCAAAGTTGCTCTGAGAAGGCCTGGGAATTTTATCAGATTAACGTAGCTGTACTGGCTGAAAGGATAACAATCATCCCGAGTGAATAACATGATAATATCTTATTATGTTAACAACACCTTATAAATCATTAAGTTAATTAAAATAAATTATCTTGTTAAGATAACAAATTGTGATTATAATTCTTTAATATCTTGTTGTCTTGTGAGGTGGTTGTGATCATTGTTCTTGGTAGTCAGAAAGGTGGTGTTGGTAAAAGTACCCTAGCGGTCTCTATTGCTTCTTGCCTTAAGGCAGCCGGAAAGTCAGTCATAATTGTCGATGCCGACGATCAGAAATCCGTTCTTACTTGGTATAACAACAGGCCTGAACCATACCCCCATATCCCGGTCACCGGGGCTACCGGTAACATCAAGGCGATGTTGAAGGAGCATGAGAAATCATATGATTTCGTAATTGCGGATTGTGCAGGACGAGATAGTGCGGAAATGCGAAGTGGCCTAATGTCTGCAGATGTATTCATTTCACCTTTAAGACCCTCTCAGATGGACCTCGACGTTGTTCCGCATACCTGCGAAGTTTTCACTGCAGCAAAGGACTTCAATGAAGGGGTAAGAGGATATCTGGTGCTCAATATGGCTCCGACAAATATGTTCGTAAATGAAGCACATCAGGCCGCGGAAGTCTTGGCTGATTATCCTCAAATGAAATTAGCTCAATCACGAATCTGTGATCGAAAGGCTCACCGAGATGCCTGGGCTGAGTCTCTGACTATTTATGAAACTCAAAATGAAAAGGCTCAGGAAGAAATTTCTGCACTCGTTAAGGAGATCATCCAATGAGAAACAGATCTAATACACCTCCGAAAGACGAAAGTGCATTCATAAACGGCGGCTCAGCAGGTTTAGGCTTGGTCCAAGAGCTAAAAACAGATACTCGAAGTAAAGCAAAACCAGTAAGCATCTCTTTTGCCGTCTCCAATTTAAACTCAATTGATAATTGCATAAGAGATGAAATGAACAATTCGGGAACCCGGGTGAATCGCTCAGACATTGTTAGGGCTGCCATAATGAAGTTTGAAAATCTTGACTCGGAAGAGCGGTCAGAATTAATAAAAAAGTCTAAACTTCAATAATTTAATATCTTGTTATATTAATAACATATTATCTTAACAAGATAATAAAATACTATCTTATTAAGATAACATCTATTAGTCGCGACTTTGACACGTGCCCCATTCCCACTCGAAACGCAACAAAGTGACCCACTTGCCAGAGTCGGATAAAATCACCGTTCTGGCCATACTGGAGAGCCTGTTGCATGCAGGGAAAACATCTGACTCAGAAAGAACGGTTCTACATAGAAAAGCGGCGTGGTGAAGGTGTCAACCAAGCTACCATCGCCAGAGAGCTTGCTCTGCCTCGCTCGACCATCAGCAGGGAACTCAGACGCAATACCGACCCTACTTTCAATGGTGTCTACTGCTGTAGCAGGGCGGACACTCTGGCCCGGGAACGCCGTCATAAGCCTCTGCCAAACAATGCTTTTTACCCGTTGGAGCCACACATTCAGAACTTCATCAGGCAGGCGCTTTCCACTCACTCTTCACCTGAAATCATCAGTGGCCGTTTGCACCTGGAATTCGGTATATCTGTCAGCAAGAATACGCTCTATCGCTATATCCTGCAGGAGAGACAGGCTGGCGGGGAGCTATATCAGCAACTTCCTCATCGGGGAAAACGTTACAGGTATAGCCAAGCGACATTATTTTGATAACAGCCAGCTATGCTTCTTTGCCGCATATCAGGGCATAGGATGTAATCATTTTTAAGTCGGTTGGCTATACAATGCCGAAAACCTCAAATCAGGCCCTATTCCCAACCGTGTTGGTATTAAACTAGTTGCTGAATAGAGACTTGCATTTTTTGTCAGGCTATTGAGAATAAAAAGAGGTTTAACTTAGAGAATAAAGGTTTGAAATGATCAACAAAGAGCGGTTGTTACGAGATAATCGTTTATGTAAAGCAATCATTGGATTATCAGTCGAAGAATTGAAAAATTTAGCCGCTGAATTTTCAGCTTGTTATTTGATTTATCGGAAAAAGAATCGAAAAGATCACGAGCGGCAGATGGGTGCAGGGCAGAAAGGATTTATCCCAACCCCATTAGATAAACTGCTTTTTATTTTATTGTATTTAAAATGTTATCCGACCTATGATTTGCAAGGACTTCTTTTTGGTTTAGATAGAACACGGGTATGTCGCTGGGTAAAAATATTATTGCCGGTTTTAGAGATGACCTTGGGGCGAGAATGTGTTTTGCCCGCTCGTCAAATTCGCTCTGCTGAGGAATTTTTTCGCGCCTTTCCTGGAGTTAAAGACGTCTTTATTGATGGGACAGAGCGACCTGTCCAAAAGCCTAAGAATCTGCGTCGGCGAAAAAAAATGTATTCGGGAAAGAAAAGACAGACCACTCGAAAAGGGCTTATTATGACTGACGAAACAAGGCAAATTGGATTTATCCCCATGAGCAAAAATGGGCGCGGTCACGATAAACGCTTACTCGATAAAGTCGATATAATTCGCCATATTCCTCCTGAGGTAACCATCTGGGCAGATACCGGTTTTCAAGGTATAGATAAACAGCATCCTAATACACAAATCCCAAAAAAAGGAACTCGAAAAAGACCTTTATCGCCTGAACAAAAACAAGAAAATAAAATAATCTCGGGCATCCGTATTACAGTTGAACACGCCATCGCGGGTATCAAGCGCCTCGGTTGCATGACCCAAATTTTACGGAATCGTAGACCCTTTATTGATGATACCTTCTTACTCCTTAGCGTCGGTCTTTGGAATTTCCATCTCAGAACAGCGTAAAATTTACTTCAATCACCGAAACACCCTTATTTCACTATTAAGCAACACGCTTATTGAGTATCGCCCAGCTCAAGCCGAGCTTAAACAGGAGCCTGGCCACTTCGAAATTGACACTATTTTTGGCAAAGACCAGAAGTCATTCTTGTTAACTATCGTAGATAAAGCATTGAAAACCGCCATTATTCGCAAACTGCCTAATAAGCGTGCGGAGACTGTGGTTGCTGCTTTCAGGGACATTGAAGCTAATACCTTTTGCAAGTTTAAGACCCTAACAGCTGATAACGGCCCTGAATTCGCTCTGCACGAGCAAATTACTCAAATCACAGGGGCGCAGGTCTACTTTGCCCATCCTTATCATTCCTGGGAGAGGGGCTTGAATGAGCACACCAACGGGCTGATACGACGTTTTTACCCAAAGGGAACAGACTTCAGTCAGGTCAGTCATCGTAAGATTGCCGAACTCGAACACATACTCAATACAAGGGGCAGAAAATCGCTGGGCTATCGTTCCCCCAATGAGGTATTTTTAACGCACTTACTGGTGGCATAACCCTCTACCGTTTTGTTGCGTTTCGAGTCGGAATGGGGCATAAACAGACTTGTTGGCCACGGCTCCGCCGTCCTGGCTTTTGACAACAATACAGTCAAGGTAAACAATGGGATAAAGCGCATCCAGCGGCCGTTGCTGCCAGCGCTTAACTTCATCCATCACAGCATTGGTCACTTGAGAAATGAAGCCAGCGGAAACATCGACCCCGTAGACTTCTTTAAAGTGTGCCTGAATATCACGGGTTGATAACCCTCTGGAATAGAGAGAAATAATGCGGTCATCGAAGCCGTTAAGCTGTTTTTCGTGCTTACCGATCAGTGTCGGCTCGAAGGTACTGTTGCGGTCGCGCGGAATATCGAGCTCGATCTCCCCATTTTGGCTACGTACGCTCTTGGATGTCTTGCTATTGCGGGAGTTGCCTGAATGATTACCTACCGGGTCATGCTTAGCATACCCAAGATGCATCTCCATCTCAGCTTCAAGAACCCGTTCCGCCAGTCTTTTAGTCAGCACCTTCAGTAGGCCTGATTCACCCAGCAGATCCTGAGGGGAGTGACAATCTTGAAGCAGTTGGTCAATAAGTTCGTTGCTGATAGGCATTTTGTTATCCTTTGAAGGTTTTCCTCAAAATGCCATTTACACAGATTATTTTACAGTCTCCTTTATCGTGATGCTTATCGCCGTCGCAACGTTGTAGAAAGATGTTTTGGCCGTTTAAAGGAATATAGACGGATTGCCACACGTTATGAAAAAACGGCAAGAAACTATCTAGCAATGGTGAAACTGGGCTGCATCCGCTTGTTTTACGCCCGGTTACGTAATTAAGGGACACAGCCTAGGGTGACCGTAAGGATTCCTTAACTTTTGGCAATAAGCCTAAAAGTTATAACGGTTTATAATTTTATAACCGTATTGCAGACTCATTTAACGAGCGTTTGATGAGAGTCGCCGCCAGCATTGGGTTTAATTCGGTAAACGTGGTCGTAATGCTCCCGATGTGTCTCAGAAAAACATCTCACCTTTCAATGTCTCATTATTGCATTCGTTCAGGTTATTTTTGAGACAAAAAATAACCTGAGCAAGTAACACTTAATCTTATTGGGTATAAAAACGCTATGGTTTATAGCTAAAAAGCTTATTGCCAAAAGTTAAGGAATCCTTACGGTCACCCAACCCCGTAGCGCTTAGGGTATTGATTAGATAATCAAGTGCCTCTGCGATCAAGCGCTTCACGGTATTACGGGTAAAAAAATCCCCGCTCAGGTAATGATGCGTGTATGACGGGTTGAAACGGCATTGTGCTGTTGTTTCGAATACGTGGCCTACGCTAGGCGATGTCATTAATAAACACAGAGGGAGGAATTGCAAGATGGAAATAGAACTTGCAGGGGGAAGGAAATTACACCATTGCAATATGACGAATTTAGTACAGTATGACGATAAAAAAAAAGCAACGGCGTTGAATTTATGGCAACGATTTCTCGATCTTTTCAGAATTTCGCCGAAAAAAGACGTTATCGATTCTCTTTATGAAAACATTAATGAGTATCCTGCCGCCAAACTCGGTGGCACAGTCTATTATCGTTTTTATAATTTTGAGAAACTCAAAGCGTTGGCGTTACCGGCATACAGAAATCTTTTTAAAGTAAATGCACAACCGCTGGGCATGAAAGGGACACGGTACACGTTTTCAATCGATAAGGTCGATATTTACAGCTTCGATACACCCAATAATTGGCAATCACTGTCTGAGCTTTCAGTTAATCAGTTGCCTTTGGTTGAAAACTACGGTGCTATTGTTAAAAAATTCGCCGCCGATAATGACATTGAGTTTGCAAGACAATTCCCTGATACCAAGATAAAAGATAACTACGGTGGGGATGAGGTTATGGATTATAGCTGCTTTTTTTTAGAGAAAAACCCAGACATTAAACTCACTCTGCTTGAGTATGGTCTTTTCGATCTGGATATCACCAAAGCTTTTGTAAACGACATGGAGGCTCAACTCAAAGGGGATGATGATAGAATAGGAAATATCGATTACCGACTGATCACCTTGCAAGTATCACTCAAATATCTTGAGAGCAGGGATGACAGGGCGTGATATATTTATCGGCAGTGGGGTTTGACGTGCATTGGTACCACCCCACAGCCGACGATATTTCGCGTTACCTGTAGTGACGCGCAATGATGATCGGCCTGACGCGCAATAAATGCACTTTCCCAAACCATATTCCGTGAGAATGAAAACCCGTTTCAAATCACTTTAGCTGATTCCGAACCACATTACTGATTCGCCCGCGCACCCTTCCTGAGAATGAGAAGACCACCAGAAAAACGGCCGGTTTTCTGGTGCCTACCGCTTCGCCCAGTTTATCCCCCCCCCCACCGTAAGAAAACCCGTTGCGGTAAGCCTGCTAATGATTACTGGCCTCGTAGCACGGACAGCAGCGTCTCAGTATCAAGTCTTCCCACAGCATCACTGCCTTCCAGCAAATCTTCTGCCATCTGCCGTTTCCTTCCGTGCAGGGAGACCATCTGCTCCTCAATGGTACCTTCCATCACCAGGCGGTAAACCGTTACCGGCCGCTCCTGTCCCATGCGATGGGCACGGTCACTGGCCTGATCCTCCACGGCCGGATTCCACCACGGGTCGAGATGAATGACGTAATCGGCGGCTGTCAGGTTAAGCCCGGTTCCACCGGCCTTCAGGCTTATCAGGAACAGGTCTCCCTCTCCGCCCTGAAAAGCTTCCACGCGTTTTTTACGCTCAGAGGGCGACGTGGTGCCGTCCAGGTACTGGTAAGTCATACCCGCCCCATCCAGTGCGGTTCGCAGCAGCGTCAGGTGGTCAACAAACTGGCTGAAGATCAGCGCCTTATGGTGGTTATCCCTTAGCTCTCTGATAATGTCCAGACATGCCGACAGCTTGCTGCTTTCCGGCGCTGAGCCGTCCAGCACCAGGGAGGGATTGCAGCAGAACCGCCGCAGGCGGGTAATTTCCGTCAGGACCTGCAGCGGGCTGATGTCTTCGCCCTTCTCCAGTCGTTCAACCGCCTGTCGCCGCAGCGCCTCGTACCAGTGCTGTTCTTCCTCGCTCATGGGGATGGTATAAAGGATGTCGGTGCGTGGTGGCAGTTCATCAAGCACCTGCGCTTTGGTTCTGCGCAGCACAAAGGGTTTTATCAGCTGTTTCAGCGTTCCGGCAGCCAGCCTGTCCCCCTGTTCTGCCGGAACGACAAATCGCTGATTAAAGGATTTCAGGCTTCCCAGCAGCCCCGGATTGAGGAAACGAAAGAGGCTCCACAGCTCACCCAGGTGATTTTCAACCGGCGTACCGCTCAGCGCCAGTCGGAAATCGGCCTTCAGCGCCGTCACTGCTCTGGCCCGCTGCGTCTGCGCATTTTTGATGGGCTGGGCTTCGTCCACTACCACGCTGTGCCAGGTCTGCCCGGCAAAGGCCTCCGCATCCTGCAGCAACAGGCCGTAGCTGACTGTAGTGGTTGAAAGCGTCCACGTATACTGCTCCTGACGAAGGGCAGCAGAGACTGAGGCGACAACTACCTTGACACGCGCCGTGGTTACGTTCATGGTACTTGTCCGGCCAGTATTTGGCTCCGCTTCGCGGCGGGATAAGGGGCCTGATTTTCTTTCTTAGCAACGCATCGTGGCAGTAACGGGCGTCATAAGCACCGTCTGCTGACACTTCCCTGATTTTTCGGTGGGTTTGGTTAATCAGGCCCGGCAGTGCCTGCGCATCTGTCGTTCCGCTGAGCGATAAGTCGGCACAGATAATCTCATGCGTCGCACTGTCTGCTGCCAGATGAAGCTTGCGCCACACTCTTCGTCTGTCAGCCCCATGCTGCCTGACTTTCCATTCACCTTCGCCAAAGACCTTCAGACCGGTACTGTCGATGACCAGATGCGAGATTTCACCACGCGTTGGCGTTTTTATGCTGATACTGACGGTTTTTGCCCGCCGACTGACCAGAGAGTAGTCCGGGCAGCGCAGTGGCAGGCTCATCAGTGTAAAAACCGAGTCGACAAAGCCCTGTAATGCCCGGAGCGACAGGTTAAACACGCGCTTTATCATCAAAACCGTGGTATAGCCAAGCGACATTATTTTGATAACAGCCAGCTATGCTTCTTTGCCGCATATCAGGGCATAGGATGTAATCATTTTTAAGTCGGTTGGCTATAACAGCCATATCGGTGTAGTAAAGCGGCCGACCACGACCTTCATGCGAAGCACTGTCAGTCCATGCAGCGATGGCGGACTCATCAAGCCAGACCGTCAGGGAGCCGCGTTGTCTGAGTGCTTTGTTGTAGGTGGGCCAGTTGGTGATTTTAAACTTTTGCTTTGCCATGGGGAGCTGCTATCGGGAGCGATGATAGTGCTTTGATCCGGCGATCCCCTGAAAGTTCGATTTATTCAACAAAGCCCCTTGGGGCGAGAATGTGTTTTGCCCGCTCGTCAAATTCGCTCTGCTGAGGAATTTTTTCGCGCCTTTCCTGGAGTTAAAGACGTCTTTATTGATGGGACAGAGCGACCTGTCCAAAAGCCTAAGAATCTGCGTCGGCGAAAAAAAATGTATTCGGGAAAGAAAAGACAGACCACTCGAAAAGGGCTTATTATGACTGACGAAACAAGGCAAATTGGATTTATCCCCATGAGCAAAAATGGGCGCCGTCACGATAAACGCTTACTCGATAAAGTCGATATAATTCGCCATATTCCTCCTGAGGTAACCATCTGGGCAGATACCGGTTTTCAAGGTATAGATAAACAGCATCCTAATACACAAATCCCAAAAAAAGGAACTCGAAAAAGACCTTTATCGCCTGAACAAAAACAAGAAAATAAAATAATCTCGGGCATCCGTATTACAGTTGAAGACGCCATCGCGGGTATCAAGCGCCTCGGTTGCATGACCCAAATTTTACGGAATCGTAGACCCTTTATTGATGATACCTTCTTACTCCTTAGCGCCGGTCTTTGGAATTTCCATCTCAGAACAGCGTAAAATTTACTTCAATCACCGAAACACCCTTATTTCACTATTAAGCAACACGCTTAGCGTTTCATCATCTCCGAATGTCCCCGACCACTGGGTAAACGGCAGGTTGCTGGTCAGGACCACGCTGCCTGACTCATACCGTTTAGCGATAACCTGGAAGAACAGATTGGCTTCCATTTTACCGAAGGGAAGGTAGCCAACCTCATCTATGATCAACAACTTAGGCTTACCCATAACGCGATTAAGATAGCTTTTTAACTCCCCCTGACGATGTGATGCGAGCAGCTGTAGCATCAGATCTGCGGCTGTGACGAACCGAATACTCATTCCGGCCATCGCGGCTCTGTAGCCGAGTGCTGTCGCCAGGTGCGTTTTACCTACCCCGGACGGACCCAGCAAGACCAGGTTCTCCTGACGCTCGATAAACGCCAGCCCGGCCAACTCCTGGATCTGATTGCGAGGTACGCCACTCGCAAAGGCGAAATCAAACTGCTCCAGCGTCTTGATCACCGGTAGGCCTGATAAACGCAAAATAGTCTGCCGGCGCCGTTCGTTCAGCCCATCATGCTGAAGCTGTAAAGCAGCTTCAAGGGAGTCGGCATGAGTGCCGTTGCTGTCGATCGTCGTCTGAGCAACGGCGGGCCACTCAGCCGGTAATCTATCGAGCTTAAGCTGCTCGCAGAGCGCTGCGATACGATCATGCTGGAGGTTCATGCTTCTACCTCCAGTAGCGCCTGATACGTAGCCAACGGGTGCTGGAGACTAAGCGTGTTGCTTAATAGTGAAATAAGGGTGTTTCGGTGATTGAAGTAAATTTTACGCTGTTCTGAGATGGAAATTCCAAAGACCGGCGCTAAGGAGTAAGAAGGTATCATCAATAAAGGGTCTACGATTCCGTAAAATTTGGGTCATGCAACCGAGGCGCTTGATACCCGCGATGGCGTGTTCAACTGTAATACGGATGCCCGAGATTATTTTATTTTCTTGTTTTTGTTCAGGCGATAAAGGTCTTTTTCGAGTTCCTTTTTTTGGGATTTGTGTATTAGGATGCTGTTTATCTATACCTTGAAAACCGGTATCTGCCCAGATGGTTACCTCAGGAGGAATATGGCGAATTATATCGACTTTATCGAGTAAGCGTTTATCGTGACGGCGCCCATTTTTGCTCATGGGGATAAATCCAATTTGCCTTGTTTCGTCAGTCATAATAAGCGCTTTTCGAGTGGTCTGTCTTTTCTTTCCCGAATACATTTTTTTTCGCCGACGCAGATTCTTAGGCTTTTGGACAGGTCGCTCTGTCCCATCAATAAAGACGTCTTTAACTCCAGGAAAGGCGCGAAAAAATTCCTCAGTAGAGCGAATTTGACGAGCGGGCAAAACACATTCTCGCCCCAAGGTCATCTCTAAAACCGGCAATAATATTTTTACCCAGCGACATACCCGTGTTCTATCTAAACCAAAAAGAAGTCCTTGCAAATCATAGGTCGGATAACATTTTAAATACAATAAAATAAAAAGCAGTTTATCTAATGGGGTTGGGATAAATCCTTTCTGCCCTGCACCCATCTGCCGCTCGTGATCTTTTCGATTCTTTTTCCGATAAATCAAATAACAAGCTGAAAATTCAGCGGCTAAATTTTTCAATTCTTCGACTGATAATCCAATGATTGCTTTACATAAACGATTATCTCGTAACAACCGCTCTTTGTTGATCATTTCAAACCTTTATTCTCTAAGTTAAACCTCTTTTTATTCTCAATAGCCTGACAAAAAATGCAAGTCTCTATTCAGCAACTAGTTTAATCTCTGTGGGTATGGGGCGCGAGCAACTCGCAGCTACCGGAGGAGGCAATGCCAGTGTTATCTTCGGCAATGGCAACAACGCAGCCCGCTCACGCGGCATGCGTTGTTCAGGCGGAATACCGGTGGTGCCATGTTTACGGGTGTTGGCAACGGTGATAAACCACTCACCAATGCGTGCATTAGCCGCGGGGACGTCCAGTATCAGCCCAGCCTGGCGAAACGTGGCGGCAAGCGGCACAACAAAGCTGTTCTTGAGGTAATGGTTGAAGCGTTCGACCTTGCCCTTAGCCTTGGCGCGGTAGGGACGGCAAACTTTAGGCGTAAAGGCATACTTCTCAGCCAGTTGCATCAACTGTGGGTTCCAGCGATGCTTGCCGGGCCCGTAGACTGCACTGGTCAAGTAAATCAGGACACTTTTTTCTCAGCCATTTGTTCATAACGCACCGGAGACAGATCCCCGTTAGCGGCATGATGCCTGTCTAGGTTGTAGTAGCGGATATATAGCTAAACGACTTAATTTTGATTACATTATTTAAATGAGCTATTCAATTGATTTTAGACGTAAAGTGATATCTACACGGAAAAACGAAGGGTTGAGTATCCGAGAAACAGCGAAGCAATTTCGGATTGGCCCTGCCTCTGTATCGCGTTGGATTAATCAAATAGAGTCAAAAGCATCGACCACGCGTCAGCGAAAGATCGATAAATCCGAGTTGATAAAAGATGTTGAACAATATCCAGATGCTTACCAAAAAGAACGTGCAGAGCGTTTTGGCGTTTGTCAGAAGGCCATTTGGCAAGCGCTTAAAAAGCTGGGATTGACCTATAAAAAAAACTCTACGTCATCCGAAAGCCGACGAAAACGCCCGGCAGGGATTTCAACAAAAAAAACAACAGTATGAAAAAGAAGGTAAACCTATTGTTTTTATTGATGAAAGTGGTTTTTCACACGATACCCCACGGACTCACGGCTATTCCCTAAAAGGTCAACGGTGTTTTGGCCTGAAGAACTGGGGAGCTAGGGGAAGAACAAATGTTATCGGCGCTTTATTAGGCACAACGCTGTTTGCTATCGGATTATTTGATATCAATATTAACAGCGATGTTTTCTATGCCTGGGTCACACAAGTCCTTATCCCAGTACTCCCTAAAAACAGTGTAATCATGATGGACAATGCCACTTTTCACAAAAAACATAATATTCAACAAGTCATCATCGATGCAGGGTATATGGTGGAGTATTTGCGGGCTTTGTTGAATAATTTAAGATACTGATTTATATAAGCATTATAAAATTTCAACGACTAATCTTTCCTCTCGGAATGCTTTTTATTGTGCTAACTATTTGATTTGTGGTTCTAACAAAATACATTCTCTGTAAATGCATTCTAACTAAAGAAGATGTAAATCAAACGGTTAAATTATTCAACAAAGCCGTATTTGCCTACATATTCGCCAGATCTTAACCCAATTGAGCATAAATGGGCACAAGCAAAAAGCAAAAAAAGAGAGATGGGTTGCGATACAGAGAGTTTGTTCTCAGTCCATATGGTGTAATCAAAATTAAGTCGCTTGGCTATATAATTTTGGTCAAGGACTAATTTGGCGGTTTCACATTTAAATTCAGCAGTAATTATTTTATTCATTTTGGCACCTATAAAAATTATGAGGTAAGCATATCACCTCTACTTAGGTGGCCAAATTCAGTATGCCACTACAAACAAGAAACTGGGAGCGGCAGGACGAAGTGTGGCTAAATCCGGAACGGGAAAAACAGGCCGTATGAATCAACTGGGGCGACAACTACCTTGACACGCACCGGGGCTATGGATAGCCAAAACCGAGGGGGCCAAGTTCTGGTTATCTGTAATGACAGAACTGAAAAATCGTGGGCTACAGGACATCTTCATCGCCTGCTGCGATGGCCTGAAGGGCTTTCCTTATGCCATTGAAGCTGTTTACCCGCATACGCGGGTACAGCTCTGCATCGTGCATCAGGTGCGGAACTCGCTGCGCTACGTCGGCTGGAAAGAGCGTAAAGCCGTTGCTGCTGACCTCCGCACTATCTATAGTTCCGCAACGCTAGAGGGCGCTGAAGAGGCCCTGGATGCCTTCGCGGCCAAATGGGATGAACAGTTCCCGACGATCAGCCCATCGTGGAGAAATAATTGGGAACGTCTCATCGTCATTTTTGATTTTCCGCCGGAGATTCGCAAGGTTATCTACACCACCAACGCGATAGAGTCGTTAAATGCTTCATTGCGCAAGATAACGAAAACGCGACGAATATTTCCAACGGATGACTCGGTGCTAAAATTATTCTATCTAGCCTTGCATAATATAGCCAAGCAACTTAATTTTGATTACACTATATGGACTGAGAACAAACTCTCTGTATCGCAACACATCTCTCTTTTTTTGCTTTTTGCTTTTTGCTTTTTGCTTTTTGCTTGTGCCCATTTATGCTCAATTGGGTTAAGATCTGGCGAATATGTAGGCAAATACTCCACCATATACCCTGCATCGATGATGACTTGTTGAATATTATGTTTTTTGTGAAAAGTGGCATTGTCCATCATGATTACACTGTTTTTAGGGAGTACTGGGATAAGGACTTGTGTGACCCAGGCATAGAAAACATCGCTGTTAATATTGATATCAAATAATCCGATAGCAAACAGCGTTGTGCCTAATAAAGCGCCGATAACATTTGTTCTTCCCCTAGCTCCCCAGTTCTTCAGGCCAAAACACCGTTGACCTTTTGGGGAATAGCCGTGAGTCCGTGGTGCATCGTGTGAAAAACCACTTTCATCAATAAAAACAATAGGTTTACCTTCTTTTTCATACTGTTGTTTTTTTTGTTGAAATCCCTGCCGGGCGTTTTCGTCGGCTTTCGGATGACGTAGAGTTTTTTTTATAGGTCAATCCCAGCTTTTTAAGCGCTTGCCAAATGGCCTTCTGACAAACGCCAAAACGCTCTGCACGTTCTTTTTGGTAAGCATCTGGATATTGTTCAACATCTTTTATCAACTCGGATTTATCGATCTTTCGCTGACGCGTGGTCGATGCTTTTGACTCTATTTGATTAATCCAACGCGATACAGAGGCAGGGCCAATCCGAAATTGCTTCGCTGTTTCTCGGATACTCAACCCTTCGTTTTTCCGTGTAGATATCACTTTACGTCTAAAATCAATTGAATAGCTCATTTAAATAATGTAATCAAAATTAAGTCGTTTAGCTATATCTCGGCTAAATGGACCCTACCAATCAGAGACTGGAAACCGGCTATGAGCCAATTCATGTTGATGTATGGAGATCGGATTTCCGGTTAAGCGATGGAGCCATTTACACGAAATTCTTTACAGACTCCCCAACAACTCTCTCAAGATGTTCCAGCCAAATTTTCAACCACTGATGTTGATCTGCCAGATAATCATGCAGATTGTAACGGGCCATAATGCCACCCATCTGATGCCCAAGCAGTTTCTCAATGACGTGAGGCGGCGCGCCAAGTTCAGAAAGGCGTGTCGCAACCGTTCTTCGCAAGTCATGAAGTGACCAGGGCTTCATCCCTGTTTTATCTATTACCTGTGCAAACCGTCTGGAGCGCCAGCTGCAGCAGCTGAGTTATGCGCGCGTGCTGATCCTCGATGAAATCGGCTACCTGCCGATGAACCGTGAGGAGGCAAGCCTGTTCTTCAGGCTGCTGAATCGGCGTTACGAGAAGGCCAGCATCATCCTGACGTCGAACAAGGGGTTCGCGGACTGGGGAGAGATGTTCGGCGACAACGTGCTGGCAACGGCGATCCTGGACAGGTTGCTGCATCACTCAACGACGCTGAATATCAAGGGGGAGAGCTACCGGCTAAGAGAGAAACGTAAGGCAGGCGTACTGAGCAAGAATCGTGCGCCAGAAAACAACGAGGCATCGCTGGAGAAAAGCGGTCAACCTGGTTGATGAATAGCGGACATTAAAAATGGTGAAAAACGGTCAAAGATCGTGGCGTTGACCCTAAATAAGGGGGAGGCTCGTAACGCCTTGGCTCGTGCAGTGTTTTTCAATCGATTAGGGGAGATCCGTGACCGCAGTTTTGAGCAACAGCGTTACCGGGCAAGTGGTCTTAACCTGGTGACTGCCGCCATCGTGCTATGGAATACCGTCTATCTGGAAAGGGTGACTAATGGATTACGAGCCAAGGGGCATGCCGTCGATGATGCGTTATTACAATATCTGTCGCCGCTAGGCTGGGAGCACATTAACCTCACAGGGGATTACCTGTGGCGCAATAGTGTCAAGATCGGTGCAGGTAAGCTCAGGCCGCTACGACCACTACAACTTGCTTAGCGTGCTTTATTTTCCGTTTTCTGAGGCGACCCCTTTAAGTTTTTTTGTGTTGTGTTTTTGTTTAATGGTTTTAATAGAAGATGGAGTCGGGATTATTTAATTAATGTCCGATTTTTTCATATTTTTCTTTTCATAAGAAATGGGTTTGGAGGTGGAAATGCTGAACGTTTTTGATGTTGGTTATGATGAAATAAGTAATGGGAAATCCAATGAGTTATATCGTCTAAGGAAAAAGACCTTTAGGGATAGGTTGGGCTGGGCTGTTAGCTGTTTCAATGATATGGAATATGATGAGTATGACAGTTCTGATGCGCGCTATATACTTGGTGTTTATCAAGAAAAAATCGTCTGCAGTGTACGTTTCATTATGATGGATCGGCCAAATATGATAACACATACATTCAACCATTGCTTTGGTGAGTTGGAATTACCTCGTGGTCATTATATTGAATCAAGTCGATTTTTTGTGCAAAAAGAGAGAGCTCAGCAGATATTGGGATCTCATTATCCGATCAGTCATATACTTATGTTGTCGATGATTAATTATTCTCGCTATCACCATATTGATGGTATTTACACTGTGGTGAGCAGTGCTATGTGGAACGTAATAAGACGTAATGGTTGGCAGCTCGAGAAGGTTAGTAAAGGCTATTTCACGAAGGAAGAATGTATTTATCTTCTTTTCATCCCAGTCGGAGAGAACAATCAGTTTGCACTGGCGGAAAAAATTTCACAGATTCTCTCATGTATTCCGTCAAAACTATTATCTTGGCCGATTTCACTCTCTGTTAACGCAAGGCTTGTTGATCAACCCTAATTCCACGCTTATCCTGATGGCCTGACGAACATTTGTGACATTAAGCTTTTGGGTTACGTTTGCCATATGATATTTAACTGTTCTAGATGAGATCCCTATGATTATGGCAATCTCTGGGTAGGTTTTACCCATGCTGGACCAATATAAAATTTCATTTTCTCTTGGAGAAAACAAGGCACTACTTGAGGGTTCTGCCTTGTGGCCCTTTTGGTGGAACATCTCTATTTTTTCATGTGTATCGATGAGAAGTATTTGTAAATCACCACGGTTATCCCATATTTTATTATCGATGCCGGGCATAGAGTTTCGATCAATGATTAACGATAATGTTGCCAAGTGATGAGAATTGTCGTGTAGAACAAATGTGTATCCGTTTACTATGTTGTATTTTTGAGAAAGAGAAAATATTTTAGATGATTTAATGTCTAAAAAAACCTCAATATCTTTATTCCAAGAAAAAGGAGAGTTGCGTCTAAGTGCTGATATTACAATAGGGTCAATATACTGAAATTGATTGTCAAGGTATATTTTTATCCATTCATTATGGTAGTTTGATAAAATATGAATTTCTGATAGGTTCTTTTTATTGATTGAACTGTAAGCAAATTTAGGATTGTCAACGAGATTAAGTTTTTGTTCTATATAAGCATGCATGATTTCATCCATATTGCTACAGTAGTGTGTTTTCATATGCATTTTCCCTATGCTGTGTTTTTGAAATTCCACTGTCTGATGAGACAGGGGCACCCTGCACAACTGTCCGATTTTCAACTCAAGAACATCATTGTATAGTGACTTCACTATAAAAAAGCTGGCCACAAGGGCCAGTAGCAACAGTAGCTAACACCAGGAAATAAAATTTATTTAGCTTACACCAGGGAACCAGATGTACCTCTTTGATACGATGAGATTATATCGTGTAATCGAGATAAACATATAAGTAATTTCATTTATGGCATTAAATAAATCAATCACATTAGTACATGATAATACAGTGTTGAATGAGTGTTTAAGTAAGGTTTAAGAACTGTCTATGTACAGTTGTTTTTAAATGGAAATGTATCCTGTCACCGAAATTGGCGAGAGTGTAAAAAGATCTGTGTAAATGGCATTTTGAGGAAAACCTTCAGAGGACAAAAAATGCCTATCAGCAACGAACTTATTGACCAACTGCTTCAGGATTGCCACTCCCCTCAGGAGCTTCTGGGTGAATCAGGCCTACTCAAGGAGCTGACTAAAAGACTGGCGGAACGGGTTCTTCAAGCTGAGATGGAGATACACCTTAGGTATGCTAAGCATGACCCGGCTGGTAATAATTCAGGCAACTCCCGCAATGGCAAGACATCCAAGAGCGTACGTAGCCAAAATGGGGCGCTCGAGCTCGATATTCCGCGCGACCGCAACAGTACCTTCGAGCCGACACTGATCGGTAAGCACGAAAAGCAGCTTAACGGCTTCGATGACCGCATTATTTCTCTCTATTCCAGAGGGCCATCAACCCGTGATATTCAGGCTCACTTTAAAGAAGTTTACGGGGTCGATGTTTCCGCTGGCTTCATTTCTCAAGTGACCAATGCCGTGATGGCCCCATTCCCAGTCGAAACGCAACAAAACGGTAGGGGCTTATGCCACCAGTAAGTGCGTTAAAAATACCTCATTGGGGGAATGATAGCCCAGCGATTTTCTGCCCCTTGTATTGAGTATGTGTTCGAGTTCGGCCATCTTACGATGGCTGACCTGACTGAAGTCTGTTCCCTTTGGGTAAAAACGTCGTATCAGCCCGTTGGTGTGCTCATTCAAGCCCCTCTCCTAGGAATGATAAGGACGGGCAAAGTAGACCTGCGCCCCTGTGATTTGAGTCATTTGCTCGTGCAGAGCGAATTCAGGGCCGTTATCAGCTGTTAGGGTCTTAAACTTGCAAAAGGTATTGGCTTCAATGTCCCTGAAAGCAGCAACCACAGTTTCCGCGCGCTTATTAGGCAGTTTGCGAATGATGAAGTTTTTCAATGCTTTATCTACGATGGTTAACAGGAATGACTTCTGGTCTTTGCCAAAAATAGTGTCAATTTCGAAGTGGCCAGGCTCCTGTTTAAGCTCGGCTTGAGCTGGGCGATGCTCAATGCCAACACGGTTGTGAATAGAGCCTGGTTTGAGGTTTTCGGTATGGTACCTGTAACGTTTTCCCCGATGAGGAAGTTGCTGATATAGCTCCCCGCCAGCCTGTCTCTCCTGCAGGATATAGCGATAGAGCGTATTTTTTCTGACAGATATACCGAATTCTAGGGGCAAACGGCCACTGATGATTTCAGGTGAAGAGTGAGTGGAAAGCTTCTACCTAATGAAGTCCTGAATGTGTGGCTCCAGCTGGTGAAAAGCATTTTCTGGCAGAGGCTTATGACGGCGTCTCCGGGCCAGAGTGTCCTCCCTTCTACAGCAGTAGACACCATTGAAAGTGGTGTCGGTATTGCGTCTGAGTTCCCTACTGATGGTCGAGGGAGGCAGAGCAAGCTCTCTGGCGATGGTAGCCTGGTTGACACCTTCACCACGCCGCTTTTCGATGTAGAACCGTTCTTTCTGAGTCAGATGTTTTCCCTGCATGCAACAGGCTCTCCAGTATGGCCAGAACGGTGATTTTACCCGGGTCTGGCCAGTGGGTCACTTTGTTGCGTTTCGACTGGGAATGGGGCAACTACCTATAACTGACCGTGTAGAAACCGTTGTAACAGGCAGTGTAAGAGCGAGCAGCGGTGTTCTCTCTCCATTTATGGAGAAACGCATGGGCGCTTTTATCGATAAAGCAATCATGGTTCTAAAAGTGTTAATCGCACTTTTAGAACTGATCCGCATCTTCTTCTGATGGTGACGGAAACGTAGCTAAAGCCGGAGGCTAACCACCTTCGGCTTTTAACAAAACATACTTTAGTTACAACATTCATATAAATGTTTTATCAGCCACCACCTCAGCCAAAGAGTTGCTGACAAGCCCTCAGAAATCGGTACGGGTAAGATACAATATGTTAAATTGCCGACTTTTGATAATTTTATAGCAGCCAAACCATATATCTACTACGAAACCTTCAAAAACCAAGCTCAATCCGGCGATTTCATTCTTTTTTGGCATACATAACTGATCATCAAATTTTAGCTTAACCGACCAACCATTAACATATTTGCAACACACCTGTTTTCGCCTTGAATTTATGTCCTAAGCTCCATTTTCGCCAGTTTCCCATTTTTTGTTACGTTGTAACCGATAAACATCATAAAGACATACAATTAACATTGTAAAGACACATCAATCATTACATTGTAAATCACACGTAAAGACATTTCGTGATTTACTATTGCTTTACTATGTAAATACTATAAAGTCTTTATAACGTCTTTACATAGTAAAGCGCTCGGTGTATAAAGATGCTGTAAAGACAGATATATCTTTATACCATCTTTACAACGTAAATAATATGAGGCCTCAAATGGGTAAAATTTTACTGGTAGTATCAGACAAAGGCGGTGTTGGGAAAAGCACCTACGTAGCTAATACGGCCTCTATGCTTGTAAACAAAGGCAAGTCGGTTATCGTTCTGAAAACAGACAAAAACAAAGACATGTTCAGTTGGAGTGAAAAGCGTCAGGCAAATGGCCTGTTACCCGTCCCTGTGCATGAGGCATACGGGAATGTAACCAAGGAGATAAGCCGCCTAAGCAAACTCTGTGAAGTACTGATCGTGGATTGTCCAGGGCATGATAGCCATGAGTTCCGTAGCGCTCTGACCGTATCAGACATCATGGTTACACTGGTAAAACCTTCATCTGACTTTGAAAGTGAAACCCTAACAAGCGTAACGGAAAAAGTCAGAATAGCTCAAAAGACTAATGGAAATCTTCAACCGTGGGTATTAATGACGCGCATTAATCCAAGCAAACCACGTCACACACAGAAAGCCATAGAACTAGACAAAATACTCCGTTCAGACAGCATCTGGATTCAACCATTAAAGACAAGAATAGCCGAGTTGGATGTATTCGAAAACGCATGTAACGAAGGGGCAGGGGTGCATGATGTAGCTCGTGCTTCCAGCCTTAACAATGCAAAAGCACAGCTCGAATTAGTTGGTATGGAATTAGGAATTGTTTAATAAATTCAGTAAATTAACAATAAATATTTACATTGTAAATACACTATAAAGACATTCGTTATAGTGTCCTGATTAAAGAGATCAAAAAATGGCTTTAAAACTGAATACCCCAAAACTTCCTGAATCAAACGAACCAGCGACTAACGCAGAAACTGCGCGTTTCATTGCCGGAGCCAGTAAAAATCCAGTAACAGCTAAAGCCAAGCTGCTTAATTTCCGCTTGAATGAAAATTTCGAAGGTATACTCAAATCCGAGGCAATGAGGACAGGGCAAAGTAAAACAACCGTGTTGAAAGCTGCACTTGCAGCATGGGACAACATGGATGAAAACCAACGAAATCACTGGTTATTAGAATCAGCTAAAATAGGGTGATTTGGATATTATGGGTGGTTGATTACAGAGCATAATTAATTGATAGAGGGAATTAAATGTCATCATTAATATTTTATACCGACGAAATACAATCGGTAGTAGCGACAGATACTCTTGCTGTTGATAATGGGAAGCCTATTGTTTTTTTTAGGCTGTGTCCCTTAATTCATTTTCACTGATTGAAAATAAGAAATACACATCAACTCTGTTCGTTTTTTGGACTAACCCGTGTGTTTTTACAATCAAAAACTGCCTGTGTTGTACGATTTTTCATCTACTAGGCAATTAAGGGACACAGCCTAGTAAGTCTGGCTTTATACCTCACTTAAAAACCATCGTAGCTGGCACTGGAGCAGGTGGCTTTGCAAATAAGTGGTTACTTGAAGCATCAACAAGGATGGTTGTGCGGGGCATCCAAAATTTGGATTTTCACACTCCAAAAGCACTTAATAGACTTTGGTTAGACTATAAACGGCTTTGTTGAATAAATCGAACTTTCAGGGGATCGCCGGATCAGAGCACTATCATCGCTCCCGATAGCAGCTCCCCATGGCAAAGCAAAAGTTTAAAATCACCAACTGGCCCACCTACAACAAAGCACTCAGACAACGCGGCTCCCTGACGGTCTGGCTTGATGAGTCGGCCATCGCTGCATGGACTGACAGTTCTTCGCCTGAAGGTCGTGGTCGGCCGCTTTACTACACCGATATGGCTGTTACCACGGTTTTGATGATAAAGCGCGTGTTTAACCTGTCGCTCCGGGCATTACAGGGCTTTGTCGACTCGGTTTTTACACTGATGAGCCTGCCACTGCGCTGCCCGCACTACTCGCTGGTCAGTCGGCGGGCAAAAACCGTCAGTATCAGCATAAAAACGCCAACGCGTGGTGAAATCTCGCATCTGGTCATCGATAGTACCGGTCTGAAGGTCTTTGGCGAAGGTGAATGGAAAGTCAGGCAGCATGGGGCTGACAGACGAAGAGTGTGGCGCAAGCTTCATCTGGCAGCAGACAGTGCGACGCATGAGATTATCTGTGCCGGCTTATCGCTCAGCGGAACGACAGATGCGCAGGCACTGCCGGGCCTGATTAACCAAACCCACCGGAAAATCAGGGAAGTGTCAGCAGACGGTGCTTATGACGCCCGTTACTGCCACGATGCGTTGCTGAGAAAGAAAATCAGGCCCCTTATCCCGCCGCGAAGCGGAGCCAAATACTGGCCGGACAAGTACCATGAACGTAACCATGCGGTGGCGAATCAGCGTCTGAGCGGGAGTAATGATATCTGGAAAAAGAAAGTGGGTTATCACCGGCGTTCAGTGGCAGAAACAGCGATGTTCCGCATAAAAACTTTGCTGGGTGGCCATCTGAGCCTGCGTGACTATGAGGCTCAAGTAGGTGAAGCCATGGCGATGGTCAAAGCGCTGAACCGTATGACGTTGTTGGGTATGCCGGGCTGAACCGTATGACGTTGTTGGGTATGCCGGACAGCGTCAGGATAGGATAACAGGTGTAGCAGAGGGAGTCATCCTGTCGGCTAATTCTGATTTATTCAACAAAGCCACTATAAACAAGAATTTTCTCTGCCTGATTAATTTACAACAACAGTCTATCAATTTGGTATTTGTGAAGAAACTGGTAAAACCGTATCGTATGCATATCGTTCAACTAACGATTTTAAATCTGAATCATTAGAATATGGGACAGGAGTAAAACCAGATTGCACAATACTTGAAGGTAACTTAGTTGACATAATACCAACAATGATGAATGAGCAGAGATACCTAGAATCAAAAAAACCAGTACATGAAAGAATATATATTGGAGGGGAAATAATATTTTATCATTTAACAGAAAAAGGATGTAATTGTTTTAAAATGGCACTGTTGCAAAGTTTGTGATGAGGCAGCCTTTAGTGTTATTGAAAGGACTTACATTTCAAAGACTCTGCTCACCAGACGCATCTCACCCAGAGGATGCCCAAAATAAAAGAGACTGTAAAATAATCTGTGTAAATGGCATTTTGAGGAAAACCTTCAAAGGATAACAAAATGCCTATCAGCAACGAACTTATTGACCAACTGCTTCAAGATTGTCACTCCCCTCAGGATCTGCTGGGTGAATCAGGCCTACTCAAGGTGCTGACTAAAAGACTGGCGGAACGGGTTCTTGAAGCTGAGATGGAGATGCACCTTGGGTATGCTAAGCATGACCCGGCAGGTAATCATTCAGGCAACTCCCGCAATGGCAAGACATCCAAGAGCGTACGTAGCCAAAATGGGGAGATCGAGCTCGATATTCCGCGCGACCGCAACAGTACCTTCGAGCCGACACTGATCGGTAAGAACGAAAAACAGCTTAACGGCTTCGATGACCGCATTATTTCTCTCTATTCCAGAGGGCTATCAACCCGTGATATTCAGGCACACTTTAAAGAAGTCTACGGGGTCGATGTTTCCGCTGGCTTCATTTCTCAAGTGACCAATGCTGTGATGGATGAAGTTAAGCGCTGGCAGCAACGGCTTTACGCTCTTTCCAGCCGACGTAGCGCAGCGAGTTCCGCACCTGATGCACGATGCAGAGCTGTACCCGCGTATGCGGGTAAACAGCTTCAATGGCATCAGGAAAGCCCTTCAGGCCATCGCAGCAGGCGATGAAGATGTCCTGTAGCCCACGATTTTTCAGTTCTGTCATTACAGATATAGCCAAGCGACATTATTTTGATAACAGCCAGCTATGCTTCTTTGCCGCATATCAGGGCATAGGATGTAATCATTTTTAAGTCGGTTGGCTATAACCAGAACTTGGCCCCCTCGGTTTTGGCTATCCATAGCCCCAGCAGCTCTTTTTCGCCCTGGCCGTTGATGCCTAGAGCCAAGTAAACAGACTTGTTGGTCACGGCTCCGCCGTCCTGGCTTTTGACCACAATACAGTCAAGGTAAACAATGGGATAAAACGCATCCAGCGGCCGTTGCTGCCAGCGCTTAACGTCATCCATCACGGCATTGGTCACTTGAGAAATGAAGCCAGCGGAAACATCGACCCCGTAGACTTCTTTAAAGTGAGCCTGAATATCACTGGTTGATAGCCCTCTGGAATAGAGAGAAATAATGCGGTCATCGAAGCCGTTAAGCTGTTTTTCGTGCTTATAGCTAAACGACTTAATTTTGATTACATTATTTAAATGAGCTATTCAATTGATTTTAGACGTAAAGTGATATCTACACGGAAAAACGAAGGGTTGAGTATCCGAGAAACAGCGAAGCAATTTCGGATTGGCCCTGCCTCTGTATCGCGTTGGATTAATCAAATAGAGTCAAAAGCATCGACCACGCGTCAGCGAAAGATCGATAAATCCGAGTTGATAAAAGATGTTGAACAATATCCAGATGCTTACCAAAAAGAACGTGCAGAGCGTTTTGGCGTTTGTCAGAAGGCCATTTGGCAAGCGCTTAAAAAGCTGGGATTGACCTATAAAAAAAACTCTACGTCATCCGAAAGCCGACGAAAACGCCCGGCAGGGATTTCAACAAAAAAAACAACAGTATGAAAAAGAAGGTAAACCTATTGTTTTTATTGATGAAAGTGGTTTTTCACACGATACCCCACGGACTCACGGCTATTCCCCAAAAGGTCAACGGTGTTTTGGCCTGAAGAACTGGGGAGCTAGGGGAAGAACAAATGTTATCGGCGCTTTATTAGGCACAACGCTGTTTGCTATCGGATTATTTGATATCAATATTAACAGCGATGTTTTCTATGCCTGGGTCACACAAGTCCTTATCCCAGTACTCCCTAAAAACAGTGTAATCATGATGGACAATGCCACTTTTCACAAAAAACATAATATTCAACAAGTCATCATCGATGCAGGGTATATGGTGGAGTATTTGCCTACATATTCGCCAGATCTTAACCCAATTGAGCATAAATGGGCACAAGCAAAAAGCAAAAAAAGAGAGATGGGTTGCGATACAGAGAGTTTGTTCTCAGTCCATATGGTGTAATCAAAATTAAGTCGCTTGGCTATACCGATCAGTGTCGGCTCGAAGGTACTGTTGCGGTCGCGCGGAATATCGAGCTCGAGCGCCCCATTTTGGCTACGTACGCTCTTGGATGTCTTGCCATTGCGGGAGTTGCCTGAATGATTACCTGCCGGGTCATGCTTAGCATACCCAAGGTGTATCTCCATATCAGCTTGAAGAACCCGTTCCGCCAGTCTTTTAGTCAGCACCTTGAGTAGGCCTGATTCACCCAGAAGCTCCTGAGGGGAGTGGCAATCCTGAAGCAGTTGGTCAATAAGTTCGTTGCTGATAGGCATTTTTTGTCCTCTGAAGGTTTTCCTCAAAATGCCATTTACACAGATCTTTTTACACTCTCGGCACATGTGCCTATTATGGCAACAATCGTTATGCATTTTCCCTTCACTGGACATACAGCGCTTTCTGTCCAGTTATCCCGCTCTTATCCCCGGTTTCTGTGGATAATCAACATCTGGTGTCCCGATCAGCTGACCGGCGCACAAGATGTAGTGTCTGACCGCTGGCCAATGCACCTGCCCTGCCCCATTCCTGCACCATATCGGCCTCGTGACCTAGACGTATCGGCATATTCGGAAAAAATGTCCAGAACATTGATTTCGGTGATCGGAGTTTTTGTGATCGGACACCGGCGCGGATTGGGTCATAATTGGTGTGATAGCCCAGGAATGCGAGATTTTAAAAATTGAGTCACTTACCCCGCGAAATTTTGCAGAATTCACGTAGCGACGTCTGGCATGATCCGATCAGCGCTCCCCTACCCTTTGTTACTGCCAGGGCAATGCGCGATTACGCCGCGCAGCTGGGCGGTGAACTACCTAAATACCTGCTTGCTCCGGAAGTGTCAGTTCTGCTCTCCTATTTTTCAGACCACAATCAGCGCATGTACTTTGACACGCTCTGGAACACCGGCGCTCGCCCCGGTGAGGGAATTACATTGAGGCCGGTTGATTTTGTGCTGGAACCGACACGCCAGCACCCTAAACCGCTGGCAGTGGTTAAGACTTTGAAGCAGCGTGAACGAGAATCCAGCCGTCCTCCCGGACGTCCACGCAAGGAAGCGAAACCAGTGGAACATCCGGACTCGCGCTACCGAAAACCCCCTGAGCCAGTGATCCGCCTTGTTCCCCTGCTCGATGCAGGGTATGCGTTAAGGATGCAGGAGTTTTTGGCGACGTGGCGTAAGCGCGTGAAGCATCAACCGGTGTGGCCTATCACCTCCCGGCAAACGCCGGTTAACTGGCTGAATGCCGCGTTAAACCGCGCAGCCAGTGACGGTGTAACATTCCCGATAACCGTTACGCCACACACCTTAAGACACAGTTTTGCGATGCACCTGCTCATGAATGGCGTACCGCAGAAGGTCTTACAGGGACTGCTCGGACACCGCTACAGCCGCAGCACTGAAGCGTATACGCGGGTTTTTGCGCTCGATGTCCTTGCTATGCATGGGGTACAGTTCTCAATGGATAGTGATCAAGCTAAGCTAATACTCAGCATACACAAAAAATACTAAAAACGTACATTTTGGATATTTTTATAGTACCTATATTGCATCATTTACATCTCTGTGTATTCTGTACATATTACATACTAAAAAAACCTATATAGGGATAAAAAAAATATGAATAAAGAACACAATCCGTACTCTGGAAAAATCATTGCCGTTGCAATACCAAAAGGTGGCGTCGGTAAATCAGCCCTCAGCATTAACATAGCTCCAGAAGGGCTTTGTTGAATAATTTAAAATACTGATTTATATAAGCATTATAAAATTTCAACGACTAATTTTTCCTCTCGGAATGCTTTTTATTGTGCTAACTATTTGATTTGTCGTTCTAACAAAATACATTCTCTGTAAATGCATTCTAACTAAAGAAGATGTAAATCAAACGGTTAAATTATTCAACAAAGCCCTCCAGAAGTAAAACCAGATGACTTCTACGACACCGACCAGACCCCGGCTGTATCTACTTTCAACGGATTCAGACCAGTAGAGACACAATGGCACGTAATTAGGCTCAAGAGTGGCGTGGATAGTGCAGAAAAATTTGCAGAAGACCTGCTAACTGCGAAAGAGGAAGGAAAAACTATCTTGGTGGACTGCGATGGGTTTGACTCTGCAATCACTCGTACTGCGGTTGCTATTGCTGATCTTGTCCTTTCACCTTTCCACGATGACCCCTCAGACCTATTGGGTGTCCAGCTATTTAGTGATGCGCTTAATGAGATTTCTCGCGAAATGGGTACAAAAATTACCGCGCATCTGGTGATGTATAAAACTCACCCTTCACGCACGAATTTTAAAGCGATAGATGCTCACTTAGCACAGTTCGACAACCTAAAGCGCCTCGATACCCCGATCCCACGCGATAACCTCGTACCAGAAAAATTCGGTGAAGGCGTAGGAGTGGTTGAGCATTTATCCTCACGTCACAGTAAGGCCGGGATAGCATTCCGCTCTCTATTCCTTGATATACGCAAAGTTCTGGATGAATCAAAATAAATACATATAATGTATTTATAATGTACACATTATGTATCAATAAGGTATTTTATGAGTACTAAAAAAGATATGCTTTCTCGCCTTTCTAAAGTGGCAAAAAATGCTCCGCTTCAGGAAAGCGCAGCGACCAAAACAGAAGAAGTTACAGCTACTGACCACATAGTTAGTCCGGTTGAATCGGTTAAAAAGGTAAAGCCAGCGCGTAAGGCGAAAAACCTTCAAATACCTGAAGATTTATGGGATGCCTACGAAGTACTGAAGAGCAACAATACTACCTCACTTCTCATGACGGGATATATTCTGGAAGCATTCAGGGAAAAGCTTGCGAAAGACGGTGCGTTTAACAAATTATAAACCACACAAAATAAATATTTAAAGAGCACGTAATATGTAGTTTTGTGCCCCCCCCATGTCAGGGTAGTTGTCGCCTCTGAGTGAAAAAAATCTAGGGGGCTGGAGAAGCTGTTCATGGGAAGCTATTCGCCAGAACGTAAAGCGGCTGTGATCGCCAGAATGTTGCCGCCGCATAGTCAGTCTATTTACCAGATATCCCGCCTGGAAGGCATTCCCGCCAATACGCTTTATGGCTGGCGGTCTCAGGCTGGAATTCCGACTCAGTCGGCAGCCAGTGAGAGTAAACTCCACCTGGAGTGGTCTCAGGATGCGCGCTTCGCCGTTATCGTTGAAACCGCGCCGCTTTCTGCTCATGCTGTGGCTGAATACTGTCGCCGTAAAGGCCTCTATCCTGAACAGATTCAGCAGTGGAAGGACGAGTTTATGCAGCCAGGTCAGCGTGCAGAAAGAGCCTTAATAAAGAAACAGCAAAAAGAAATTCAGCAGCTTAATCGTGAAATAGCCCGCAAGGACAAAGCCATCGCCGAAGCGGCGGCACTGCTCATCCTGGAAAAAAAGCTCAAGGCGTTCTTCGACGAAGAACGCGAGGTCGAATGACGCGCACAGCCGACAGGTTACGGCTGATGAAGATGCTGGAGGAGGCTGCCACTGCCGGCGTCCGGCAAAGCGATGCCTGCAGGTCTGTAGGTATTAGCGAGCGGACGTTCCAGCGCTGGCGGCTAAGTCCTGACGACCGGCGACCGACGGCATCACGGCCGATGCCGAAAAACAGGCTCAGTGCTGAAGAGGAACAGCAGGTGCTGGCCATCTGCCATGAGCCACGATTCGCCAGTCTGTCGCCGGCGCAAATCGTACCGGCACTAGCCGATG